>JAISUN010000105.1 GCA_031272085.1 Dysgonamonadaceae bacterium | reverse complement strand
GCAGCCGATGTATCCTGCTCTTGCTGCATAGTGATATATTTGCTCACGCCCTCGAACGACAGGAAATAATTGGAATTTCCGAGCGATTCGTTTTTTATTTGCAGACGCTCTTCGGTGCCGTTCAAAATCTCGTCGATTGCCTCTTCCGGAACATCTTTGAGCGGAGTTTTAATAGTCGAATCGTGCTTTTCGAGAATTGCCTCTATTTGCCAGAAAATAAGCACATTGCGATATTTTCCCAGCGGAGCGATTCCGCCTTCATAAATACTTTGATTCGGATTGGGGATGATTTTTTTCAGGTCGATTTGATTCACAAAACCAAGTCCTTTGCAATGCGGGCAGGCGCCTTGCGGCGAATTGAACGAGAAATTGTGAGGAGCAGGCTCGCTGTACGAAAGTCCGGTTACCGGACACATCAATCGTCGGCTCAAATGCCGCACTTCGCCGGTGTCGAGGGCAAGAATCATCAGCAGGCCTTCGCCGATGCGCATTGCGGTGCGCACGCTCTCTTTGATGCGTTTTTCGTCCTGCGGACGAATCAGCAGTTTGTCGATAACCACCTCGACGGCGTGAATTTTGTAGCGGTCGAGTTTCATTCCGGGGATTATCTCGCGCAACTCTCCATCGACGCGCACATTGAGAAAACCCTTTTTGCGCAGTTGCTCGAAAAGTTCTTTGTAATGCCCTTTTCGGTTTCGCACTACCGGCGCAAGGATATACACTTTTTGTCCGTCGTATTTTTCCGAAATCAGGCTGATAATCTGTTCTTCGGAATATTTGACCATTTTTTCGCCCGAAAGGTATGAGTAGGCTTCGCCGGCGCGGGCGTAAAGAAGCCGGAAAAAGTCGTAAATCTCTGTTGTAGTGCCGACAGTGGAGCGCGGACTGCGATTGGTCGTTTTTTGCTCGATAGAGATGACCGGACTCAATCCGGTGATTTTATCCACATCCGGACGCTCCATATTTCCGAGGAAAGAGCGGGCGTAAGCCGAAAACGTTTCGATATACCGGCGTTGCCCTTCGGCAAAGATGGTGTCGAAAGCGAGCGACGATTTGCCGCTTCCGCTCAAACCCGTTATCACAGTGAGTTTGTCGCGGGGGATGCGCACGTCGATATTTTTCAGATTATTAACGCGAGCGCCCTCTACATCAATATATTCAGTTTCGAGAGAATTATTTTTCGGCATTTTTTTGAATAAAAACGAAGCGCAAAGGTACTAAAAATTTGCGGGAAAAAATTTGATATAGAGAAAATTTATTTAACTTTGCAGCAAGAAAAAAATAATATGCTTGCGAAATTATTGGAAGTAAAAGCGTTGAATGACTATTCCATTTTTGTAAAATACGAAGATGGGACGCAGGGTGTGGTAGATTTAAAACATCTGGCGCATAAAGGGGTTTTTACCGAGTGGGACAAAAACAATCTCTTTAACAACGTATATATCGCTGATTATGGCGCTATTGCATGGAACGAAGACCTTGATATTTGCCCCGACAGCATATATTTACAGTTAAAAGGAATGACTTTTGACATGTGGAAACAGCAAAATAAAAATCAATATGCCGCAAATTAGCCAGTTTTTCGGAATAATTATACGTATGTTCTATGACGAACATAATCCGCCACATTTTCACGCACAATACGGCGAATTTAAGTGAGTGGTTGATATTCAGACGCTGGCCGTTATTGAAGGCTTTTTGCCGGCGCGGGCATTAGGGCTTGTTATAGAATGGGCGACAATTCACAAAACCGAACTCTTTGATAATTGGAATTTTATTGAAAATCAGCAGACTATCAAAAAAATTGAGCCGCTGAAATAAAAAAATAATCTTGCAATGTTATTGGATGTAAAAAATATGAAAACAAATCATTTTTACTTGATGGCAGTTGCTTTAATTTTTACTTTTGTACAGATTAAGGCACAGTCAGTTACGGCAAAGCAGGACAGCCTGCCATACAAGTCTTTATCATCTTTATTGAGGCGTTGCAGGGAACCTGAAAAAGTTAAAACAATGAAAATAGAATACCACATCAAGTTGTAGTTCCTCCTGAAAAGATGGTAAGATATGTAATTCCGGCAGGGCCTTTTCCGATAAGGTAAAAACTTGATATAGAGAAAATTTATTTAACTTTGCATCAATAAAAGAAATTTACTCCTCAACCAAATATTTTTGCAGTTTTTCGGCGCTGATTCCGTTTTCGAGTTTGCCTTTCCACGCCATGGAAATTTTGCCGGTTTCTTCCGACACTATGATTACTTTTGCGTCGGTAACTTCGGCCAATCCAAGAGCCGAACGGTGGCGCAGCCCCATGCTTTTCGGGATATTCTGGTCTTGCGAAACGGGCAGGATGCAAGAGGCCGCTTTTATTTTTTTTCCGGAAATTATCATTGCGCCGTCGTGTAAGGGGCTGTTTTTGAAGAAGATATTTTCTATCAGGCGGGAACTTATTTTTGCGTCGAGAATTTCGCCGGTTTCAATGAAAGTGTCGAGCGAATCGTTTTGCTGAACGACTATCAATGCGCCTTCCTTGCGTTTTGCCATATTCAGCGCGGCCATTACGACAGGCATAATATAAGTCAGGTTTTCGTCAATTTCCGATTTTCCTTTGGGACGAAACAGGCGGCTGATGAACTGCAAGCCTTTGTTGGAGCCGAGAGCCTGCAAAAACGCCCTGATTTCCTTCTGGAAAACCACGACCAACAGGATGAAACCCACGCTTATAAACTTGTCCATTATCGCGCCCATCAGCCGGAGTTCAAAAACTTGCGAAATCAGAATCCAGATAGCCACAAAGGTAAGAACGCCCAAAAAGAGGGCTGTCGCTCCGGTTTTCCGCATCAAAACGTATGCTTCGTACAGAAAAAAAGCAACTAAAAAAATGTCGATAATATCTTTTACTCCAAACTGCGTCATTTGCTTTCATTTATTTTGTTAAACAGCCTGACGGCCTGCACAGCCGCTTTCACATCGTGTACCCTGACTATGTTTGCGCCTTTGGTCAGCGAATACATATTGAGCGCCGTCGTTCCGTTCAGGCTTTCCGCCGTATTTACCCCAAGAACTTCCCGAATCATTGTTTTTCGGGAAAATCCGACGAGAATTGGCCGCTCAAAGATACGAAATTCTTCCAACTTTTCCAAAATTTTGTAATTTTGTTCAGTCGTTTTGCTGAATCCGAATCCGGGGTCAATCCAGACGTCGCTAACGCCCAGCAAACGCAAACGGTCTAATTTTTCGGCGAAATACATAAATATTTCCCGCATAATATTTTCATATTCAAGGCTTTGCATCATTGTTTGAGGATTCCCTTTCATGTGCATTGCGATATATGGAACCTTCAAATCGGCAATGGTTTCAAACATTTTTTCGTCAAGTCCGCCTGCCGAAATATCATTTATAATGGCCGCTCCAAACTTTTCTACGGCGATTTTTGCAACTTCGGAACGGAAAGTATCGACCGAAACAACGGCGTCGGGCGCCTCGCGAAACAGGATTTCAAGCCCGAAACAGATGCGCCGGATTTCTTCCTTTTCATCGACGAAAGCCGCCGAAGGACGCGAGGAATAACCGCCAAGGTCAATGATTTCAGCGCCTTCTTCAAGAATTTGAACAGTCCGCCCGGCAATTTCCTTTTCGGTTTGCTTGCGGCTGCCTTCGTAAAACGAATCGGGCGTAATGTTCAGAATTCCCATCACTTTCGGCGTGGAAAAATCCATCAATTTGCCTTTTATATTGCTTGTCATAACCATTACGCTTTCGATAAAATATTCTGAATGTTGGACTTATCTTTCTTCAACTGCTCAATCAGACTTTCAATTCCGTCGAAACGGCAGTCGTCGCGCACGTAGCGGACAAATTCGAGGCGGAGGGTTTTTCCGTACAGATTTCCCGAAAAATCGAAAATATTTACTTCAATGCTCTGCTCGCCGTTTTCCGCTACCGTAGGGCGTTTGCCGATGTAAGCCATCCCGCCGTAAGGCTCGCCGCCGACATAAACCCTGACGGCGTAAATCCCCTCGGACGGAATCACTTTCCGCGGTTCGAGCAATTCTAAATTTGCGGTAGGAAATCCTATCTTGCAGCCCAACTTATTTCCTTCTACCACAATGCCTTCCAACGAATAATCGTAAGTCAGCAGGCGGTTTGCATCTTCAAGTTTCTTTTGAAAAAGAAGCCGGCGGATAGCAGTCGAACTGACGTGAATTTCCTTTGAAAATTCCAGAGCAGGAATAACTTCTATGCCGCATTGAGAGCCGTAAACAAGATATTCCTCAAATCCTTCGGCGCGGTTTTTCCCAAAGCGGTGGTCGTAACCGATTACAAGGCAAGAAACCGAAAGTTGTTTCCGCAAAACATTATGTATAAACGTTTTGGCATCTAATTGCGAAAGTTCAGGCGAAAAATCGGCCAACAGGCAGTAGTCGATTCCGGTTGAGGCAAGAAGCGAAAGCCGCTCGTCGAGCGTGTTCAGCAAGGCTGTTTCATCGCCCGGGCGCAGCACCGTTTGGGGGTGCCGGCGGAAAGTGATTAGCGCCGAGGGCAAATTGCGCATTTCAGCAGCGCGTTTCAGTTGCTCAATCAGGAAGCGGTGTCCGGCGTGAACGCCGTCGAAAAATCCTATCGTTGCCGCAATGTTTGTTTTAAGTTCTGTATTGTTTTGTATATCAATTATTTCCATTTGCTAAATTTTGTTCCTGATATTTCAGATTGCGGGAGGAAACGAGTTCCACTTCGGCCGCTCCGATTTTCAGTTTTGCTCTGATTTTCAAGGGAATACGGTTTTCGTCGCCGCTCAACCAAAATTCCACGGCATCCCGCGATTCCTTGAAAGCCTCGTCCACCATATCGAAAGCGATATGATGCGCCGAAACCTCCTGTCCGTCGAGTTTTATCGTGGAAATGCCCTTGTAGCGGACGTTTATATTTATCATATCGCGCCCGACGAAGGTTGCGATATTGAATTTGTCACCCGCAGTCAGGCTCGGACAGTCGAGCGAGCGAGCGTAAAGAATCAGATTCAGCATATCGTAACCCGGAGCGTCGGCGTAAAGCGTTGTATCGAAACTCGATATCGTCGTACTTTCGCGGCGCACCCTGACTTCGGTGCGGGTATCGCTGTATTTCCTGACCGTCATTTCTTCGGTAAAAGTCGTGCTGCCCTCGTTCACCGTTCTGAAATGGTAAAGCGGCGCCATATTCAGGTTTATCTGCGAATAAAGCGTATCGCGCATTTTGAAAATTTTGTCGAAAAAAGAGTTGGTTTTGAAGGTCAAAATTGTTTTCAGCGTTTTCGAGCCGCCGTAATGCGAATCCCGTATTTTGAAATCGGCAGTTCCGGCTTTTACCATTACCAAACCGTATTTGTAGGTAATGTTGAATTTCAGTTCTTCGCCGCTCTGAAAGGGGATTTCGGCTTTCAGACAAACTGCGGAAAACAGTAAAATGCTCAATGACAATAATTTTGCTTTCATATTATCTTAATCCGGGTAAACTTCTGACCGAGCCGGACGAAAATCCGCCGCTCTGGTTTGTTCCTGATTTGCTGCTTTGCTGCTTCCTTTCTTCGTCGCGCGAACGTTTTGCTTTTTTCTGTTCGGGCTTGTTTTTCGTTATTTCAAGCGGCTTTTGCTTTTCCGTCGGAAGGGCATTTAAATCCCATTCCTGCTCAACTTCCTGATATTCGCGAAGTTCTATCGACGAGTTGTAATAATAAACTTTTTCGGGCTGGCGGTGTTCGGCATAATTTCCGGTATCCCAAATCCCGTTTCCATTGTCGTCTTCAAAGAATCGGAGGTAATATTTTCCGGGTTTCAGGTCTTCAAAATTGGCGTAACCCTCGATTAGCGGAGCAGAACGAACCACCGCATCGGTAGAGTTCAGAAGTTGGCAAACGCCGAGGCTGTCGCGCCCGATAATTTTGACGAACAAAACGGCGTAAGTCTCTTCCGCAGCGAATTTGAAGCGCGTGTCTATCGAATCGTTAGTTTTTCCGTAAATGCTCGAAAATGCGGCGGAATCAAGGGAAAATCGAAATTCCTGCCCGTAATCCCAACGCTTGTCGATGTAATAAGAGCGCGGATTGAGCGTGTCCCCGACTATCGGAAATTTGCGCCTTTCCCAAAGAGTATCAACCTTTTGGCTGAAAACAATTTTGTCGGCGTCGAAATTGAGCAAAGGCTCCGAAGCGGTAAAGCGGATTGTGTCGTAAACCTCCAATGAAGAGGTTTTCTGAAAATCGAGCCTCAAAGTTTCCGCCCTGCGGTTTTTCTTGTCTTTGTCTTTATCCTCTTTGCGGTCGCGCCAGACGAAACGGAGCGTGTCCACCGCAGGTTGAAGATTATCCAAAGTGTCGGTTTTCAGGTATTTGGTTTCTATCCAAAGCGTATCTTTCTGATACACAAGGGAATCTGTAAGCCAATAAGTTATATCCTTTTTGTCGGGCGAAATTTCCGGAATATACCAGTTTTCGCGTTCCTGCAAATCGCTGTTAGTCAGGCGTATTTCGGGCGGAAGTCCGGCTCCGCTGTTGAAATGAAACGCGATTTTATGCCTTTCGGCGCGTTCCTGTTTCGAGAGGTATTGCTGTTCGTTTCCCTCTTCGTGAAACAGGCGGAGCACAATATCGTCAGGCGTAAAGCGGTTGTAATGCACCTCTTTTATCGTGTCAATCGTGAGGCTGTCAATCCAAACCGTATCTTGCCGGACGGCAGGCTCGAAAGACGGCACGAAAATCGAATCGAGGAAAGCAATATCTTCCGTTTTCTGGTCGAAGCGAAAATTGCGGTTCTTGTCGGCCAAAGCGTAAACTTTGTAGGAGCCGTAAGCCGCGTTGCGGATGTGGAATTGGCCGCGGTCGTCGGTCATTGTCGTCCTCAAAAACGGTATTGAAGTGAAAGCAGTATCGTCGAGATTGTTGTGCAGGCCGACCATTATCCCCTTCATCGGTTCAAGCGTCAGAGCATCGAGCAAAATCCCCGAAACCGACAGGGAGTCAAGCACATCGCCGGTCGAGAAAGCAAACGAAAAACCCTCTATGGCGTTGCTTTCGTTGTTATCGACAATGGCGTTTGTGAAGTCGAAAGTGTAGGTCGTATTCGGGATAAGCGTATCGCGGAGTTCCACGGTAATTTTCTTGCCGACTGCTTTTATCTGCGGCTGCCGCGATTGAGGCGGGGTTATGATGACTTTTTCGGTCGGCTTCTGAATGGTAATATATTCGTCGAAATCGAGTTCGATTTTGTTTTTATCGTACCTTACCGAATTGGGCGCCGGAAGGCTTTTCCGGAATTTAGGCGGCTCAATGTCGTAGTCCCCCCCGCCAATATCCATACGGCTTGCGCAGGCATAAAAAATACCGGCCAGAGCAGGCAAAGCGAAGAAAAAAAACAGGCAAAATCGTCTCATTTTCATATTTTATTGAAAAACACGGGTGCAAAGGTAGTGAAAAATTTCCGTAAAATTCCATAAGATAAAGTGGATATTTGATTTTTTTTTGTACCTTTGTACAATCTAATAAAAACAAAAAAAACCATTATGAGCGTTATTAAAGACATAGAAAAACGAGCCGAGGACAAAATGCTCCAATCGGTAAACCATCTCGAAGAGGTGCTTTCCCGCATCCGCGCAGGAAAAGCAAATGTTCATATCCTCGACGGAGTGAAGGTCGATTACTACGGAAGCCTCGTTCCGCTGTCGAACGTAGCCAATATTTCGACGCCCGACGCCAAAACGATTACCATTCTGGCGTGGGAAAAGCCGATGCTCAAAGTGATTGAAAAGGCTATTCAGGATTCCGACGTGGGCATCACGCCCGAAAACAACGGCGAAATTATCCGCCTTGGAATCCCGCCCCTGACCGAAGAAAGGCGCAAACAACTTGTAAAGCAGTCGAATGCAGAAGCCGAAAACGCAAGAATCGGAATCCGCAACACCCGTCGCGACGCTAACGAAGCCTCGAAAAAGGCCGTCAAAGCAGGTACGCCCGAAGACGACGGCAAAGAAACAGAAGCCGCCATCCAGAAACTGCACGACAAGCACCTGAAACGAATCGACGAAATCCTCGCCGCAAAAGAAAAGGAAATAATGACGGTTTGAAAGCGCTTGTTGTAAAAAATACCGGCAGTTGGTATCAGGTCAGAACCGAGGACGGACGCACATTAGACGCCAAACTGAAAGGCAATTACCGGCTGAAAGGCGTCAAAAGCACCAATCCTGTGGCCGTCGGCGACTGGGTTTTGGCGGAAGAAGACCGCGAAAGTTCGCCCCTGATTTACGAAGTCGAGGAGCGGAAAAACTATTTCGTCCGAAAGCCTTCCAACCTGTCGAAGCAACTGCACGTGATTGCCGCCAATCTCGACCGCATTTTCCTGATTGCGACGGTCAATTATCCGGTAACAACTACCGCTTTCATCGACCGTTTCCTGGCTACGGCAGAGGCATACCGTATTCCGGTAACAATAATTTTCAACAAATCCGACCGATATTCCGAAGAAGACCGCGAATACGCCGAAGCGATAGTAAAACTCTACCGCACAATAGGTTACGATTGCTATCTGATTTCGGCGCTAAAAGACGAAGACCTTTCGTTTCTCGCTGCGATTCTGAAAGACAGGATTACGCTGTTTTCCGGCAATTCGGGAGTCGGCAAATCCACGCTGCTGAACCGCCTTGTGGAAGGCGTAAACCAAAAAACCCGCGAGATTTCGGAATATCACAACAAGGGGATGCACACGACCACTTTTTCTGAAATGCTGCCTCTGCCCGAAGGCGGATATATTATTGATACTCCGGGAATTAAGGGCTTTGGAGTATTCGATATGGAAGGAGTGGAAATTTCGCATTATTTTCCCGAAATATTCAAGTTTTCCGAAGGCTGCCGGTTCAGCGACTGCACCCACCGGAAAGAGCCGGGATGCGCAGTGAGGAAGGCTGTGGAAGAGCATTTTATAGCCGAATCGCGCTACCGGAGTTACCTCGGAATGTTGGACGACAATTCGGAGGGCAAATACAGAGAAAGTCAATAAAAAGAGATAATAAAAAAATGAATAAAGAAAAATTAAAAAAAAGAAGGGCGCTTGTAATACAAGAAGTTCAGGATGAAACAATTATCGTATTCGGCCTAATTCTGTACTCCCTCGGATGGACAGGCTTTTTGCTGCCGAGCGAGATAACGACGGGCGGAGTAACCGGCATCGCGGCGCTCATTTATTACGGCACGAAAATTCCGGTGGGAATCAGTTATTTTGCCATCAACAGCGTATTGCTGCTGCTGTCAATCAAAATTTTCGGCTTCAAATTCAGCATCAAAACCATAGTCAGCGTGCTGATTCTGACTTTCCTGCTGTCGTTTGCGCAATCGCTTATAAAAGAGCCGCTTGTGAAAGGCGAACCCTTTATGAACTGCGTTCTTGGCGGCGTTTTGTGCGGGCTGGGTCTGGGACTGGTTTTCAACTTCAAGGGCAGCACCGGAGGAACGGACATTATAGCGTTGATAATCCACAAATACCGAAACATCTCGATAGGTAAAGGCCTGCTAATCTGCGACTTGATAATTATCAGTTGCTCCTACATAATTTTCCAGAGTTTTGAAAAAATCGTGTATGGCCTTGTGGTAATGGGAGTTATGTCATATACGGTAGATATGGTGCTGAACGGCGCCCGTCAATCGGTTCAGTTTTTCATTTTTTCGGAAAAATACGAGGAAATTGCCGATGAAATCATCAGTATGGCGCACCGCGGCTGCACCGTTTTGGACGGCACGGGCTGGTATTCTCATCATCCTGTAAAGGTTGTGGTGGTAATGGCCAAGAAAAACGAATCGGTAACGATTTTCCGCATCGTGAAAAGCGTTGACCCAAAGGCTTTTATCTCGCAAAGTTCGGTTATTGGGGTTTACGGGCAGGGCTTCGACCAGTTGAAAGCGTAAACCCGCTTTACGCCAAGTTCCGCCCTTCCATATATTCTTTCGGAGTTAAGCCGTAAAATTCGCGGAAACTGTTCGAGAAATGGGCGAGCGACGAGAATCCGACGGCATAAGCCACTTCCGAGATTGTAAGTTTCTTTGAATGAAGCAGTTCGGCCGCCTGTTTCAGCCGCAGGTAGCGGATAAAGTCGCGGGGCGAATAGTTGGTCAGTTCTTTCAGTTTGCGGTGCAGGTGGACGCGGCTCACGCTGACTGCCGCGCTCAATGCTTCGACGCTGAAATCGGGGTTCGAGATGTTCTGGTTGATGGTTTTCATAATCTTTTCCATCAGGGCTTCGTCGGCCGATTTCAGTTCTATTTTTTCCATTTTCCCGTCGGAATGTTTTTGAAATTTGCCTTTCAGCCGTTCGCGGTTGTCGAGCAGATTTGCGATAGTTTTTCTCAAAATCGAGGGATTGAAAGGCTTTACTATGTAAGCGTCGGCGCCGGTTTCGAGGCCTTCCGACAGGTCTTCTTCGTTCGATTTGGCGGTCAGCAGCAGGACGGGGATGTAATCGACGTTCACGTTTTGTTTTATGCGGCGGCAGAGCGTGATTCCGTCCATTTCGGGCATCATAATGTCGCTCACGACAAGGTCGGGTTTTTTGTTCAAAACCGCATCCAAAGCCTCGCGGCCGTCGTAAGTTTGGATTATTTTGTAGGCGCTGCCGAGTTCTTTGCGGATGTAATTGTTGATTTCGCGGTCGTCTTCGGCAATAAGAATGCTGTATTTTGTTTTGGCAGCGAGTTTTACCTCGTTTTCGGCCTCGGCTTCCACATCGAAGAGGTCATCCTTGCGCGAATAGTCGAAAGTGGCTAACGGAGCCTTTTCTGGCAGGATTTCCATTTCCTCGGCGCGGAGGTGCGAACTGCCGAGCGGCATCCGTATCGTGAAGCAGGAGCCTTGAATGTCGCCGCGGTTTTCGGCAAAAATTATGCCGTGTTGCAGTTCAATCAGCGAGCGCGAGAGGTGCAGGCCTACGCCGGCTCCGAAATTGGAGTTCGATATTTCGTTGTCAATCTGGTAGAAACGCTCGAAAATGCGGTCGATTTTGTCTTTTTCGATGCCGATTCCGGTGTCGATGACGCGAATTTGGAAGAATTTCCGCAACGCGCTTTCGGCTTTCGGGTCTTCGCCGGTCGAGAGTTCGACGCTTATTTTCCCGCCTTCGGGCGTGAATTTGAATGCGTTTGAAAACACGTTGAACAGCACTTTGTCGAAGTTATTGAGGTCAATCCAGACTTTCAAACTTTCGGTTTCGGGGAAAAACTCGAAACTGATATTTTTCTTTTGCGCCATATAGTCGAAAGCCTTCATAATATCGCGGATAAAGCCCACGATGTCGGTTTCCCGCAATTTGAGGCGCATCAGTCCGCGGTCGATTTTGCGGATATCCATCAACTGGTTTATCAGGCGCAGGATTCGCTGGGCGTTGCGGTAGATGAGCAGGTAGGAATCGCGCAGTTCGGGATAGCGGTTGTCCATCAGCAGTTTTTCCAAAGGCCCCATAATCAGGGTCATAGGCGTGCGTATCTCGTGCGAAATATTGATAAAGAACTGCAATTTGGCCTCGTTTATCTGGTCGGCGTGTTCGAGGCGGAGCATTTCGTTTCTCTGCTTGATTCTGAACGAGATAACGCGGTAAACAAGGAAAATTGCCGCCAAAAACAGCAGGAAATACGCGATTTTTGCCGGAACGCTCAAATACCAGGGCGGACGGATTACTATTTCGATTGATTTTATTTCGGACTTATTATCCTTATATTCAGCCTGATATAGCAGCCGGTATTTCCCGTGCGAAATATTGGTAAACGAAATCTGGTAATTGCCCGGCTCGGTCGTAACCCAGTCGGAATTAAAGCCTTCGAGCATATAGCGGTACGAGATTTCGTCGGTATTTCCGTAATCCATTGTCGAAAATTCAAAACTGAAAACATTGTCGTTCGCGGCCAAATTTATGCGCTCGGCGTCCATAATGAAGCGGTCGAGAATTTCGCGGCCGCCGGATTTCATACCCGACACTACCGGCTTTCCCGAAAGATAAAATCCCGTGAGAAAGACATTTACCTGCTTACGGCCGGAATGGATATTTTCGGGGAAAAACGAGGTAACACCGTTGATGCCGCCGAAAAACAGTTCGCCGTCGCGGGAAACGAAATGGGCGCTGCGGCTGAACTCGTTTTCCTGCAAACCGTCGGAAGTGTAGAAATTTACAAACTGGTTGTTGGTCGGCGAATATTTCGACAGGCAGGTTAAAGTGCTGACCCACACATTATTATCGCGGTCGGTTTCGATTGAGCAAATCGAATTTGAGGGCAGTCCGTCGGCAGTGGTAAAAACCTGAATTTTGCCGCTCTTGGGGTCCAGATGCAGCAGGCCTTCGTCGGTTCCGAACCAGATATTGCCCAGCCGGTCGCATTTGAGTGAAGAAACAATGTTGCTCGGAATATCGGAGTTGCTCTGATTCCATGTTTTGAAGGATTCCGTAGCCGGATTCAGGCAGCAGAGGCCGTTGTAGGTGGCAATCCACAACATCCCTTCGCCGTCGGTCTGCATCGCGTTTATCCAGTTGTTGCTCAAACCCTCGTCGCCTTCGCGGTTTTGGTAATAATGGGCGGCAATTTTCATCGTTTTCAGGTCGAGGCGGTATAGTCCCGCTCCGTAAGTGCCAATCCAGAGGCTGCCGCGTCCGTCGCCGGTCATGCAATAGACTTTGCTGTCGGAAAATATTTTGCGCAGATTTTCGGGAATTGCCGTGCTGCGCCCGCTTCGGCGGTCGAAAAGCCCTATTCCGTTCAGGTAGGAGCCGAGCCACAACTGCCCCGAAGCGTCCTCGTAAAGGCAGGTGATGGTTGCCGGCACGAGCGGGTCGGAGCTGTTGTCGAAATGCCGCACCTGTCCGGTTTTTTCGTTTATCGAATAGAGGCCGTCGTTGTCGGTGCCTATCCAGACAAGGCCCTCGCTGTCGCGGTAAATGGCCATCACGCAGTTGGAGCCGATGCTGTTTTCGCGGAACGATTTGTAGCCGTAATATTTAAATCGGTTGGGATTTTCGGGGATAAAAAGCGCTCCCCGCTGGAAAATTCCCGCCCAGATATTTCCGTTGCTGTCTTCCAAAAGGCTGTGTATCTTGGCTTTTGAAAAGTTGAACGATACCGAAAACGGCTCGTAAGCCTCCATAATCCGGCGTTCGGGATTGTATTTGCGCATCCCCGAACCGTCGGAGCCGACGAACAACTGGCGGCGCCGGTCAACCAGCAGCGACTTGACGGGCAGCGCGAGGCTGCCGTTGTAATCGGGGATTGAGGTAAAGCGGCGGCTTTCGCTGTCGAAGCGGCAAAGGCCGCCGTTGAGCATGCCGACAAATATTTCGCCGCGTTCGCGTTCGCAGATTGCCGATACCGCATTTCCCGCTATGCGCCGGCCTTCCGGGGCAGTTTCGGAGTAAGTCAGAACCTCGCCGGTGGAGGGCGTCAGGATGTTGAGGCCTGAATTTTCGGAGCCAATCCAGAGCCGCCCTGATGAATCCTCAAAAATAGTGGTCAGGAAACGGCTGCACAGTTTTTCGTTCAGCGTCCGGTCGAAACGGCAAATTTTTTCGCCTTTTTTCATTGAGAACAGCCCCGAACCCGAAGTTGTGAGCCATATTTCGCCGTCGGGACGTTCCATAATCGAAGTAATATGCGGATGAAGCGGGCGGTTGAAGCCGTCGTAAATTTCTATTTCGCGAAATTCGCCTGTATTGCGGTCGTAACGGAGCAGTCCGTCGATGCAGCCAATCAGGAACTCGCCCCCGGCGCTCTCGTATATTGTCCGTACATAGTTATTTTTCAGTGAGTTAGGATTATTGGCGTCGCGGCGGTAAACAAAAAACTTGTTCCCGTCGAAACGGTTCAGGCCGCTTTCGGTCGCAATCCACAAAAAACCTTTCCTGTCCTGATAAACACGGTTTATAAGGCTGTTCGACAAGCCCTGCTCCATGGAATAGAATTTTGTGGTCTGCGCCATCAGGTTAATCGCTACGGTCGAAAAAAAGAGTAGCCAAATTGTCTTTAAAAATTTCATATTATAGTTTAAAATTTGCCGAACAAGAGGCAAAGATAGTGATTTTTTTTGTTAAACAAATTTCTTGTGTTACATAAACAAAAATTTCTGTTACATTTTACGATGTTTATTATTTTTTAAAACCGTATCTTTGCCGTGTTAATTGGCATAAAGCCGGTTAACTTAAAAATTTTTGAACATAAATTTAATATTATGAAAGACAATCTTATTTCTAAACCATTCAGGTTTTTATTGTTTTTTCTGATTGTTCCCTGCCTGATGCAGGCGCAGAAAATTGCGGTTACCGGCTCGGTAAGGGATGCAAGCGGAGAGCCGCTTACAGGAGTAAGCGTAGTGGAACGAGGAACGTCGAACGGCATTTCGACCGACATTGACGGTAATTTTACCCTTAACGTCTTGCCCCAGGCCGTGCTTGATGTTTCCTATCTTGGCTATTTGCCGCAGCAGGTGGCAGTTAACGGCCGCACCCGCATCGAAATCACTCTTGCCGAGGACGCAAAAGCCCTCGAAGAAGTGGTGGTTATCGGATACGGCACGCAGCGGCGCGAAGCAGTTACCGGCTCTGTGGCTTCGATGGCGGGAACCTCGCTTCGCGAGGTTCAAACTGGTAACGTTACCAGCGCTTTGGCGGGACGCATCGCCGGCGTACAAATGTCGCAAACGAGTTCCAGACCGGGCGAAGACATGCAGATTCGCATTCGCGGCGTGAAATCGTTGAGCGGAAGCAACGACCCTCTTATCGTGCTTGACGGAATTCCTTATGGCGGAAAATTAGGCGACATTAGTCCCAACGACATTAAGAGCATCGATATTTTGAAAGACGCTTCTTCAACTGCTATTTACGGAGCACGCGGCGCAAACGGCGTTATAATAATAACAACCGTAAAAGGCGCTTCCGGACAAAAAACAAAAATAAATTACGACGGCTATTACGGAGTGAGAACTCTTTACAGCCCCTTTCCGATGATGAACGGCGACGAACTCTATCAACTGCGCAAAGACGCCGGAATCTATGTGAACTCGGATGGCAGCCCTCAAATGGGTACCGACGAAGTATTGGGAAACAATACCGACTGGCAATCGCTTTTGTTTAAGCCCGGAATGACGACAAACCACAATCTGCGTCTGTCAGGCGGCACAGACGGCGGCGCTTATAATTTTGGCGTGGGTTATAACAAGGACAAATCCATGTTGCCCGGTCAAGATTACAGCCGTATTAATATTATGGCGTCATTAGACCAAAATATTGGGAAACATTTTCACTTCGGCTTGAAAAGCAATTCAAACTATAATGTTACGAATGGCTCTAATCTTGGCATATACAACACGCTTTCCGCGTCGCCGTTGATTGACCCTTACAATTCCGACGGCACATATAAGTCTATTGTACACATGTATATGGACAATATATGGACCCCAATACGCGAACATTATGAAGACTTGGGCGATTCGTATGCAAACAACATCCGCGCTTTTGGCACCTACAATTCGGCATTTGGCGAAATAAAGAACATCGGGATTGAAGGATTAAGTTACCGTATTACGCTCGGATTAGACTATCGCGCATCCAACACCGGCGGATACACCGGAACCGACGTTTTCAGTTCCAGTTCCTCGCAAGCGTCAGCCTATTTGAGTAAATCTACATATTACAAATGGAATGTTGAACATTTGCTGACTTACGAAAAGATGTTCGGCAAGCACCATTTAACCTTAAACGGCCTGTATTCAGCCGAACAAAGCCACAACGACGGCTCGTTTGTAAGCGGCCTCGGACTGGATTACAACGAGTTCCAGTATTGGAATATAGGTTATTATAATACTAACTCTTATGACGCGTCCTATCAGTCGTTTAGTGAAATAGGCATTATTTCGCAGATGGGACGTGTTATGTACGACTACGACAGCCGGTATATGTTAATGGCCTCCATAAGGCGCGACGGTTCTTCCATACTTGCCGAGGGGCATAAATATATTACCTATCCTGCATTTTCAGCAGGCTGGAATATTGCGAAAGAATCGTTTATGCAAGATGCCGGATGGGTTGATAACCTGAAATTAAGGATAGGCTGGGGAAAATCAGCCAACCAGTCGTTCAGACCATATACAACATTAGGGTCGATGGCTCCAAGAAAGTATAACTTTGGAACAGATTATGTAACAGGATTGTATGTGTCTTCTACCCCCAACCCCAACCTGACTTGGGAATATACGGAAGGCTGGAATGGCGGACTTGATTTCAGTTTCCTCCGAAACAGACTTTGGGGTTCAATAGATTACTATAATATACAGACAAACAACCTGATTCAAAATGTAACTTTACCGGCAACGGCAGGAGTCGGAAGTTATGCGGCCAATATAGGCAATATGCTTAACAAAGGTTTGGAAGTTGGCCTCAATGGAGTAATCTTTGAAAACAAAGACGGATGGTCGTGGTCGGCAGGATTAAATTTCTACACCAACCACAACGAAATTACAAAACTTGCAACAGGGCAGGAACGCGACGCATCAAACTGCTGGTTTGTAGGTCATCCGGTAAACGTTGTATATGACTATAAAAAAATCGGCATTTGGCAGGCAGACGAAGTTGACCAGTTGAACGCTCTGGAAACTGGCGGTTCTGTGGGTATGATAAAGGTAGAATATACAGGCGAATACAATGCCGACGGAACCCCTGTACGAAAAATCAGCGCCGACGACCGTCAAATAATGAGCGCCGACCCGAAATTTCAAGGAGGTTACAACACGCAAGTCAGTTACAAGAGATGGGAACTTTCGCTTTTGGGAACTTTCCAGCATGGTGGTTTGCTTGTCAGTTCGCTGCATGCCACAAACGGCTATTTGAATATGATGTCCGGACGCCGCAACAACGTGAAAGTCGATTACTGGACGCCCGAAAATACCGACGCCAAATATCCGAAGCCGGGTGTTGCAATGAACGGCGACAATCAGCGGTACGCTTCCACGCTCGGTTATTTCGACGCTTCTTTCCTGAAAATCGGGCAAATCACGCTTGGATATAATTTCAACACTGCCGATAAGTGGTTCAAGGATTTGGGAATGAGTCAGGCAAAACTGTACTTTACCGTACAAAACGTGTATTCCTTCTTCTCGCCTTATGCAAGCGAAACAGGATTAGACCCGACTACAAATTCCTACGGAAACCAAAATGCAGCCGTAACATCGTCGTTGCCTTACAACGGAACTACGATGTTAACTGTCGGAACAAATGCGCCGCAAACGCGTAATTACATATTCGGACTAAATATATCTTTCTAAAATATATTTAATAATTAATAATGTTCAATGATAAAATATAAAGATATGACAAAGATTAAATTTAAAACAATAGCAAGTGCGCTCTTTATTGCATTATTTGCAGTATCCTGCTCCTCTGATATATTGGATGAACACAGCCGCACGGCATATACTCCCGACTACTTCAAAACAGAAGCGGGTATTCAGGCCGGTATTACGGCGCTGTATGCTCATACGCGCTATTTTTACGGGCAATATTATTATATGGTCTGCGAATCGGGTACGGATGAATATACGTTTGCGCAAAATTCCAACGGCAACAGTATTGACCCCGACCTGACGGTAGGCTCGTCCTCAAACTTTACTCCTTCCACAAGCCGCGGCGACGCCCTTTGGAATGCAGTATGGTCTGCTATCAATACCGCCAGCGGCATAATCGAAAACGCCTCGGAAGCGGGCGAACCGGAATCGCTTATTTCGGAAGCGCGTTTCTGGCGTGCATTCGACTATTTTATGCTGGTGCAAACCTTTGGCGGAGTTCCGCTGGATTTGGGTTCGGGCGAGTTGAAATTCAACATCACCCCTTCGCGCGTATCGGTTCGCAATACAGTGCCGGAAGTTTATACAAAGGCTATTTTCCCCGATATGAAAATCGCAGTTGAAAATCTGCCGGAAGAAGGCCGCGTAACAGGCGGTTTAACAAAAACTGCTGCACGGCTGTATCTTGCAAAAGCGTATCTTACATACGGATGGTGGCTGCAAAACCCCGGAAATATCCCTACCTACCCCGAAACTGCCCGCACCGACCCTGACGGCCACGATGCAGCATGGTATTTCCAGCAGGCATACAATGTCGCTTTGGAAGGCATAAATAATCCGGGAAAATTCTTCGGATTGTTGGATTATTTCTACGACGTAAACCTCGGCAGCAACGACCGCAACAAGGAAATAGTTCTTTACAGCGACCATACGCAAGACCAAGATTATAATGCTTCGAGTTTGTCGTATGCTACCGGCGCCGCACCCGATAATTTTGCAGGTTGGTTTACTACCAGCAATTATACATTAGTGAGAAGTAATGGCGTAACTTCCGTTGACCGCGAAGCGGTACAGTGGGGCGGACGCCCATGGACGGCATTAGCGCCGCCTTATAAGGTATTTACCAATACATTTGCCGACAAAACCAACGACAGCCGTTACGACGGCACTTTCGTAACCGTTTATCCGGCTAATATGGATAAAGTACCGGGCCGGCAAGACCCTGTCATCAACGCCAATGGATTGCCTGTTCATAGCGGCGAACCTATTTTCACATTCCTTGATGAGGAAAATCCGGCGGTGGTTTATCCGAGCGGCGCAGGAACCAGCCAAATTGGAGGCGGCACATTGCCGGGACGCGCCGACTGGGTTATCAATCCCAGCGGTATCAGCCGAATTTTCTATCCGGGTCTTTGGAAACTTGGTCCCTACCGTACCGACAACAACGGCGGTCTGGGCTCGCCCAACGGAGGAGTTACCCGTCCTTGGAACATTGCAAAATTCTCGGAACTGTACTTTATTGCTGCCGAAGCGGCTGTTAAGGGAGCGTCAGGCACAAAATCAGCCCGCGACCTTATTAACGTAATCCGTGCACGTGCAGGGAAATGGCGTTACAGCAACAACGGCCAGTGGTCAATGGGAGGCGACGGCACGAAAATTGAAGACCACAGCGCGGAAATGACGGCAGCCACGCCCGCAACAATAGATATCGACTATATACTTGCAGAACGCAGCCGCGAATACTACGGCGAAGGCTACCGCTGGTATGATTTGGTTCGCACTCAGAAATGGACTGACTATGCCAAAACATATACCATTTGTGGCAGCGCAGCAGGCGACCACACGCAGGTAACATACACGCGCAATATCCAGCCCTACCATTATCTGCGCCCGATACCGCAAGACCAGTTAGACGCGATGACTATGACCGACGACGAGAAGGCTGCTTATCAGAATCCGGGGTATTAATAGATTTTTTTCGATTTATAAATTATATTTTTAAGGCAAAAAGTTTTAGGTTTTTCCGCACCACTCTTTAAGAGGCCGCTTTGCGGCCTCTTTTTTTGGGGGGGGGTAATTGACGCCGTCAGGTTCTTTTATTATTCTCTGCTCGTCGCAGGCTCCTGCCTGCGACGTTGTTAAAAGCAAGCGATGACGCTTGCGTCAAGGCCGGAGCCTTGCTTTTAACTGCGGCGTAACGTCCACGTTACGCCGAGCAGAGGAGATTATAGACATCAATATATTTTTTTCAATTTGAGTTTATCAATACCATTAAAATTATAGAGATAATCTTTATAGATATAATACGTTGAACCAGCATTTGAATAGAAATATATTGTATCATTGCACTCTTTGTATATACC
>JAISUN010000086.1 GCA_031272085.1 Dysgonamonadaceae bacterium | reverse complement strand
CCGGTCGCCGGCAGGTATTGCTACCCCCGATGCCCCTCGACTTGCATGTGTTAAGCCTATCGCTAGCGTTCATCCTGAGCCAGGATCAAACTCTTCTCTGTTAAAAAGTTTTTATTTTTATAATTTCCTTGGCTTAGGCATTTTGTCTTTAATTACGAATTAGGAATTACGAATTACGAATTACTTTTTTCATTCTCAATTCTAAATTCTAAATTCAAATTGACAGGTTCTTTCTTTTACCCCAAAAAATCTCTTTTTTGGCTTGTACTACGTATCTAATGGAAATCTTTTCAAATATCGCTTGCTTGCTTTTCCGAGGTAATTTTTTTCGGAAAGCGGATACAAAGGTACGGCAAATTTTAATACCAACCAAATTTTTTGAGGAAAATTTTCAACTTTTTTCAAAAAAAAATTCTTCGACATCTTTAACTGCCTAATTTACCTCAACTTATGTTTATTAAAATACGGAGTTATCCAGATTACGAAGCAAAATACGGCTAACGTGAGCAGTACGGCGCCTACGAAAAAGGCTGTCTGAAAGTCGGTTATCTCGGCTATATGCCCGCCCATCACGAGGCCGACGCCGACGCCGACATCCCAACTTGTGAGATAGGTCGAGGTTGCGGTAGCCCGCTGATTGTTGGCCGCCATATTGATGAACATCGTATTGAAAGCGGGAAACATACTGCCGAATCCGAGGCCGAGAAAGAGGGCGGTTCCGAAGAAGATGAAACGTCCGGTTTCAAAATCCCATTCGGCCAAGCGCCCGCAGGCGGCGAGAAAATAATAAAATATTGCGGCTAAAATCATTCCGGCGGTAATGACCTGCGGGATGCGTCCTCTGTCCACTTGCCGACCTGAAAAGAGGCGCGAAACAGCGGTTCCGACGGCAAGAAAAGTAAAAAACAGTCCGATTCCCGACGAGATGCCTATCGAACGCCCGTACATTGCCACGTAGGTCGAAATCATCCCGTAAGGTATTGACAGAAAGAGCAATACCATTCCGACAGGCAAGGCCCGCAACAGGATAAAACGGTCGAGCGAAATCGGGGCTTTCTTCACAGGCGGGCGTTTTGGCGCCTTAACCAGCATTGCAGCCGCGAATCCGATGATACAGGAAACGAGCGAGCAGGTAAATATTACATTAAAGGAACAGTGGTCGTGCAGAAAAAGGCCAATCATCGGGCCGACGGCCATTGCGATATTGTTGGCCAAACCGTAGTATCCAAGCGCTTCGCCGCGGCGCGAGGACGGGGTAATGTCGATAACGATAGTATTTCCTGCGACGGAAACCATCCCGAAAGAAAAGCCGTGAGCAATCCTCAAAAGCGTGAAGATGAGCAAGGCTCCGGCAGTGATGTATCCCGCAAAAATGGCGGTAAAAATGAAATAGGCAAAAATATAAAGCGGTTTCCGTTCGAGCGTGTCGAGCAAATAGCCCGAAAACGGACGGATAGTGAGCGCCGCAATGGTATATGACGACAAAACGAGGCCGATAAGCGATTTGCCGGAATGAAAAACCTCGTCGAGATAAAACGGCAAAACCGGCATTATCAGGTAAAAGCCGAAGTAAAGCATAAAGTTAGCCGTCAGAATATAGCAGTAACTGCGGCTAATCAAGCGGTCGCGTTCCATCAAAATTTCTGTTTTAAAACGCCGGCCTGCGATTTGGCCTTACCTGCTGCCGCTGTCGGAGCGATAACTGCAATAATTCCAATAATTTTCTTCATAAAATTCTTCATAAAACACATTATTAATATATTAACAGGACTGCAAAATTAATACTTTTTTTGGTTTCTTGGATGATGTTCTAATATTTCTGTCCGCAGGAAATCGCGGTCGAGATGCGTATATATCTCTGTTGTAGCGATTTTCTCGTGTCCGAGCATCTGCTGGATAGCCCGCAGGTTGGCGCCGCCTTCGAGCAGGTGGGTGGCAAACGAATGGCGGAAAGTGTGGGGGCTGACGGTTTTATGGATTCCGGCAAGTTCCGCCTGATTCCTTATTATTTTAAAAATCATCACGCGGGAAAGCCGGCGGCCGCGGCGGTTGAGAAACAAGGTATCTTCAAATCCTTTTTTGACGTCGATATGCCGGCGGTCGTCGAGGTAGAGGTTGATTTCCTTGATTGCAACGGGCGAAATCGGCACGAGGCGCTGTTTTCCGCCTTTTCCCTCGACGCGGATAAAACCTTCGTCGAAAAAGAGGTCGGAGAAGCGTATATTGAGCAGTTCCGATACGCGGAGGCCACAACTGTACAGTGTTTCGAGCATTGCGCGGTTTCGCTGGCCTTCGGGTTGCGAAAGGTCGATTCCGGCAATTATGGAGTTGATTTCGTCGAGCGTGAGGAAAACCGGCAGTTTGAGGCCTGTTTTTGGCGATTCGAGCAGTTCCGAGGGGTCTTTTTCGATTTTTTTTTCCAGCGCCAAAAAGCGGTAAAACGCCCGCCAACCCGACACGATTCTGGCCTGCGAACGCGCTTTTACGCCATTTTCGCGCAAGATTTCGAGCAGAGCCTGCAAATCTTCCAATTCCGCCTGCGCGGGAGTTTTTCCTATGGAAGAAAGGTAGGCTTCAAGTTTTTGCAAATCACATAGATAGGCCTCAACAGAGTTGTGCGAAAGCGACTTTTCAAATTGCAGAAATGTTTTAAAATCCTTTGCCGGAGTTGAAATTTCCATAAACAGAAAAAAAACATTATTTTTGCAGCAAAATTACAAAAATTATTGACAAAATGAAAATTCAAATCATCAACGGCCCAAATTTGAACCTGCTTGGAGTACGGGAGCCGGAAATTTACGGCTCTGTTTCGTTCGACTCCTATTTAAACATACTGAAAAAACAGTTTCCGGATGTGGAAATTGCTTATTTCCAGTCGAACAGCGAGGGCGGGATAATCGACAAACTCCACGAAACGGGATTTTCTTCCGACGGCATAGTGCTGAACGCAGGCGCCTATACCCATACTTCGCTGGCTATCCACGATGCGATAAAAAGCATCAAAACGCCTGTGATTGAGGTACATATATCGAATGTCCACTCGCGGGAAAAAATCCGCCGCAAATCTCTTATTTCAGCGGCTTGCAAGGGAGTAATAGCAGGTTTCGGGATGGATTCCTACCGGCTGGCGATAAATTATTTCGCGAATGTCGGAAATTGAAGAATACATACTGCAACACATTGATGCAGAGCCTGTTCAGTTGGCCGAACTGTACCGGACTGCTAATATCCGTCTGCTGAATCCGCGGATGTTGGCCGGTCATCTGCAAGGCAGGATTTTGAAAATGCTTGTCAGGATGTTTCGTCCGGCGAGGATTTTGGAAATCGGCACGTTTACCGGCTATGCCGCTCTCTGTATGGCCGAGGGCTTAGCAGAAGGCGGACAGATTGACACGATAGAATCGGACGACGAGATGGAAGATTTTATCCGCGAGCAGTTTGCACGCTCGCCGTTTGGCGGCAAAATCAGGCTTCACATTGGCGATGCGGTAAAGGTCATTCCCGCGCTGGAAGGGAAATTCGACATGGTTTACATCGACGGCGACAAGCGCGAATACTGCGCCTATTACGAGGCTGTTTTCGAGCGCGTCCGCCGGGGCGGAGTTATTTTGGCCGACAACACTCTTTGGGGCGGAAAAGTGATGGAAAAACCCCATTCGGGCGACCGACACACGCAGGAAATCGTCCGTTTCAACGAAATGCTGGCAAAAGACCGAAGAATTGAAAAAGTTATACTACCTTTGCGCGACGGATTGACCGTTATTTATAAATTATAAGGTATAAATTATGGAAAGTACAAGATTACAAAAAGTTGAACGGCTGTTACAGAAAGACTTGGGCGAAATTTTTCAGGCGCAAACCCGGATGATGCCCGGAGTTTTGGTATCGGTAACGAAAGTCAGAATAAGTCCCGACCTCGGGCTTGCAAAGTCTTATTTAAGCATATTTCCTTCGGAAAGAAGCGACGAAATATTGAAAAATATCAACAACAGCAAAAAATCGGTGCGCTACGAACTCGGCCAGAGAATAGGCAAACAGGTGCGCCGGATACCTGAATTGGCGTTTTTTATCGACGATTCGATAGATTATCTCGAAAAAATTGACAGTTTGCTGAATCAAACAAAGGAAAAATCAGAGCAGTGAACCTGTCGTTTTACATAGCCCGCCGCTATCTTTTCGCGAAGAAATCGCACAACGCTATCAACATCATTTCGTTTATAGCGGTTTGTGGCGTGGCTGTGGCAACTATGGCTACCGTCTGCACGATGTCGGTTTTGAACGGCTTTCAGGGATTGGTATCGGGGATGTTCAGCGCATTTGACCCCGAATTGAAGATAAGTCCGGTAAAAGGCAAATATTTTGAGCCTGATTCGGTTCATTTTTCCGAAATCCGCCTGCTGCCGGAGGTTGCAATGGTTTCGAAAACTCTCGAAGACAATGCGCTGCTCGTTTACCGCGACCGGCAGGCGGCGGCCGTTCTAAAAGGAGTTGATGAAAATTTTGAGCGACTGACAAAGATAGATTCGCTGATTTTCGACGGCCAGCCGGGCCTTCAAACAGAGCCGAGTTACACTACTCTGCTCGGTCTTGGGCTGTCGGGGCGGATTGGCGTCAATGCCGGATTTGTTTTTCCTCTTGAAATTATCGCGCCCAAACGGAAAGAGCGGGTAAATTTGGCAAATCCGACAGCCTCGGTCAATCGCGAATACTGCTATATTGGCGGGATTTTCAAGACCGACCAGCAGGTTTACGACGAAAATTATATGATTGTCCCGATAGCGATGGCACGCTCGCTGTTCGACTGCGAAAAAGAGGTCAGCGCCTTGGAAATCGGCTTGAAAAAAGGAGTTTCGGTGAAATCGGCCAAGGCAAAAATACAAAAAATTGCGGGCGGGAACTTCACAGTCAAAGACCGTTACGAGCAGCAAGAAGACGTTTACAAGATGATAAAAATCGAGAAATGGGTATCGTTCCTGATGTTGATTTTCATACTGTTAATCGCTGTTTTCAATACTATCGGCTCGCTTTCGATGCTGATTATCGAAAAACAGGACGACGTCCGCATTTTGCGAAATATGGGCGCGGGGAAAAGGCTTATTTCGCGGATTTTCTTGTTCGAGGGCTGGATGATTTCGGCGCTCGGTTCGCTTGCCGGAATAGCGCTTGGCGTGGCTATTTGCCTTGGGCAGCAGCATTTTGGATGGCTGAAACTCGGAACCGGCTCCAACTTTATTATAAACGCTTATCCGGTTGCGGTATCGCCGGCCGACCTGCTTATTGTGCTGTGCGTTTCGCTGACAATCGGTTTCCTGTCGGTCGTTTATCCGGTGCATTACCTCTCGAAGAGGTGGTTGGAGTAATGGATTTTGAAAAAAATCATAAAAAATTTACCAAATCTGACAAAAAATATTGTGTTGATTATCAATATTTTAGCGATTTTAGGCAAAAAATTTGTCAAAAAAACCGCTTTTTGTTAAAACAATTTCAACAAAAAGCATTATTTTTGCGCGGGATATTAAAAATTTCGCATAAATCGCACAATAACAATTTTGTTTTTGCATAATATATCAGACTAAAAATGAAACTTAAAACTAACGAACACATTAAAAGGACCGGTTTGGTAGAGATTGTTGACAGCAGTAGCGACAAGTTTATTACGAGGGAGTCGCCGGATGCGATGCTTGTTTTTGTAATAAACGGCAGCGTAGAGGCGAGTTATGGGTTTACTCAAAAGCGCCTTGTGCGCAAGGGTTACTTTTTCCTGATACCGCCCAATACCGTGTGCGCTTTGTATCTTCACGACAATACGCGCTTGCTTGCGACCACCAATACCGAGAAAATCTTTTCCTGCGAGAGGTACCGCCGCGGTTTGCTCGTTAAAATTTATGAGCAGCAGAATCTTGCCGCGGAAAATTACGACCTCTATACGGTAAAAACTCCCCGTTACGCTACGGAACTGATTGGCCGGATGATTCGGCTTTCGCCGATAATCGAAGAAAAAATGCGGGGTTCGGAATATGAAGACGGTTTTTTAAGCGATTTTCCGCAGCAATACATCGAGAACGCAACGAACATACTGTTGCTGCTTCTGTCGGTTTATTGCCCCGACGAGGAAATGGCCTGCCTGTTTCAGCCGATTTTCAAAGGCAACTTCCTGTTTAAGAATCTTGTTTTGCAAAATAAGAACGTGTTCTTTTCGGTGGATGAGTTTGTCGCCAGTTCCCACCTCTCGCACAGCACGTTTTCAAAGCGTTTTTACGAAGTTTTCGGCCAGTCGCCGCACCACTGGATTATGGAGCAGCGCAAAGATATGATTTTTCAGAAACTGACGGAAACTTCCGCTCCGATGATTGAAATAGCGGAAAACAGCGGGTTCAGTTGCTATTCCAATTTTTGCAGATTCTGTAAAACTTACCTCGGAATGCCGCCTGCAAAAATCAGAAAATCGCAAAAAAACCTTCCAAAATCCGCTAAAATTAACGAAAAATAAAATTGATATTTTTTTCACTGAAATAGATAATAGTTGTTACAAAATAACTGTATACATTTGCAAAATATTTCATAATATGAGGTTTTTAGGGTTTATTTTTCATATTTGAAAACATTAAAGGTTAAAACAAAAAAACACTCGAAGTAACAACAATAAAAAGTCGTTATTGTCGAATTTTTACAGTACTATTTGATTAAATTGTCATCTAACTAACAATTATATAAATAAAATAGGATTATGAGAACACTTTTTTGGAAGACGTTTTTTTTAGCGTCATTTCTGTTTTCCGCTTCGGCTTATGCCCAGGTGGGAATTGGGATTGGTACTTCTGCCACTCCCAAAGCAACACTCGAAGTAGGCAGCAAGCCTACTGCAACTAACGTACCCGACGGACTGATTGCTCCAATCTTGAAGTTGAGCGAATTACACGCAAAAGTGGCTGCCGGAGCATATAACAAGATAAGCCCCGGTATTCCCGTGGCGGCTCTTGTTTATATCAGCGCGATTGACATAACCCCGACAGAAAGCGGTACCACAGGCATTAATGCGATTGGTTATTATTATTTCGACGGCTCGACATGGAATAAAATCCGCGACACGAAGAGCGACCTCGACGGAGCCGCTACTAACGGTATCACGATGACGACGATTTCCAACAGGGAAACATACAAACTCGGCGGGCATCTCTCGGAAAAGACCACGCTCGACGGGACAGATTCGCTGATTGTAAACGCTCCTTTCAAGGTTAGCGGCGCCAACGGCTCATTTACTCTTGCCAACGGCTCGCAGGGAGCGGGAAAATTCCTTGTTTCAGACGCTAACGGCAAGGCAACGTGGAAAAACGAGTGGTTTTATATGCCTCCTACCGCTATCGACATCACATCCGGAACGCGCACGGTAAATCTGTTTACGCGTTACAGCGCGTCAATCAGCGGGGCTTCGGGCAGCGGAAGCGCTTTGTCGAACTTCATCAACGTTGGCGCAGCCGGAGATTACTATTACTATATCGCCGGTTACGACGCAACTCTGTTTACTGCGATTTCGGTCAATGCAGCCGGAGATTTGACATACACTTCTTCGGGCGACGCTACCGACCAAAGTTACCTTACAGTTATTTTTGTGAGGAAATAATCGGGGCGATTAATGGGGCCTTGCACAGGACAAATGTTCTGTGCAGGCTTATTTAATTCATTTTAAAACATAATGATGATGAAGAATATCTCAACAAAAATACGCCCCCTCATCCTGTTGTTCGCACTTTTGACGGCGACGGCGCCTTACGTTTCAGCCCAAAAACCGGGAAATACCACTTATACTGTGGACGCCTGGTATAAAGCCGACGAAGTTAATGCCACACTGCCGGCAAACGGCGCGGCTGTTACGCAGTGGCTCGACAAGTCGGGGAACGGTTATAATTTAAACAAATACGCCTCGCAATCGACGCCCAGCATGAAATACGGAGGCTATAACTTCCACGCGGCATTGAACTTTCCGGACAACGGAAATGCCAAACTTTATGCGGGAAGCAATGTTTACAGGCTGTACAACAATCAGGCTTACTATATTTTCATAGTTTCCCGTCAGAGCCAGAGAAACTCATGGAATACCCTGTTATCGTTTTACAATTTTAACGGATATTACGACGTCCAGTGGGGAAACGGTACGGGAGCCACCGCAATTTTCAGGCTTAACTGGGCTACTACCGCACGTGCGGCTGCCGGAATAACCCTGACCGCGGGCGATAAAACATACGGCCTGATGGCGATAAGCAATACCAATCTTGGAAACACTACGGCGCTCGATATGTACTTGAACGGCCATCAGAGTACATATCACACTATGACTGCTCCAACAGCATCAGATGCTACATGGAACACTTACGGCACCATCCTTGTCGGCAACTCATATTATATCGGAAGTTATAATCCGTTCCGCGGCGATATTGAGGAAATCGTCATCCTCCGAAACACTTCGCAAACGGCTATAAGCGCTGCCGAACTCGCAAAAATGCAGTCGTATTTGGCCATCAAGTACGGTTTACCGCTTCACACTACAAGTTCGGCCACAGGTCAATGTCAGGATTATGTGGCTTCCGACGGGACAACCAAGGTATGGACAGCCGCAAATCATGTAAACTACGGATACAACGTGTTCGGCATAGGCCGCGACGATAACTCTACCCTCTATCAGAAGCAGGCCATCAGCACCGAAAACAAACTTCTGACGGTTTTTGTGGGCAGTTCGCTTACCACTCTTAACAGCCAGAATACCGGCTCGCTCGACAACGGCGATTATTTGCTTTTCGGCTCAAACGGGCTTTCAAACGGAACTCCCTACGATTATCCCGCAGGAACCGCTTTCAGTAATATGTCGATAGAGCCTGACAAGGATTTGAACTATCGCATACAAACAATATACAGTCCGCAACTGACCGGAAAAACCCAGTTTAACGTCAATTTCAAAGTGGGAAATACAGAGATGAAATATCTGCTTATTTCGGCTAATCCTGCGTTTCCGCCTTCCTCTACTTCGCTTTATCCCATAATAAACGGGATTGCAAGCGGAGTGCCTGTTACTTCCGGGATTTATATCTCTGTTGCAGGATACGCAACCGGTCCGGGCGGGGTAAACGACGGGCTGAAACTCTGGCTTAAAGCCGACGACGAGAATGCGGTAGATATTTCGGAACTGCCGGGCGACGACAGTAATCTTGCCGGAAATCCCATCAGTACAAGCGCAGATGATATAGTTCCCGCCATTATGACGTGGAAAGATCCTTCGCGCGGTCATACCTATACGTTTACAGACATTAACGCAAATCACAGGATGCCAATTTATGAGAGCCGGGAAGCGCTTATGAACTATCATCCCACAATCAGGTTTTACGGCGCTACGTCGGGTACGCAAACCGGCGCATATCTTGTCAACAGTTCGGGACTGCTGTCAACTGCGCAACCTACCGATATGAAGTCCACCGCCTTTTTTATGGCAAACAACAACTTCTCGGCAAACGACTGGTGTTATATGATGGGCTTCTCTACTGCCCCAACCGGCTACATTCCGGCGCCTGCTTACGGGGTTCAACGATTGAGTAACGGAAATGTAGTAGGCCGCTTCCGCACGACTGGCACAGAAGCAACAGGCACGGTACACCTGTTCAATGCAGGCTCTACGTCCCTGCTTTCGTACAGCACGCATACGACGAGCGGCAACACTGCACAGGTAACATTCAACGTAAACGGAGTGAAAGACGCTACCACTTTCAACAGCACATCTATCAATCTGAACCGCCTATCAACCGTAGGAATGCACTATGCACTAGACCGCCAGATTCAGGGAGTTATGAGCGAGATACTGTATTATGACCGCGAACTTACAGACGACGAAATGATACGCGTTCAGTCGTATATGGCGCTCAAATACGGACTTACGCTGCGGATAAGCACCAATACAAACCGGAAATTCGATTACAAACTTTCGGACGGAACAATTATCTGGCCGGGCGAATCAGACCCAAGTTACGGAACATACCACAATAACGTAGCCGCCATAATCCGCGACGATGCAGCCGGATTGCTCAACAACCAGTCCCATTCGACAGAGTTCAACTCCATTCTCAGGATGGGCGTTGCAGGAAGTATGATGGGCGTTACCGAAAGCCGCGAAGACATCGGCGAAATAACAAACGACAAGGATGTGATAATCTGGGGCGACAACGGCGACGCGACCATCAATACCAATGCTGCCGAATTGAACGCAATCTGCGGCAGTCTTACGCACCTGTCGAACCGCATCTTCAAGATACGCAAACTCACAAATGATAATAATTTTACCGTTCTCATCAGTCCGGTAAACGATTCTTATCTCGGCTCGGCCTTGCCCGTCAGCAGCAGCACCGACGTGATGATGCTTGTTGCCGAAACAGAGGCCGACGCTCAAAACAACATTTTCAGCCACGTGATACCTTTGACCTGGATTGACGGCGCACATCAAATAAGTTATGTTTTGTCGAAAGAATTGACGTATGTAAAATTTGCCTGGATAGACCGCAATACGGGATGTTTAGCAACCGATTTTACCTCACCTAAAACTCTTTCGTTCAAGTCGTGGCCGGCAAATGCCACCACTTTCGCTTTCGACCTTGGGGAAAATGTTCAGGGAACGGCTACCGTAACTTACGACGCCGGAGTAACTCGTCCGGCGCTGTACCCGCGCGGACGGAGCAACGGCTACCTGCAAATCAACCGCCGCGGCGGCTTGGCTGCAACTGCCAAAGTAACGCTGGAAATTACGACATTGGTTCCGGTTATTCCGTCGTTTGTCATAGGCGACCTCGACACTTACGCCCGCGCTTTCGACCGCGTAGTAGTAACCGGCGACTGCGACGGAGCCGGAGTAACGACGGACTTCAACTACTTACACCAACAAGAACGGCCAGGTAAATGTTACATTCAAGAACGGAGTGAAAAAAATCCGCATAGAATGGACAATCAGCGGCGCTACATCGCCTACGCAAGAGTTGTATATTTTCCCGATTTCGTTCCGTCCGTCTATGCCTCCTCCGCCCGTAAATGAAGACGGTATCTCGTTCTCAGTAGAGCCGAGCATCAATCACGACGAGTCTGTTTCGACCTGCGATGAAATTGCTTATACTTTCCATTTACGGAATACCAACTGCCTCGACAAGACTATTGCCAGCCTGCGCGACACGCTGCCCAACGGTATGGTTTGGATTGTGGCCGATTCGATAGCATTAGACAATTTCAACAATTCCAGCAATCCTGACCTTGTTATCAATTACGAAGGCGCCGACAATAATATCCTCGTCATCTCGAACCTGATAATTCCCGCCGGACAAACCATAGACCTGCGCGGAAAAGTCAAATTCAAGGACGACGCCGCAGAAGGTAATTACGAAACGCGGGGAACAATCCGTTACGAACAAATCGTATCCGGCGTGCCGACAAACAAGTTATGGAACAGCGTCTGCGCTTTCGACCTGCATCCATACACAAACGAGTATGTTACATTGGGAGAACAGTTGGATAATCTGTCCGTCGCAGTCAGCACAAGCAGGCCAAACTATGTTGAAAACAACGAAATAACTGTTACATACGTAATTACCAATTCAAATACCATGACGATTACCGATATGAATTTGATTGTCAATTACGATGCGGGATTCAAATATACCGCTTCCTCGTTTACGAATACCAGCGCAACGCCCGGAACAGCCAGCGCAGATGAAAGCGGCAACGAAGGCTGCTTCACTATTTCGGGTTTCAGCCTCGCTACGGGAACGACGACGATAACGTTCAAGTTGAAAGCGCCTGCGACCCCCGTTCAAGAACTGGATGACGGCGGTTCGCCGATATCAATTGGCGGCGGACGTTATCAGATTGAAAGTCTTGATTTGGCAAGCGAGTCGTACAGCGATATGGACGATGCCTGCGTTCAACAGGCTATTTACTGGTACGGAGAAAAATCACTGCCATACGTAATGCGTCAAAATCTGATTATTAACCAGCACATAAGCACACATTTTCCTCGATAGTAACGAAAGGAAGAAGTAAAGCAAGTTAAGTAAAATTTCATCCTGATGAAAGGGAGCAACCGATGATGGTTGCTCCCTTTTTTCAGAATCCTGTTTTCTTTATTTTATTTTATGTACTTCTTAAAAATAATGCAGGCGTTGTGGCCGCCGAATCCGAAAGTGTTGGAAAGGGCGGAACGGACTTCCCGTTTTTGAGCCTTGTTGAACGTAAAGTTCAGATTATAGTCTATTTCGGGGTCGTCGTCGCCTTCGGCGTGGTTTATTGTAGGCGGAACGACGTCGTTTTGCGTTGCAAGCACGCTTGCGAGCGCCTCCACTGCTCCGGCCGCGCCGAGCATGTGTCCGGTCATCGACTTCGTGGAACTGATGTTCAGGTTATAGGCGTGCTGTCCGAAAACTTCCTTTATTGCTTTTGCCTCCGAGGGGTCGCCCACCGGGGTTGAAGTGCCGTGAACATTGATGTAATCAATATCTTCGGGCTGCATATTGGCGTCTAACAGGGCGTTGCGCATCACTAAAATTGCGCCCAGGCCGTCGGGATGAGAGGCTGTCAGATGGTAAGCGTCGCCCGAAGCGCCGCCTCCTGCAACTTCGGCGTAGATTTTTGCTCCGCGTGCAAGGGCGTGTTCTAATTCTTCAAAAACCATACAGGCGGCTCCTTCGCCCATCACAAATCCGTCGCGGCTTGCGCTGAACGGGCGCGATGCCGTTTTCGGGGAATCGTTGCGCGTCGAGAGCGCGTTCATCGAGTTGAAGCCTCCAACGCCTGAAACGGTAATTGCGGCTTCGGCGCCGCCGGTAACGATTGCGTCGGCCTTTCCGAGGCGGATAAGGTCGAAAGCGGTTACTGCTCCGTTGGTTGAGGAAGCGCAGGCCGATACTGTGCCGAAATTAGGGCCGCGAAAGCCGTAAATTATTGAAATATGGCCGGCTGCAATATCGCCAATCATCTTTGGAATAAAGAAAGGATTGAATTTGGGGCCAAGTTCGGGATGCGAAAAGAAATATCCGACTTCCTGGTCGAACGTATCGATTCCGCCTATTCCCGAAGAGAAGATTACCCCTACCCTTTCCTTGTCTATTCCTTCGCCGTCGAGTCCCGAATCTTCAACCGCCTGCTTTGCGGCGATAACGCCGAACTGTGCGTAACGGTCGAGTTTTCGGGCTTCCTTACGGTCGAAATAAGCAGTTGCGTCGAAGTCTTTGACCTCGCACGCAAACTTGGTTTTGAATTTTTCGGTGTCGAATAAAGTAATGGGTCCGGCTCCACTAACTCCCTCAATCAGAGAGTTCCACGTCGTTTCTACGTCGTTTCCGAGCGGCGTAACAGCGCCCAGACCCGTCACAACAACTCTCTTCAATTTCATTTACCGGCTGCTTCTATGTATGCGATTGCGTCGCCTACGGTTGAAATTTTTTCAGCCTGGTCGTCGGGAATCGTAAGACCGAACTCTTTTTCAAACTCCATAATCAACTCTACGGTATCCAAAGAATCCGCACCCAAATCGTTGGTGAAACTTGCATCGGGCGTTACTTCCGATTCTTCTACACTTAACTTGTCAACGATAATACTTTTTACTCTTTCAGCAATTTCAGACATAACTTTTTAATTTTTTTAGTTAATAATAAATTTTTGTTATTAATTTTGCGGTGCAAATGTACGCAGATTTATCGAAACAAAAAAGAAATTTAATAAAAAATTGCACAATTCACTGTTTTTTGTGCATTAAAACACAATTTTTATGCTAAAAATTGCTTTATTCGCATCCGGAAATGGGTCAAATGCCGAACGAATTGTTCGATATTTTTCGGACAATAAATTGGATATTTCTTTTATTATCGTCAGTAACCGGAGCAATGCTTTTGTCCTTGAACGGGCAAAATCGCTCGGCGTTCCTTCGTATTTCTTTGGAAAAGAGAGTTTTGAGAACGGCGAAGTCCTGAAAATGCTGAAAGAAAACGGAATCGACGGTATTGTTTTGGCAGGTTTCCTGTTGAAAGTTCCCGACAATATTTTGAAGGCTTATCCTTGGCGCATTGTCAATATTCATCCGGCTTTACTGCCGAAATTCGGCGGAAAGGGAATGTACGGTTCCCGCGTTCACGAAGCGGTCATTGCCGCCGGCGAGAAAAAATCAGGCATTACAATTCATTATGTGAACGAGAATTACGACGAAGGGCAAATCATTTTTCAGGCAGATTGTCCGGTTTCGCCCGATGATACAGCCGACACTTTGGCCGCAAAAGTTCACGAACTTGAATACCTGCATTATCCAAGCGTTTTGGAATCGCTTTTCGGCGGGGCTACCAATTAACCGGCGTTTGTCCGGTTTTAATCAGGTATTCGTTGGTTTTCGAGAACGGACGGCTGCCGAAAAATCCGCGATAGACCGACAGGGGCGATGGGTGCGCCGACTTGATAATCAAATGCCGCGAAGGGTCGATAAACGCGCCTTTCCGCTGTGCATAAGCGCCCCAGAGAATGAAAACTACATTCTGTTTTTCTTCGGCTATGCGGTGAATCACTGCGTCGGTAAAGGTTTCCCATCCGCGGTTTTGATGCGAACCGGCCTGATGAGCGCGGACAGTCAGCGTAGCGTTCAGCAGCAGAACGCCCTGCTCCGCCCAGCGTTCCAGATTGCCCGATTCGCGGGGTGGAATGCCTAAATCGTCGTAAAGTTCCTTGTAAATATTTTGCAGCGAAGGCGGCAGCGCAACGCCGTCGTTTACCGAAAAACAAAGTCCGTGAGCCTGACCGGGTTCGTGATAGGGGTCTTGGCCGAGAATTACCACTTTCACGCGGTCGAAAGCCGTCTTGTCGAAAGCGTTGAAAATCTGGCCAGCCCGCGGATAGATGCGGGTTGCGGCGTATTCCTGACGCACAAAGTCGGTCAGGGTTTTGAAATACGGCTTTTCAAATTCGGCGGCTAATTGCCGTTTCCAGGATTCTTCAATTTTTACGTCCATATTTTTTGTGATTTTATCATTTTCCCCATTTTACTGCGTCGCGCGAGTTGCTGCTTTGCGAATATTTCAGGTCTTTCAGCATTTCGGCATTTACCTGAATCGTGAAACTGTACGACTGATACGGCCCTATTGGCGTGAAACTTGCCGACATATTCCAGCAGTGCATTTGGCGGCTGATGCTGCATTGCATCATTGCAAAACGCTTGTAATCAAAGTCATACGAGGTAGAAAAATTAAAAGCCCAGCCTTTTGTGGGCGCAATATTTCCCGAAATGCTCAATCCGTGAGTAAGTTTGTAGGGATATTCGCGTTTTACGCGGTCGAAATTCGCCATATCGTAACTCAATCCTATTGAATAGTTCAGGTTCAGATTCCACGGGATATTGAGCAGCAAATAGCCGTCGGCGTCGTATTCGCCGTCGTCTTTTTTCCTTTCCATCAGCGAGGCGCGTTTTTGCGGCTGTCCGGTATCTTCCTGATTATCAATCCCTGACTCATTTTCGCCGTCAGGCGGCGGGTTTTTGCCGTTATCGCCGTCCGATTTTTCTTTTTTGCCAAAGAGTTTTTTCAGGGATTCGTTGTTGAGCGAGTAGGAATATGATGTCGAAGTTCCCATAAAGCGCCCTATTTTGCCGAATCCGCTTGCGCCTTTCCAGCGTGGAACGTTGATGTGCCGCCCGTTTTCGTCGTACAGATAAGTATCGAACTGTCCGCTGACGCTGATTGTTTTTCCGAAAATTTTCAGGCGTAGCGAGGCGTTGAGGTTCGACCAGTTCAGCGAATCGGCGAGGAAATTGTAACTCATATTAAGCCCCAGATTGTCAATCAGGCTGATTTTGTGAACGGTATCGGTGCGGACTTTGGCCTCGACATTGTTTTCAAACGAGAAACTCAAACTTCCGGATTTCCCCTGCGAGGGGACGCTGAAAATCTGGTTTTCGTAGGGCGAATATTTTTGTTCGTGCAAAACGCCGTTGCTGTCCATCCAGCGGGCTGTGGTGTACATTCCGTATCTGGGGTCGGAAAAGTCGGGCGAGCCGCTGAAACTGACCGAAGGGCTGAACACGTGGCGGATTTCCACGCCTTTTGTCCAGTTTCCGAGGAAAGCCATCGGTTTGTAAAAGCCATACAGCGTGGTATTTGCGCTAATGCTGGCGTTGTAGTTGTAAACGCGGTAAAATCCCGAAGAAGTATCCGCAGGCAAAAGCGATTTTTTCTCGTTATTGTAAGCCTTCATCACGCGGCGCGAGTACCACGATTCGGAGTAGTTGAACGAGGGGCTTATATTAATATTGCGAAGCACGGAAAATGAGGCCGAAATGGGTATGTCGTGCTTGATTCCGTTGCGCCAGTCGCGAATCAGGCTTTTCTTGAAAAAGTCGTATTCTTTCACGCTTTCGATGCTGTTGCGGATATTTCCCGAATAACTCATATAAATTTTCTCGTACCAGCGTTCGTCGCCGACCTGTTCTTTGCGGCGGAAGGGGTAAAATTGCCGGTAAGCGATTGATATATTGGGAAGTGTAACGCTCAACGTGGTATCTCTCGAAACCTGGTTCAGCGACATATTTGCATTTACCGAAAGGTTGCTGCCGGGCGGACGGTAACTTAAATTGATGTTCGACGATTTGGTATTTTGGGTGTAGCGGTCGGTATAGATGCTGTTCAGGCTGTTGCGGTCGTAGGAACTTGTCGAAAAATTGAAGTTCACGCCGAAAGTCCAGAAGGGATTAGCCTTTGCATCCTGGTTGTGCGTCCACGAAAAAGTGATGTCTTTCGCCTTGCTGTAATCCGAATTTGCCATATCTTTCGTGTCCTTGTCGCCTGTAACTGTAACCAAATAACCGGCATTGATGCTGCCCGAATATTTGTAGCGTTTCCGGTAATTCGTTACCGCCCGCGCTCCCCATGAACCTTTGGTGTAGATTTCGCCTGTCAGTTCGAGGTTCAGGTAATCGTTTATCGCAAAATAATATCCGCCGTCGCGAAGCGAAAATCCGCGTGCCATTTCGTCGCCGTAAGATGGCATAATGATTCCCGAAGAATATTCCTTCGTAGAAGGAAAAAATCCGAAAGGCACGGCAACCGGCAGCGGCACGTCCTCGACAACAAGATATGTCGGCCCGACGATGGTATTTCCGCCCGGATGCAATTTGCCTTTTTTGAAATGAAAATACCAGTGCGGATGTTCGTGTTCGTCGCAGGTAGTGTATTTTCCGTCAACGATATACATCTCGTCGTTGGGCATTTTTTTGGTTGTTTCGGCCGTCATATAGCCGTCGCCCTGCTGGGTTATGACGTCTTTAACGTACATTTTTTTGGTTTTGTAGTTGTACCAGGCCTGTTTCATCTCGTAAGGCTCGCTGCCGCCGTCTTTGAACACCGGATATCCGGTTTCCGTTCCGGTAGAATCCGTCCTGAAAGTGGTGTAAATCAGCGTGCTGTCGGCGTTCATCTCGATATAATCGGCTTCTAAATTTATGGATTTGTACTCAATCGCTGCCTGTCCGTAAAGGAAAAGTTTGTTCAGCCCGTCCATAGTCATAACCATTGAATCGACCGCCGTAGCGTGAACCGGCGCATCGAGAGCGTCTTTATTGACTTTTATCGTATCCGCCGGAACAGAATCGGTTTTTTGCAAAACAGGCTCAATAATGCGGGGGATTGAATCCGGGATTTGCGGAATTGAATCAGCGGCCTGCGCCTGAACGTCAAGGACAGGAAACACCGAAAGCGGGACTGCAAGCGCAATCGGCAGGACAAGTTTCTGAATCAATCGGGCAATCTTCATTTTCAACCTAAAAATAATTTAAGCCAAGCGTCGAACTGCTCGACCGCTCCTTCGCCGTATTTTTGCAAACCGTTCCTTATTTTATCCGGTTTTTTCTCTTTTTCGAGGTTGGTTTTTGAATAAAATTTGTCGGCAAAGCAAATTAACTGCTCTTCGAGGCTTACGGGGCGCATTTCGCGGTGCGGGAGCGGCAGATTTTTCGATTCTATTTCTTCGAGGCTGATTCCCGTTCCGGTATGCCTCTCGCAGACGAAGGCGTGGCGCGAAAACCCTTCTGCTGCAAGGATTTCGCTGCCGAGGTAGCCGTGGCAAATATACGGGAAACTGCCGAAGCAGTAAATTTCCGGAGCATCGGTTTTGACAATTCCTATATCGTGAAGCATTGCAGCCTCGTAGATGAAAGCCCTGTCGAGCGCCATTTCGGGGTGCAATCCGGCTATGTACAAGGCTTTATCGGCTACTGCAAAACTGTGTTCAACAAGTATCCGGAAGGCGTTGCTTCCTTCGGGACAATATTTTTTTATGATATTTACCGGTATCATTTTCTTCTAAATTCGGTGCAAAGATAAAAAATAAATATGGATAGCGGGGCGGTTTGGCGAAAAAAGTAACTTTATGCGGCAAAGATACAGCGGCATTTTATGCCTGACAATACGTAATATTACATATTTTTAAAGCCGTTTTCCATTATTTTTATGATTTCTCAAAAAAATCTTGTACTTTTGTCCTTTACAAACGAAGAAAATGATGAACTTATTTAAAGCGTTGATTTTATTTTTCGTAGCGCTGCTCTGTTTCGATTTTCCGGTTTTGGCTGCTTCGGACGAGGCTGCCTTTGTGCTTGTCATCGACCCCGGACACGGCGGCAAAGATACGGGAGCCGTCGGACGGCGGGGCCGCGAAAAAGATATTAATCTGGGCGTAGCGCTGAAACTTGGCGACTTTATAAAAAAAGAACATCCCGAAGTAAAAATAATTTTTACCCGCCGGAGCGACGTTTTTATCGAACTCAACGAACGCGCCAACATCGCCAACAAGGCCAACGCCAACCTCTTCATATCGGTACACACCAATTCTGCGGGCAAAAAATCGCCCTTGGTCTGCGGAGCCGAAGTTTATACTTTCGGAATAGCGCGGACAGCCGAAAATCTTGACGTTGCCAAACGCGAAAACTCAGTTATCCTGCTCGAAGACAATTACGCCACGAAATACGAGGGTTTCGACCCCAATTCCGACGAATCGTACATCATTTTTGAGTTTATGCAGAACAAATACGTCGAACAAAGCGTGAATTTTGCATCAACCGTTCAGAAAGAATTGGTCAAAACCGGCGGCCGCCGCAACCGCGGAGTTCGACAGGCGGCTTTCCTCGTCCTCCGGAAATCGACTATGCCCAGAATACTTGTCGAACTCGATTTTATCAGCAACCGCGAAGCCGAAGACTTCCTGTTGAGCGACGAAGGGCAACGCACGATGGCCAAAGCGATTAGCAACGCTTTCTCGGCCTACAAAAAATCGTTCGACAAGCAAAACAGCCTTGCAAGCCTGTCAGAAAGCGGCGACAGCACAGACGCCGCCACTGCCGTTAAGCCGCAGATTGTCCAAACGGAACCGGCAAAGCCTGCAATTACAGTTGTTGCAAAAGATACGGCTCCTGTTGCAGTTGCGGAAACCGTCCCTGCCGCTCCCGCCGCGGCCGCAATCCAAAAGCCCAAGCAGATTTTCAAAGTGCAGATTCTGGCTGTTCCGAAAAAACTGCCGGCTCGGGCAACGGACTTAAAAGGTTATAAAGCAGAATATTACATCGAAAAAGGGCTTTATAAATACACTTACGGCGAATCGACCGACTGGGCAGAAATCAACCGCATCCGCCAGAAGATTTCAAAAGATTTTAAAGACGCTTTTATCGTTACGTTTGAAGACGGTAAAAAAGTTCCAAACCCATATAAATAAACAAGTTACAATGAAGAAATTTTTCTCGAAAGAAATTACGATAGCGCTGGTAACAATCATCAGTTTGATAGCGCTTTACGTCGGCGTGAACCACCTGAAAGGGGTAAATATTTTCAAGCCGAGCAATATGTATTACGTCAAAATGCCTAATGTCAGCGAGTTGCAAACTTCAAGCCCCGTCTATGTCGATGGCTTCAAGGTCGGACTGGTCAGTTCCATAGAATTTCCCTACACAAATCAGGAAGATATTTTGGTGGTAATCAGCCTCGATAAAAAGATGAAAATACCGATGGACAGCCACTTTGAACTCGCTACCAGCCTCACTTCGGGCGCATATCTGAACCTCGTGATGAACCGCTACGTGAGCAAATACTACAACATCGGCGACACGATAATCGGAAACGCCAGCCCCGGACTGATGGACAAGGTCGCGAACGACATCCTGCCCGGAGTGGAAAAACTGCTCCCGCACCTCGATTCAATCCTGTACGGGATAAAACTTTTGGTCAATAATCCGGCGCTCACGACCTCGATGGAAAATCTGGCGCTCACGACCTCAAATTTGGAAAAATCGACCCAGCGTTTCGAGAGTATGGTAAACAACCAGTTGCCGCAAATACTCGACAATATGAACCAACTTTCGGGCGATTTGACGCAAATCAGCGGGCAACTTAAACAAATCGACCTCACAGCAACAATGGGAAAAGTTGATGCAACGCTGCAAAATCTCGACCAATTTTCGAGGCAACTAAACGAGACCGACAACTCGCTCGGACTGCTGATGAACGACAAATCGCTGTACAACAACCTCGATTCAACCGCCGTCAATGCAAGCCTTCTGCTGCGCGACCTGCGGGAAAATCCGAAGCGTTACGTTCACTTCTCGCTTTTCGGAAGAAAATAAATCAGGCAGAGGCTTATTTAGACTGATTCTAAAAATGCCTCAAAAGCAAATATATTTTTTGCCGAAGACGGAAAGTCCTATAAAATCCGCAAATAAGGGCTTTTAAAATTCGGCTAACTGTAAACATAAAAATAGCAAAAACTCTGTAACGCATTGAAAATCAATGCACTTCAAATTTTATCCGTAAACCTTTGAAAACCAAGAAATAATAAATCAGAGGGACAATTTAGAAAAAAACGGGTTTTGATTTTCTGTTTTTTTTTGCAAAATTTGCAGTGCAAAAAGAGATAGTTCTTATTTGAATTTTTGTCAAGTATTATCATTTAAATTATTTAAAGAGTGGAATCGAAAGTATTGTGGAGTAAGTGCTTGGATATTATCAAAGACAATGTTAATGATAAGACCTTTGGTACGTGGTTTGCGCCGATAGTACCCGTAAAATACAACGACAGTGATTTTACGATACAGGTTCCGAGCCAGTTTTTTTACGAGTATATTGAGGAGCAGTTTGCCGACTTGATTCACGCAACCCTTTATCGAGTAACAGGAAAGAACCTCGTCCTCTATTACCGCGTTGTAGTTGACCCTTCCAACAAGAAGGGCGGCCTCACCACACGGCAAAGCGAAGGCGCAACGAAAGCAGAACCGGCAGTTCAGGAAACAAAAATCGGACTGACGCCTCCTGCCGCAGAGTGGAAATCGAACCTGAATCCGAGGTTCAATTTCGACAATTTCTATGAAAGCCAGAGCAACCTGCTTGCCCGGCGAGTCGGCGAAACCATAGCCAAAGAACCGGGGAAAACCTTCAATCCGCTTTATATTTACGGCGGGTCGGGGGTAGGAAAAACCCATCTCTGCCACGCAATAGGAAACAAAATCACAGAACTTTATCCCGACAAAAAAGTCGTTTATATCTCTTCGCACCTCTTTCAAGTACAGTTCACCGATTCCTCGCGCAACAACACTTCAAACGACTTCATCAATTTCTATCAGGGAGTTGACGTGCTGATTGTCGATGATATTCAGGAACTTGCCGGCAAAGAGAAAACACAAAACGTTTATTTCCACATCTTCAACCACTTACATCTGCTCGGCAAACAAATAATCCTGACTTCGGACAAGGCTCCTATCGAACTTAAAGGGCTGGAAGAAAGGCTGATAACCCGTTTCAAATGGGGAATGCCCGCCGAAATGCAGAAACCCGACTTTGAACTCCGCCGGAAAATACTTGAAAATAAGGCAGTTAAAGAAAACGTCAAACTGACCGGCGAAATGCTGGACTACATCGCCGAAAACGTGAAAGACAGCATCCGCGACCTCGAAGGCATCGTTACCTCGCTGCTCGCCCACTCGTTGGCCTATAAGCACAACATCGATTTCAGCCTTGTGGAGCGGGTTGTAAAAAAATTCGTCAAGTCTGAAAGTAAACAGATAACGATAGAAAAAATTCAGGATACGGTTTGCAATTATTTCAACCTCGACCTGAAAGACGTGAACTCAAAATCGCGTAAGCGCGAAATAGTGCTTGCCCGCCAGATTTCGATGTTCCTGTCGAAAAAACACACCGATTTCTCGTTTTCACACATCGGAAGCATCATCGGAAAGCGCGACCACGCCACGGTTTTATACACTGTCCGCCTGATAACGGATTATCTTAAATTCAACAAGACAATCCGCAATCAGGTTCTGGAAATAGAAAATATCTTGCTGCACTCTTGATTCAGAGCGCTTCGCGAAGATTCACAAGTTTTACTAAAAGAGGCTCCAAAAGGTTGAGGGCAAGCATATTAGCCCCGTCCGAAAGAGCCTTTTGCGGTTCGGGATGGGTTTCCATAAACAGGCCGTCAACGCCGACCGCTACTGCCGCTTTCGCAATAGTTTCGATAAGGCGGGGCAATCCGCCAGACACTCCGCTCGTCTGGTTAGGCTGTTGAAGCGAGTGCGTAACGTCCATCACAACCGGAAATCCGAAAGACTGCATTTCGGGAATGCCGCGGAAATCCACCACCAAATCGGTATAACCGAAGGAAGTTCCCCGCTCGGTCAGGATAACCTGCCGGTTTCCGCTGTCCACAACTTTTTGAGCCGCAAATTTCATCGCCGCAGGCGAGAGGAACTGTCCTTTTTTGATATTCACAATTTTGCCCGTTTTGGCGGCCGCAATCAGCAGGTCGGTTTGCCGACAAAGGAAGGCAGGGATTTGGAGGACATCGACATATTCGGCTGCCAAAGCGGCCTCGTGCGGTTCGTGAATGTCGGTAACTACCGGAACGCCGAACTCTGCGCCCGCTTTTTTCAGGATTTCGAGGGCTTTGCGGTCGCCGATTCCGGTAAAAGAATCAATCCGCGAGCGGTTCGCTTTCCGGTACGAAGCCTTGAAAATGAAAGGAATACCAAGTTTTTCGGTAGTCCGTTTTATTGATTCGGCAATGTTCATAACCATACTTTCGCTTTCCACCACGCAGGGGCCGGCCATCAGGAAAAAGCGGTTCTGAACCGATAAATCGTTTATTGTCATAAAAAATACGTATTAAAATACAAATTTACGAAATTTTTCGTCTTTGCCACAATTAGGAAACGATTTTTTCGTTTTAAGGGTAAATAAACGGAAAAATGAAACAGTATTTTTTTATAATCGCCTTGCTTTTGCTGGCATTTTTTGCTTCCTGTGCCACTCCTTGCGGCTGTTAAGGAAATTTAACGAAAAAAAAGTTATAAATATTTGAATAAATTCATAATATTTTGTAACTTTGCGGCTCAAAATAGAGCAATATTATTTGTGAGTTTTAAAAAATGATTTCTAATAATAAAAACTAAATTCAAAATGATTAAAGTAGGTATTAATGGTTTTGGCCGTATCGGACGTATGGTATTCCGCGCAGCGGTTTACAACTTTTCCAACGACATTGAAGTTGTCGGCATCAACGACCTTCTCGAACCAGCTTATCTGGCGTATATGTTGAAATACGATTCAGTACACGGCGCATTCAAAGGCGATATTGCTGTTGACGGCAATTTCCTGATTGTTAACGGTAAAAAAATCCGCCTCACGGCAGAAAAAGACCCCGCCGCACTGAAATGGGACGAAGTAGGCGCACAGGTAGTTGTAGAATCGACCGGACTTTTCCTCGACGACGAGAAAGCCCGCAAGCACATTCAGGCCGGAGCAAAGAAAGTCATCCTTTCCGCTCCCTCGAAAGACGCAACTCCCATGTTCGTTTACGGAGTAAACCACAAATCTTATGCAGGACAGGATATTATATCCAACGCTTCCTGCACCACCAACTGCCTTGCACCGATTGCAAAAGTGCTGAACGACAAATTCGGCATCGTAAAAGGCTTGATGACCACTGTTCACGCTGCTACTGCAACCCAGAAAACCGTTGACGGTCCGTCGATGAAAGACTGGCGCGGAGGCCGCGGAATCCTGGAAAACATCATTCCTTCTTCCACCGGAGCCGCAAAAGCGGTAGGAAAAGTGCTTCCCGAACTGAACGGCAAACTGACCGGTATGTCGATGCGTATTCCTTCGTCCGACGTATCAGTTGTAGATTTGACCGTAGTTCTCGAAAAATCAGCCACGCAAGCCGACATCGACGCCGCTATGAAAGCCGCATCGGAAGGCGAACTGAAAGGCATCCTCGGTTATACCGACGAATCGGTTGTTTCGACCGACTTCCGCGGCGACGCCCGCACTTCAATCTACGACGCGAAAGCAGGTATCTGCCTCGACGACCACTTTGCAAAAGTTGTTTCGTGGTACGATAACGAATGGGGTTACAGCAACAAACTCGTTGAAATGATTCGCGTAATTGCCTAAAAAAGAGAGTTTCATAAACTTTGATTTTAAAATTTGATTGACTTAATTTTTTTCAGGGGCGTTCTTCGGAGCGTCCCTGTTTTTTATCCCCGATTCAGGATTTTGCGGTAGATGCAGGTTTTGTCGCCGCAAACGGCGCAGGCGTATTCCGATTTTTTCACATCTTTTCCAATGCCGATTATTCCGCTTACAGATTTTATTGGCGACATAAGGCAATATTCCGATAATGAGATATTTACGGGGATATTTCCTATCGCCTCAAACAGTTCTTTCTGGCCTGACAGCGGCCAGTTGCAGTAACCCGGACTGTAACGGTTAGTAATTTTCAAGCCCAGCCGAAGCATTTCGCTTTCGAGTTCCGCCTGAATTTCATCCATAGCCTTTTCCACTGTCAATGAGCCGATTACATCCACAATATAGGCTTCGAGCAGGTTGTTTTCGGCATTAAACTGTTCGGTCAGGCGGGTAAACAGATTTCCTGCGGTGCAGACGAACAGAGCCAGAAGGGAAGCGCCTTTCAGGTAATGCTCAATCTTAATTCCCGGATTCAGAGCCGTTTCTTCAATCGGTTTGACGATAAATGCGCCCTCAATGCCGGTATTCTCGTTCAACAGCGGCAAAATAGCATCAACAGCGGCTTTCAGCGTTTCTTCGTTGCCCGATTGCGAGGCTTTCAGAAACGACAAAATTTCATCCGCCGAAGGACAAACTTCGCCGAAATCGAATTTCCTCACTGTAAACTGTTCTTTTGGCATTTTTTTTGGCAAAGGTAATGATTTTTTGCAAACACAAAAAACTTCACTCCAAATGCCTCTTAACCAGATACCGAACCGGCTCCAACAGCCGCGCAGCGAGGCTGCGGTCGTCGGTAACGATTTCGGCCGTTCCGGACAGTTCGCCGGTGAAATTCAGCGTT
>JAISUN010000066.1 GCA_031272085.1 Dysgonamonadaceae bacterium | reverse complement strand
AGAAGAAAAAGAGAAAAGGATTTTCATTGTAAACAACTACAAATTAAATAATTATGAGTGCAATAAAAATGGATTCTTCGGCAGTTTATTCTATGTTCGAGGAAATAAAAGAGGTTTTGGAACAGCGACAGCGTAAAAATTGTGCGGAAAGAGGTTGAGGTATTTGAGAAACGAGTTATGGAATGGACGGAAAAGAGTGCGAGAAAGAAAATCGAATCAAATCCAATAAATAATTTGCAGAAAAATAAGCAAGATAATAACATATTTTGAAAATTTAACAAAAATTCTTCCTTTTTTAAAATATATTTCATATATTTGCCCCGATTATAAACTCAAAAAAATAAAGAAGTATGAAACAAAAAGCGTAGAAATACGCGCATTTTAGAAAATAAATAGGAAAAAGCGTTTTATGCTTAAATCTTGTGTTTTACGAAATCTCGACAATTTCAAAAAAACTTCTCAAGATAACGGCGGATAGCGCTCACGTTTCGGCGTGGGCTTTGCTCGTAAATTATTTGAGAAGTTAGGTAGTCGAGAACCTCGTAAGCACGGATAATAAGAGTTTTGTCCGCGCTTTTTTTATGTGCGTATTTAAAGAATCATAAAGGACATAAGAACAATTACTTAAACCAATTAAAATAATACGCTTTTTATGAAACGTTACGGAACAAATTTATTAGTCATTGTTTATGCCCTGACTTTCAACGTCTTGCTCTATTCGCAGGATAATACCGAATCCATCCAGCGCATAAGCATAAAATCGCCCGAAGTCGCTGCTTTTGAGCGGCTTGGCGAAATTCCCGTAGATATTTATACCGGAGTGCCGCAAATATCTATTCCTATTTACACGGTCCGTTCTGGGGACGTGGAACTGCCGATAACTCTTGATTATCACGCCGTTGCTATCAAGGTTGACCAGGAAGCAACCTGGGTAGGCCTCAACTGGCTGCTTAATGCAGGAGGAGCAATCTCGACGCAAATATCCGGCTATTATCAGAGTGATACTCCGCAAGCAGACTGGGAAAAACTCTTCAACGGGGGTATTTTATTGACTTCAATGGGGTATAATCCCGATATTGAGCAAACATACAAATGGGGGCAAAAAGGTAAAAATTTATTTAAGAAATGTAATACGGAAAATTGGGAAGATGACATATCTTACAAATTGTATAAGGAAATTTTGCTGTACAATAATGGCGAAGCCCAACTTTTTTCGGCCAATTTTGCGGGTAAAAGTTTCAAGTTTATCTATCATCGCCTGCAAAACAAATTTATTGTTGTAGGGAAAGACCAAAAAGTCATAATATCAGGCTGGCCGGGTTCCGTAGCAACTATTAAAGATGAAAAAGGGTTCAGTTATGCTTTTAGCCAGCATGAAGACAACGTTTTGCTTAATTCTTCGTTGGGTGATATGTATGCTGCTAATCAGTACGCCTCATGGAGCGTATCTCGTTATTTGACCGGCATCACTTCACCCTCCGGCAGGTCAATCGGTTTACGATATACCCAGTACAGCGGAACCGAAGGAATTCAGCCTCTGCCCAAAATTACGCAACAGTCTTTCTACAACTATCCTCGCAAAAGTTATAGTATTGATACTAAACTTTCCCCCTCAATGAGAATCAATCATTCGTATTTGTCTGAAATAGAATCCGATGACGCTATAGTCAAGTTTTATACAAGCAACCGTTTGGATTTAGATAAAGGGAAAAAATTGGACAGTATATGCGTTTACGAGAAAGCGACAAACCGCCTTTTCAAAAAAGTTATATTCAACTACGATTATTTTGGGGAAAACACAACCGGCGGCAATATACTTTACGATATGTATAACAGGTCAAATCAATTAACGACTTATTACACTTTCTATTCTGACAACAGGATATATAAGCGTCTGAAATTGGTTTCTGTTCAGGAGTATGTGAGAAACAGCAGCAATATACTTGAGAAAAAACCGGCATATACCTTCACTTATTGCTCGCCCTCATTGCCGGCAAAGACCTCTGCGGCTGTTGATTACTGGGGATTCTATAACGGACAGGAAAACTCTGCCCCGGCAAATATTAATAACCAGTATGCTCATACTCTTATACCGGCGCCAGTACAAACCGGTGGCGACCAAATAAATGAGTTTCCTTATTCAACCAACTTCACACGCGCCAACAGAAAGTTTAATCCTGCTACCGTACAGGCCTGTATGCTGCAAATAATAAAATATCCTACCGGCGCTACGGCTACCTTTACGTATGAGCCTCACGAATTTAACAATTTTCAGTATCCCGATGTTTCGTCTTCCAGTTCGCCCTCAAAAGGCGCAGGAGTGCGGATTAAGAGTATTAATGTGTCAGACGGACCTAAAATAAATTATAAATATCTTACAAAAACAGGAAATTCTTCAGGAATTTTAATGTCCCCGCTGAAATTTGGAAGAGAAAAAGTAGTTGTATTCCAAGGCAATGAATATTCTGGGACACCACTTCCTTCTGCAAAATTTATTGATTACTGGCTTCAAACATCTGAAAATCAAATTCCTGTATATGAAAACAGGATAGGATACAGCCGCGTATGTATTCAAAATGGAACAAGCAATGGCGAAACAGTATATGAATATTGGAACAACAGGACAGTACCGGTAAATATATATTTCAAGCCTCTTGAAGATCCGCGAAATGGCAATTTACTGAAAAAATCCGTTTATCACGCGTCCGGCAGATTAGTTACAGTCGATTCAATAACGTATTCTGTTCTAAAAAAGGAGTCATATTTTATAAATGCTGTGATTGAAGACTTCTATAATGGCCCGGATGATTGTTATGGAGGCTCGTTGTATAGTTTACCGCATAACCCGTTTGCACCGGCTTGCGTGTGGCGAACGAATATTTATATTTACCCGTCCGTAAAATACTGGATAGAAATGACCAACAAAACAGTTAAAACTTACGACGACAGCGGAAATATGACGACGGAAGAAACAAATTACACTTACAATCCGGCAAACCTGTCGGTGGCTTCAATAAGTAAAAAATTGTCGAACAACGATTTAGATCTTACTTATTACGTCTATCCTACTGATTATCAGTCATCAAGCACAGTTTATCCCGGAAAACTTGTCGAGAAAAATATCTTGACTTATCCTTTGGAAATTGTACGGGGAGTAAAAAAAGGCAGCAATTTTTCTGTAACTCACGGATTTATAAACAAATATAATGACTATGGCAACGTTACTGAAAACTACCGCTTGGAAATTGCCGCTCCTGTGGCGTTAAGCAGTTTCCGTTTTTCAAACAAAAACGGAAATGGAATATTGCCAGAAAGCAGCAGTAACACAGCAACTTACTCGCCATACAGCAGTTATGCGCTTGACGTTGCCGCTACATATATTAAAGGAAATCCGGTATCTATCGTAGAGCGCGACGCAAATAAGGTTGCCTACATCTGGTCATACGCCTACCAGTACCCAATCGCGGAGGTAAAAAATGCAACCTACGCCGAGGTTAAAGCCGCGCTCGGATACACTGATGCGCAAATGGAAACTCTTGCCGCACAGGCAAATCCCGACGTCAACTGGGTGGATACCAAACTCCGCGCTTATTTTGGCACCCGGACGGCTCTGGTAACAACCTACACCTACCGCCCCTTGGTCGGAATCCTGACTGCAAAAGACCCGCGGGGCGTGGTAACGACCTACAATTACGACGCTTTCGGCCGCTTGCAGTCCGTCGTTGACGGTAATGGCAAAACGGTGGAAACTTACGATTATCACTACAAAAATTAACCGTTTATGAAAACAAATTTATTATTGATACTTTTTTGCTGTCAAATGTCAGTTTTTGCGCAGCAAACCCTCGCTCCGGAGCGCAACCTGCCCCGCCCGGACGACGAAATCATCAAACAGCAGGTCGAATACAAAGAACCCGGCCGAACAGGCGAAAACGTAGTCTGGGATTTTAGCCGGTTGAACGCTGTAAACGACAGTTATTCACTGTTTTACTATTCACCGCAGGCGACAAATGGAGTTTATGTGCTTGGTTTGGATACTGTTGCGGCTGGCGACGACGTTTTATTCGTTGGCGAAGAACACAACACAATGTATTATTACCGTTTCGACGGAAACCGGCTCTGGACGCTGGGGCACGAGAATCCTACAACTTTGTTGCGCTATTCTGAACCTCTTTTGACCGCTGTTTTCCCCATCGCTTTTGGCGAAAAATACAGTGAAAAATACTCCGGTTCAGGCCTGTATTCTGCTACCGACGAATTTTCCGTTTCGGGACAGGTCGATATTTCGGCCGACGCAACAGGAATTATGGTTTTACCCTCGAAGGATACGCTTCGCAACGTAATCCGTGTAAAATCAGTGCGTTCGGCTGTTGAGAAAGACGGCGTTTCCTCGCTCGAAAATGTTTACTGGTACGCCCGCGGATATCGCTATCCGGTTTTTGAAACTGTCCGCCTGACAAAATCCGACCGCGAAACTTTTGCTTCGGCTTTTTATTTTCCGCCCGACCAACATTATTATCTTGACGATGACGCGGAAAATTTTGCCTTACACGAGGAAAATCCCGATACGGACAGCAATCCCTGGGCTGGACTGGCTTACAACCTGTTTCCAAATCCGGTTACAAGTTTTCTGAACATCGAACTTTATCTGCCGAAAGCGGCAACGGTCAGGATTCAGGTTCATTCGCAGGCAGGCTCGTTGGTTTTGAGTTCTTCAAAAGGCCGTCTGTCAGCGGGATTGCAGGCTTTCCGGCAGGATGTTTCTGCGCTTCCCGTAGGGAATTATGTTATTACAGTCCTTTTGGATGAATATCCTGTAAATGAGATTCTTATGAAACGCTAAACTTGATTTTTTATGAAAACTAAAATATTTTTATTCCTTATGGCTATCTTGCTCAATTTCAGCATAAAAGCCCAAAATACTTTCGACAGCCCGGTAAACCTCGGAACAAAATCGGCCTCGTTTACCTACTCTAACACGCAAAGCACCGCAAGTTCGGGCAATAATTACGCCGGTCGTTCAACTAACGACGTTTTTTACAAATTCACGCTGTCCGTGGCGATGGAAGTGGTTATAAATCATTGCGGGTCAGGCCTTTCCGACACTTATGTTCACCTGCTCGACGGCAACCGCACGCTGATTGTTTCGGTTGATGATTATTCCGGCGAAGGAAAATGCTCAAATACCTATCATCCCTATATTAAACGCCAACTTGCGGCAGGGACGTATTTTGTTGTGTCGGAGGGTTACAGCCAGAATGGTAGCATTACTACCACGATTAACGGGACGGTTGCAAGTTACGTCCCTGTAACTTCGGTAACGTTAAACAATACGAAATTAACTTTATGCGTGAACGAAACAGCGCAACTTTCGGCTACGGTAAATCCCTCAAATGCAACTGTCAGCAGCGTAATGTGGTCGTCTTCAAATACTTCTGTCGCTACGGTTTCGACGAGGGATGGACTTGTTAGTGCAATGGCAAGCGGAATGGCAACGATTACAGTAACAGCAGCCGACGGCAAGACAGCAACCTGTGCGGTTACGGTTGTTACCTCAATACCACCCTACAACAGGAAAACGCCGGTTTCGGCAAACACAACGGCAATGACGGGCTACAACTACATTAAAACCCGCACAAATACCACGGCTGACGGCGCAAATTATATGGAAAAAGTCCAGTATTTCGACGGACTTGGACGGCCAACACAGACAGTTCAGGTGGGCCTTACTCCTGCGCAGGCCGACCTTGTTACGCAGCAGGATTACGATTATTTCGGCCGCGAATCCAACCTTTGGCTGCCTGCAATAGTATCGGGAAACAGGGGCGTTTACAGGACGGATTTCAGCACAAAATCGGCTGCAACTTACGGAAATACAACTTATAATTACGCTTCCGACGCAAAACCGTATTCATATCCCGTTTACGAATATTCGCCAATGAACCGTGTTTTGGAGCAGTACGGCCCCGGCGCGTCGTGGCATAATGGGAGCAAATCCGTAAAAACGTCTTACCTGACAAACACTGCGAGCGGCGATTTGGCCTGCGTATATTATTATGTATCAGGCAATAGCGACAACCTGTCGAGAAGCGGAAATTATGCGGCAGGAACCCTGTTTGTAACAAAAACTGCCGACGAGGAAGGTTATCTTTCTTACGAGTTCAAAGACAGGCTTGGCCGAGTGGTTTTGCAGAGGCAAAAAAATAATTACAATCTCGCAAACGAAACGCTTGATACATATTATGTTTACGACGATGTGGGCAATCTTCGGTACGTGCTTCCGCCTATGGCATCCGACGCGCTGACCGGCAGTTCATACACGCCGGACAATGCTACAATCAAGAATTACGCTTATTTTTATAAATATAATGCCCGTAATCTTGTAAAATACAAGAAATTACCGGGTTGCGAACCGGTTTATTATATTTATGATAAAGCAGACAGGCAAGTTTTCTCGCAGGACGGCGAACAGCGGAAAGCCGGAAAATGGCTCTTAACGTTTTACGACGATTTGGGAAGGCAAACAATTTCCGGAACCTGCACCAATTCATTGAATTATGATAGCAATCCGTTTGCAAATACTGTAATAAAAGCAAACCGCACGACAAATGCAACAAATGCAATGAAATCATACACTGTAAGCGGGATTACGCTAAACAATGCCGCCATTTTAACGGTAAATTATTACGACAATTACGGGTTCAGGGGATATAACGGTATTTTGTCCGGCGCCTTTGAAAATTCATCCGACGACGATTTTAACAAACTCTATCCGTCAGGCGCAACAGGTATGTTAACCGGCTCTCTGTCAGCCGTTTTGAATTCAAGTGCCACGCCCTCGAACTATCTTTATTCGGTAATGTATTACGATTACCGCGGGCAAGTAATTCAAACCTTGTCGAATAATTATGCCGGCGGATTGGACAAAGAACACATCGCCTATTCTTTTACAGGAAAGGTTGTGAAGAAACGCCATTATCATTTTGCTGACCTCGAAGAAGAGGGCGAGGAAGACGAAAATACACAGGCGTACACAACAGAAGAAAATTACCGCTACGATTATGACCACGCCGACAGGTTGATAAATACTGTTTACCGACTGAACAGTGGCAATGAAATGCTGCTTTCGGCAAACACTTACGACGAACTCGGCCGACTGAAAACTGTAACTCCGCACGAAAGAACGGATTTTCGCTCGACCTACTCTTATAATATCCGCTCGCAGATAAAAGGAATTGACGCCGGAAGCGCTTACAAAGAGACGCTTGAATACACTTATAACGGTAATATTCAGTATATGCTATGGATACATAGCGGAGCAACAAACAGTATTGTTATGTCATACGACAATATTTCGCGATTAAGAACAGCAGGTTATTCAGGACAGGGAACTTCTGCCACGATGTATTATACTTACGACAAAAACGGAAATATAAAAACTATCAACCGCGGTCTGTATGACAACCTCACGCTTAACTACAACAATACCAATCAGTTGTATAATGTAAACGATGTTATTGCAAATTCTTCCTCCGCCTCGGTTTATGAGTTCAAAAACTATTCTGCCGGAACAGGGCAGGAATATACTTACAACGTCAATGGCGCGATGACAAAGGATTTGAACCGCGGAATTTCGGAAATCACCTATAACCTGCTGAATTTGCCGCTGAAAGTGGATTTAAAGCATCCGCATGCCGAGGCGCGGAATGAATACACATATTCGGCAAGCGGCAAAAAACTGAAAGTTGTAAGCCGCTGGGCAAGTTCATATTCCACTGACCCGGTAATCGGTTCGGCCATCAATACCGCTTCGTTAGACAACACAAAAACAACCGACTATGTTGGCAATTTTGTGTATGAAAACGGCTTGTTAAAAAGAATTTTAACGGAAAATGGTTATTATTCCAACGGAAATTATTACTTTTACGTCCGTAATCATCTTGGAAGTAACGTAATTGTG
>JAISUN010000093.1 GCA_031272085.1 Dysgonamonadaceae bacterium | reverse complement strand
ACGCTGACAGCCGTCGATAGCGTAATTATCGTAGTCGATATAGCCAAGGGCGTAGAGGCGCAAACCCGTCGTCTGATGGAGGTTTGCCGTATGCGCAAAACTCCGGTGATGATTTTCGTGAACAAAATGGATCGCGACGGTATCGAACCGTTCGATTTGCTCGACGAACTTGAACAGGAACTGCAAATAAAAGTCCGCCCGCTATCGTGGCCTATCGGGATGGGACCGCATTTCAAGGGGGTTTACAATATTTACGAAGAAAAACTCGACCTTTATACACCAAGCAAGCAATTTATTACAGAATCAATTGAATTTAAGGATATTAACAGTCCGGAACTTGAAAATCGTATCGGCGAACGCGAGGCAGGCCAACTGCGGACAGATTTGGAATTGATTGAGGGGGTTTATCCTCAGGAAATTCTTAAACCTTATCTTTCCGGCGACCTTGCCCCCGTATTTTTCGGCTCGGCGCTTAACAATTTCGGCGTAAAGGAACTGCTCGACTGCTTTGTGCGTATTGCGCCTTCGCCGCGTCCGGTGCAGGCTTTGGAACGTTTAGTGCAACCAACCGATCCGTTTTCGGGCTTTATTTTCAAAATCCACGCCAATATGGATCCCAATCACCGCAGTTGCATTGCATTTCTGAAAATTTGTTCGGGACAGTTCGAGCGCAATACCAATTACAAGCACGTCCGTTTCGATAAAATGATGAAATTTACTCAGGCGACGGCGTTTATGGCGCAGAAGAAAGAGACTGTGGATGAAGCCTTTGCGGGCGATATTATAGGCTTGCCCGATACCGGAAATTTCAAGATAGGCGATACCGTTACCTCCGGCGAAACGCTGCATTTCAAAGGTTTGCCGAGTTTTTCGCCCGAAATGTTTAAATATATCGAAAATGCCGACCCGATGAAGGCCAAGCAACTGCATAAAGGCATTGACCAACTGATGGATGAGGGTGTTGCTCAATTATTTGTAAACCAATACAATAACAGGAAAATCATAGGAACTGTCGGACAGTTGCAGTTCGAGGTTATCCAATACCGCCTGCTGCACGAATACGGCGCTCAATGCCGCTGGGAACCGCTTAATCTGTACAAAGCCTGCTGGATTGAAAGCGATTCGGACGAGGCTTTGGAAAATTTCAAAAAGCGGAAATATCAGTATATGGCGCTCGACAAGGAAGGCCGCGACGTGTTTTTAGCCGATTCGCAATATATGCTGAATATGGCGCAGCAGGATTTTAAAGAAATCCGTTTCCATTTCAGTTCGGAGTTTTAACTATCTGATTATCCCTCGTTTAACTACGCTTAGAGCCGCGCCTGCCGTATCGCCGCCGAAAAATTCGCCTCGGTCGCAGGCTAACGAAAGGGTAAAATCCCAATTATCAAGGCTTTTGGGCGACCATTTCAGTTCGAGTTGCGAAGCAATTCCTTTTTTCACGCTCGAAAACGGGATAAAGTGAGTGCCGTAATTTTTTCCGGCAGTCAGCAAAATCCTGTATTGCAGAGTTGAGGCGGCAAAACCTTCCAAACCCATATGCAGAGCCATAATGCGGGTGCCTTTGAAGTTCAGCGAACCGTCGGTATTGTACATCGGCGAAAGGAAAAGCGGCGTTCCGAGCGTATGCCCAAAATACGATGGCCCCTCCGCATAATCGACATTGTTGTAGTAATTATCGCCGCCATTGCCTTTTTTGAACAGTTTATCCCGGTGTTCATCGTCCATCGAATGGTTGAAATGCACGGCTCCTGTTTGCTGCTTGGTGTAAATATACTCGAAAACCACACCTGAAACGGCTTTCGGCTTGCGTGCCGAATATTCTATCCCGAAAATTCCGTCCATATAATTTTGAAATCCCATTCCGGAGCCGTCTTCAAACAAGTGATTCGTGTAAATACTTAATACAGAGTTATTTTCCAGACGATAATCGTATTTCAGCGTGTAAGCGCCCCACTGCGAACCGGCTACGTGAACACGGTCGGCGGCTGTGGAATTTGCCGAGCCTTCTTTTGCCATAAAAATACGTATAAAATCGTCTAAATCTTGCGGTTGAGCGCGGCCTACAAGCCGGTTTTCCGTTTCCGAAAACGAGTAAAGCGTACCTCCCCACTGGGCTGCGTGATTCATTCCGAAAGCAAACTGCATACGGTTTGAAGTTTCGATATTTCCAAAACGGAAATACACCGATTTGCGATGATAAAGTATTCCGGTTGCATACTGTCGATTCAACGGCGCAGCGCGGTTTTCTTTCCATTTGTCGTCCAAATATTTTCCGACAAAAAAGTCGCCTTTAAAATAAAGATTCCCCTTCGTGAACGGGATAAGCGTAAATTCGGGAACACTGAATTTCACTCCCGGAATTGGGCGGAAATTGTTCGATTCCACAAAATCGCCGGAACTCAAACGCGAGTTCAAAAATGAGGTATAATCTTCGCGCTGTCCAAGGTCGAGGCGAAAAATTTTCCAGTTTATCCGGCCGTAAAGTTGCTGAATCCAAACGTTTCCGTAAAACGATTTTGCTCCGCCTACAAGGTCGATTCCCGCATCAAATGAGAAATTGCCGCTCAATTTTTGCTCGTGGAAAACTCCTCCGCGAAGATAAAAATTATTGGCTTCCAAAGGCGTAATTCCCCACGATTGATTTACTGTCCAAAACGGGGTATGTTCGCCCGAAGCCACCGAAGCAAAGGCCTCTGCCCGATACGATGTTTCGCTTTGTCCGTAAATGTAAATATCTGAAATACAAATAATTACAGCGAATATCCAAAATCTTGCGGATTCAGTATTTTTCAAAATTGTAAACAGTTTTTTCATTTTTCAGGATTAATTGTTTTGTACTCAATTTCAGGACGTCGAAAGTTATTTCCCTGTCTTTCCACAGCATCATTCCGGTGTCGTAATTTCCGTCCATAAGCAGGTGCAGGCAGTCGGCTGTCGGAAAGTCGATGTATCCGAAGAGAATATCCGATGTCGAAGGCTCGTTTTCACGCTCGTGCAAAATGGTGTAACTGAAAATCGCGCCTCTCTGAAATCCCAGAAAAACCGTGTCGATTTTTGCAGGTTCAACGCCTTCTGTTTCAATAGTTTTAAGTTGCCAAAACCCGTTTATTGAGCAGGTATCTTCCTCGTTGCAAGCAAAGCAGGCAAGAAGGACGAAAAGCAGCGGTAAGAGTTTGTTCATAAAATATGTTTTTATTAATACGGAAAAAATGCTGATTTATTGTATCAGCAGCGAACTGTCGCCGTAACTCAAAAAGCGGAAATCGTGAGCCAGAGCGTAATCGTAAATCTCGCGCCAGCGTCCGCCCACGAATGCCGAAACAAGGAGCATCAGCGTACTTTTCGGCTGATGAAAATTGGTTATCATTCCGTTTACAATCTTAAAATCGTAACCGGGCGCAATCAGGATTTGAGTGTGTGCTACCAAGGATTCAAGCCGGTTTTGCTCCATCCACGAAAGGATATTTTTCAGCGAAGCGCTAACTGTCAATGACTTATCTTCATAAGCCGTCCACTGGCTAACCGAAAGTTCTTCCGGCGATGCGTCGGGATGAGATTCGAGGTAAACGCCTATATGATAAAGACTTTCGAGCGTACGGACAGAAGTTGTCCCGACGGCAAAAACCCGGCCTTCGTATTCGAGAAGTTTCTCGACCGTCGCGCGTTTAACCGAAAAACATTCGGTGTGCATCTCGTGTCCGTCCAAAGTTTCCGATTTTACGGGCTTGAAAGTTCCTGCTCCCACGTGCAGCGTAAGTTCTTCGAGCGCAACATTTTTCTTTTCGAGCGAGGCAAGGACTTCTTTTGTAAAGTGCAATCCCGCTGTGGGAGCGGCCACCGAGCCTTTTATCCGCGAATAGACGGTTTGATAGGTTGTTTTGTCGCTTTCTTCCGTTTTTCGGTTGAGGTAGGGCGGGATGGGTAGTTCGCCACAGAGTTCGAGAACGTCGGCAAAAGTCAGGCGGGGATTATCCCACGAGAAGCGGACAATGCTGGTTTCGCCGCGGTTTTCGAGGCGTTCGGCAGAGAGTACGGTCTTGTTTCCGCCGCCGAATGAGAGCGAGAGTTTACCCTCTTTCCATCGTTTGGAATTTCCGATGAGGCAGAGCCACGAGCAGGCTTCGGTTTGGATGAAAACCTGCTGGTAATCGGCAGGTTCGTGAGGTTCGAGGCAAAAAATTTCTATCTGTGCGCCGCTCGGCTTATGGAACAGCAGCCGCGCCTGAATAACTTTTGTGTTGTTGAAGACGAGCAACGAATTGTCGGGGATAAAATCTACGATATTCCTGAACCGGCTTTCCGAGATTTGTCCGCCTCGCCAGACAAGGAGTTTCGACATATCCCGCTTCGCAAGCGGGAATTTGGCAATACGTCCGTCCGGCAGCGGATAGTCGTAGTCTGTTATTTTAATTTGTTTTGGCGGGGTCATTTGGTGGTTTTCCCCGAATTAAATTCAACTAACTTTTTCCAGTCAATATCGCCTTTTTCATTACAAAAATTGTTGGCAAATTCTCTAAATATTTGAATTGAAGTTTCCATTTTTCCTTAATTGCTATTTAAACCCTTATTTCTCTTAGTTCCCTTAGTAGCAGAATTAACGCCGTCCATACCCTCCCTTATTCCCTTAT
>JAISUN010000085.1 GCA_031272085.1 Dysgonamonadaceae bacterium | reverse complement strand
CCAGCCGCGCTCTAAATGTAATTTGATAACTTCGTCAAAATACAACTTCTGTTTTTTGGTGTGTAAATACATAAATTAACTCTTTGGAGAGTCAACTTTTTTCAGGGTAAGACAAATTCTGGAGGTTTTATTTCCATTTCCAAAAAAAATAAATTAATCCTTTCAGATGCGAAAGCGATATTTTTGACAGGAGCGATTTGTGGCTGATTTGCTGATAGTGATGAATGATAGAAACTGTTGGAATACAGACTGTTTTCCATTGCAGCAGTTTCAATCTTCTGCAAAAATCGGCGTCTTCGGGGCCATAAAAAATATGTTCGTCGAGCGGTCCCGCTTCGTCGAGCGCCTCTTTGCGAATCAACTGACAGGCGCCTATTACGTAGTCGGCTTCAAAGGCGGCATTGCCATTCAGTTCGTCGGTATAGAATTGACCGTTGTTATTTTTGATATGTATTCCAAGGGTTTCCATAATGTTGAATAATTTATATCTGACGGTGGGAAATTTTCGGCAACTCATCTGTACATCTCCGCTTTCGGCGACAAGTTTACAGCCGGCAACGCCAATTTTTGAGTCATTGTTCATTTCCTGCAAAAGACAATCGATGGCTTCGCGATTTACAACCGTATCAATATCCAGAATCCAGACGTAATCGCCTTTTGCAAGTTTTAATCCCTGATTTCGGGCTGCGGCTACGCCTCGATTTTGGGTGTTTTTGATTATTACAATTTTATCCGACTGATATTTTTCGAGTATGCTTAAAGTATTGTCGGTTGAACCGTTATCTATTACGAATATTTCGTGATCAATATGTCGAATCGCATTTAATAAGGAATCCAAACATGGTGCAGCGTATTTTTCGGAGTTCCAGGTAAGTAATATTACAGACAGCTTCATTATCCTAATAATTTTATTTTTAATGCTTTAATTACTTTAATAAATTCCGAAAACGAATTAAAACGTTTCATTTGCATCAAAATATATTTCGGACGTAAAAAAAAACGGATGTTGTACCAAAATAGCATTCGTTCCAATTCCTTGCTGCTCAGATTTTTATAGTTTAAGATAGAATGATGCTGAACATCGGTGGGCGTATATTCGCCGCCTACTATCCATCCGTTTTCTTTGGCTATCGTGTAAAATTCGGTACCGGGGAATGGGGCTACGATATTGAGCATCACCTGATCGGCGTCGAGGCGCATTGCCGTTTGGATGGTATCGCGCACTGTTTCGCGGGTTTCGAGAGGGCTTGAGCCGAGCAGGATATTGAGTTTTACTGGCACGTTGTATTTTTTCAGAATCTTGATGGCGTCGATGATTTGCTGTCGAGTCATTCGTTTTTTGATATACTGCAAAATCTCGTCGTTGAACGATTCGACGCCTATATCGACGTAGAGGCAGTTGTTTTCGCCGAGAATGCGGGCTATAGGTTCGGTAATGGCGTCGGCGCGCGCTTGACAGCCCCATACGATGTCGTGGTGTTTCAGCCTTTCGGCAATCGGGCGCAGGCGTTCTTCGGTCGTGATGAAATTGTCGTCCATAATGCCGATTGCTTTGTATCCTTCGGCGGCGAGCAGGTCGATTTCGGCGATAACGTTTTCTGTGCTGCGCGCCGAGATAAACGGTTTTTTGCCTGTCGTAGCGCGGTTTTCGAGTTCGCGGGCGAAAGTGAGTGAACTTGGCACGCAATAGATGCAGTGAAACGGGCAGTTGCGCGAAGTAACAATCGCAGTATAGGGAGCGCGTTTCAGTTTAGGATTGCTGAAAAGGCTTCTGTTTACAAGGTGTCGGGCGGGGTAGGGGAGTGTGTCCAAATCCTTAATCAGCGGTTGAGGAGGATTATTGACGATTTCGCCGTTTTTCAGGAATGAAATGCCGCGAATTGCCGAAAAACCTGTATCATTTGCCAAAACGGTCGCAAGTTCGTGAATCGTTGTTTCCGCTTCGCCGCGCAGGACTATTGTCCGCTCGTCGGTCAGAAATTTTTGCGGATAGTAGGTTGGCGCAGGTCCCATAAAAAGAACCCACACATCGGGGCGGTGTTGTCGGATCACTTTCAGCGCTTCCAAATCGGTTTCGATAGCGAGGTTGACCGACCAGAAACAGTAGCAGTCGGCGGTGTCGCGCTTTACGAATTTCTGAAAATCGTCAAACGATTTGCGATCGAGCACAAAATCGGCGTTTTTTACCGCAAAATTCATTTTTTCGAGAATTGCGGCAATGGTCAGCGAATAAATATTGGGCATATCATAAACGACGCGAGTGCAGCCCGCTGTTCGTTCGGCAGGCTTGATCTTCGGATCGACCGAAGGCGGCGTCAGAAACGTGAAAGTCATCATTGCCCATTTGGAATATATCCCACTTTTAACAGTAAATTTGCATAATTTCTCATGTCGCCCGAAGCGATAACAAGCCCTACGTTATCTGCTTTTGCAGTTTTATAGAAATCAAACTGTGGGATAAAATTGAATTTGACATCGGGAATAATCCGCCGGAAATCTTCGTGGACAGGCAGATGGGCGCCGTCGGGCGGCGTCATTACGGATGCTTCTTCAATTGGCACTGTTTCTTTCAGCGTTTCGAGAATTTGAGAAACAGACAGAATGCCCTGAGCAAGATTAAGATATACTTTTTCTGCAGTTTGGGGAGTGTGGGTAATATGCGGGTAGCCGCCATCAGATATAAGAATCCATGAGCCGTGTCCGAGTTTGCCCAGCGCTCCGAGAATCTGTGGATGAATACATTTGGTAAAAAGCATGGTATTTGTGTTTTAAAACATCTGTACAATAAGGAAAATAAGTGCGGCAAGAACAGCGCTGACTGGAATGGTAAGCAACCAAGCAACAAGTAATTGTCGCGTTACTCCCCAGCGTACTGCCGAAAGGCGTTTTGTTGCGCCAACTCCCATAATGCTGCCCGTTATTACGTGAGTAGTGCTTACCGGAACTTTGATTATTTCCGTCAAATACAGTGTCAGAGCGGCAGAAGTCTGTGCACAAAAACCTTCAAATGAATTTATTTTTGTGATTTTATTTCCCATTGTCTTAATAATCTTCCAGCCGCCCGAAAGCGTACCGATACCGATTACCGTGAAACAGGCAAAGGGAATCCAATCGAAAGTATCGCTATCCTTAAATTGCGAAAAATCACTCAGTTGCATCCACGACGGCAAATCCATTTTTCCCTGAACGGAAATAAGCGTAATGGCGATTATACCCATTACCTTTTGAGAATCGTTCAAACCGTGTCCGATACTTAATGCGGCGGACGACACGAGTTGCAGACGCTTAAACCAATGTTCGGCTTTGCGCGGTTTTGCTTTTTTCGATATGTGCATTGTTAAAATCGTTATTAAAGTTCCGCCGAGCATACCGATAAGCGGGGCAAGTACAATAAACGATGCAATCAGTATAATAGTAGAAACGTGAATCGACTGAAATCCGTAAGCGGCAATCGCGGCTCCGGCAAAACCGCCAATCAGAGTATGCGAAGAAGAAGAAGGAATACCAAACCACCACGTAAAAAGATTCCAGATAATTGCGGCAAGTAATCCCGAAAGTACTATAGGTAACGTAATGTATTGCTCAATCACAGTTTTTGCCACTGTATTCGCAATTCCAAATTCGCCGATAGCATATTTGGCAATGAAAAAAGCGACAAAATTAAACGCAGCAGCCCAGATAACAGCCTGAACCGGCGTCAGCACTTTTGTCGTAACCACCGTCGCAATAGAATTTGCCGCATCGTGAAACCCGTTGATAAAATCGAAAACGAGCGCTAAAACGATAATAGTAAAAAGTAAAACCATATTCTGAAAAATGATTTATGAATATTTTACGATTATCGTCTTGATGGTTTTGCCAACGCTGTTGAGGCGGTTGGCCGACTTTTCGAGTTCCTGAATAATTTCTTTCAGTTTGATGAGTTCAACGGGTTTAATATCGCTTTTAAACAGTTCGGTAGTGCCTTTTTCGTAAACCACGTCAGCCTCTTCTTCCAAGCGTTT
>JAISUN010000059.1 GCA_031272085.1 Dysgonamonadaceae bacterium | reverse complement strand
ATGCCCGAATGTATGGAGGCTTTCGAGAGCGAGTTGGCGACATACCGACACGGTAAAGGCTCGATACAGTTCCCTTACAATCAGCCCTTGCCGTTAGACCTGATTCGCCAAATCGTAGAATATCGCGTCTGGCAAACGACTAATGCCCCGAAGAGAAAATAATTGCTACATTTATTCAAATAAATATGAACATACATTTTTTACTACACGAATCATTTGAGACAGAAGGAGTTATTGGCGAATGGGCTGCTTCGAGAAGGCATAATGCCTCATACACACGGTTTTACAAGGGCGATACTATGCCTGCGACTGTCGCCGGGGTTGATTTTCTCATTGTGATGGGCGGTCCGCAGTCGCCATCGACTACAAAGGCTGAATGTCCGCATTTCGATGCGGTTGCCGAGATGCAGTTTATCCGCGCCTGCATTGAGGGCGATAAGGCTGTGCTGGGCATCTGTCTGGGGGCGCAACTGATGGGCGATGCGCTCGGCGCAACTTACGAACACAGTCCCGAAAAAGAAATCGGATATTTTCCGATACGCCTGACCGACAGCGGTTTCTGCGACACGTTATTTGAGGATTTCGGCTCGTCGTTAGTTGTTGGACATTGGCACAACGATATGCCCGGACTGACGTCCGACGCTGTTGTGATTGCCCGCAGCGAAGGTTGTCCGCGCCAGATAATCCGTTATGGCAAACGCGCTTACGGATTTCAGTGTCATTTGGAGTTTGACAGTCGGACTGTTGAGGCGCTGATAGAGCATTCTGCCGGCGATTTCGGTGAACAGCCCCCACGTCGCTTTGTGCAGCAGCCGGATGCCATTCGCCGCTTCGACTGCAAAGAGATGAACAGTAAACTTTTTGGATTTTTGGATAAATTTGCGGCACTTCAATAAAAAAACAGGAAAGTTATGAACAACGAACGAGTTTTCAAAATGCCATTTTCAAAGGTCTATCCGCTTTTAGTGCAGAAGGCGGAGCGCAAAGGGCGCACAAAAGAAGATGTTGATGCGGTAATTTGCTGGCTGACAGGCTATGACGATGCCGGTCTGCGTGCGCAAATAGACAAGCAAGCCGACCATAAAACGTTCTATGGCGAGGCGCCGCGAATCAATCCAAATGCCAACAAAATCAAAGGTGTGGTCTGTGACGTCCGTGTCGAAGACGTCAAAGACCCGTTGATGCAAAAAATCCGTTGGCTTGACAAACTTGTTGACGAATTAGCGAAAGGGAAGCCGTTGGAGGCGGTGCTGAGAATCTGAAGTAACTTTGTGGGGAAATTGCAGGAAAGGACAAGTTTAGTAGGAGAAATGAGGTGAAAATGAGGACGATAAATGTAGTTAAATATTTTGAGTGAGAAGTATTGTTATTCAAAAAAATCACTATCTTTGTATTGACTTTAGACGCCTTTCAAGAGAATTAAAATTAAATGAAAATATGACAACAACAATTATGTACAAGAAAATATGTGCATTAATCACGCTATTAATGACGATTTCAAGTATTTCGATGTCGGTAACGGCACAAAATATATTGCTGCATAATTTTGAAATCTCATTCATTTCGCGCGGCGACAATTTCCCTGATTTTAGTCTGAGGAACGACAGCGCAAAATTCTTGCTTGTCTATCTGCACGAAAAACTGCCTGTTACAGCATTTCAGCACGACGCAAATCTCGACGATGAAACGGTTAACGAAACGATTTCTTTGCTAAAAGAGAAAAATTGGCTGCACGAGACCGACGGAAAACTTTACCCTACGGTTTTTATCGCAACCGAAAAAGATGGCGAAGAATTATACACATTTGCAGAACCAATTTCTGCACAAATTTCCGCCGCCATTGAAAAGAGATTACCTATAATAAAAGCGGAATTTATAAAGACTGAAATGTCTAAAAATCAATCATTTAATCATTGGTCGTTTTTGATTTTGAGCAATGTTTTACTTGATAATTGGAATATTTTTCCGATGGAACGAGCGTTTCTCAAAACCGAAGACCGCCCGTTGCGGCACGGGAAAAATTATTACGCTGCAATTAAGGAAAACAATGGAACCCGCGAGGCTTTCGGAATTTATGGCAACCAATACGCCGATAATTTTGCCATTTATGGAAATAATCGCCTGAATATAAGCGATAAAGAGAAGATATCAGAAAATATTATTTCAAGTTTCGATAATGAAATTTTTGAAAAAATGGCTGCCGATTTTTTACCCGAATTATTGAAAATTTTAGAAAATAACAAATCCTATTTTGAAGAAATTTATCAAAAAACAGGCTATTCGGAAGAAATTACTTTTAATGAATTTTTTATTTGGTGGTATCACTTTATTTACACTCAAACAACTAACGAATTGGCATCCAAAGGTTTGTTAACAATCCCCGAAAATGGAAATTTTGTGTATCTTATAAATAACAGCCGCACAAATTTTAGTCTAATAATAATTCTTTTTAGTATTGCTGTCGTTTTCGGCGCAATAATGTTTGTTTCGAGAAAGATTAAATGGTATAAAGAATAGGTTTCCCCGTTCTTCATCCAATCTTCCAAAAATTCTCCTTATAGTCGTTTATTGCCCGCAGGATGATTTCGTGGGCCACATCCACGTCGTAAATATGGGTAAGTTCGGTTTTGCGCTTGTCGCTGCCCGGAATGTCTTTGTATGTAGTGAAATAATGTTGCAGACGCTCGATTACACGGGGCGGGATGTCGGCCAAGCAACTGTATGCGCCGTAAATAGCGTCGTCGTACATCACGGCTATCAGTTTATCGTCGGCCTGCCCGCCGTCTAACAGGCGGAAACCGCCGATTGGACGCACTTTTACCAGCAAATCGCCGTGGCTGATGTCTTTTTCGGTAAGAACGCAAATATCCACAGGGTCGCCGTCGCCAACAATATCGGTGCGACCGAGCGCCTTGTTGCTCAACTCCGCAACCTGCGTTCCGCTGTACGTTTGGGGAATAAATCCATAGAGAGCGGGAATTATATTTGAGTATTTTTGCGGACGGTCTATCGACAAATAGCCGGTTTCCTTGTCCACTTCGTATTTTACTGTATCGGTAGGAACTATTTCGATAAAAGCGGTAACAACTTCGGGATACATATTCCCAATGCTGACTCCGTGCCACGGATGTGCTTTAAACTGCTTATACATAACCAAATAAAAATTAAATGTGAACTGTGCTGGGCTCGAACCAGCGACCTCCGCCCTGTCAAGGCGGCGCTCTGAACCAACTGAGCTAACAATTCCCGTCGTAAAAGTTTTGCAAATGTACGTTAAATTTTTTAAATTCAAAAATTTTTGCGCCTCTTATTGCTCATTTTTTCCCGATTTATACTTAAATCTTCATTTTTACGTTAATATAGTTGATGGTTAGAAAAAGTATTTTCATTATATTTTTATCAATTCTGGCTCACGCAGCCGGTTTTGCGAAGCAAATCAAGATTTCGGGAACGGTCAGCGATTCCGAAGGCTTGCCGCTCGAAATTGTCAATGTGCAGGTAAAAAACTCTGCTAACGGGACTTACACCGACGCGAAAGGCCGTTTCAGCCTGACGCTCAATGTGGCTGATTCCTGCACCCTTGTTTTTACCTGTTTGGGTTACAACAAAGTGGAACAAAAATTTACGGAACTCTCGCAAGACCTGATAGTTAACGTGAAAATGCGGGTCTTTTCATACGAACTCGAAGGCGTTACCGTAACCGGCAGCCGGCGTTTGACAAACAATATGGAAACCATCCAGACGGGAAAAACCCGGCTTGCAGCCGACGCGACAGGCGGCAGCGTGGAATCGTTCGTAATGACAGCAGGCACAGGCGTTTCCTCGACAAACGAATTGAGTACCCAATATTCGGTTCGCGGCGGAAATTACAACGAAAATATGGTTTATGTAAACGGAGTTGAAATTTACCGTCCAATCCTCATCCGCAGCGGGCAACAGGAAGGATTGAGTTTTATAAATCCCGATTTGACGGCCGACGTAAGTTTTTCGTCCGGCGGATTTGAAGCGCGTTACGGCGATAAAATGTCGTCGGTGCTGAACGTCAATTACAAGAAACCGGAGGCCTTTGAAGCGGGAGTTTCGGGCAGTATGCTGGGCGGAAGCGCTTACGTGGGCAATGCGAGCGGGCGTTTCAGCCAGATTACCGGCCTGCGCTATAAACGCGGAACTACTTTGCTGAAAACTCTTGATACAAAAGGCGATTACAATCCGTCAGCCATTGATTTCCAGACATTTATAAATTATGCAATTTTGCCGAAACTCAATTTGAGCCTGATGGGAAACTATTCCGAAAATACCTACGATTTCAACCCCAGCACGCGGGAAACCTCGTGGGGAACAATGGATACGCAGAAAAATTTCACCGTCTGGTACGGCGGAGCCGAGCGCGACCGTTTCCGAACTGCTTTCGGCGCGGCTACGCTGAAATACGATATTAGCGATAATGCCGATATTGCGCTCCAAATCTCGGCTTTCCAATCGACGGAGGAGGAAAATTACGATATTTCGGGCGATTACTGGATGAGCAATGTTGTTGCGGACGACGAAGAAATTACCGGCGTGGGCAGTTTTATGGAACACGCCCGCAACTACCTGAAATCGAGGGTAATGAACGCTTCGCTGTCGGGAAGCCTCGGCGTAAACCGGCATACAGTCCGCTGGTCGGCGGCTTTCCAGAAAGAAAATATTACCGACCGGATAAAAGAATGGCAGTTGCAGGATTCGATGGGATATTCGCTGCCGCAAAGCGAAAATTCGCTGCGCTTGGCAAATAACTTGCTGTCGCAGAACGAAATATCTTCAAACCGCATTTCGGGATACCTTCAAGATACTTATAAATTCAGGATTGAAAAAGGCATTTTCTCGCTAACTGCCGGATTACGAGGCTCTTATTGGGATTTCAACCGCGAGTTTATATTAAGTCCCCGCGCTTCCCTTGGCTTTATCCCTTCAAAAAATCAGAATCTCAATTTCCGCTTTGCAAGCGGGCTTTACTATCAAGCGCCGTTTTACAAAGAATTTCGGATGACGGTGGAAGACGAGGACGGAAACCAGCATATCGAGTTGAACAAAGATATCAAATCGCAACGCTCAATTCATTTTGTGCTTGGCGGCGATTACAATTTCAAATACGACAACCGCCGCCCCTTCAAATTCACTACCGAACTGTATTACAAGAAGATGGACAGGCTTGTTCCATATACGGTGAACAACGTCAGAATCCAATATTACGGGATGAATGTTTCCGACGGATACTCTGCCGGAATCGACCTGAAACTGTTTGGGCAGTTTGTCCCTGAAACCGATTCTTGGGTCAGTTTTTCGCTGATGCGGGCGAGGCAACGTATTGACGGACAGTTAGTTCCTATGCCGACTGACCAACTTTACAATTTCTCGCTGTTTTTTACCGATTATTTTCCGTCTTACAAGCGGATTGAGTTCAATTTGAGGGCGATAATTGCCGATGGACTTCCGTTCAGCGTGCCGGGCAACGAGTACAAAAACGGCGTCAGAACGCCGATGTACCGCCGCGTCGATATGGGGTTTACTTACCGTTTGCTCGACGAAAACGACGAAAAACGCAGGTATTCCGCATGGAAATATTTCAAAAATATCTGGCTTGGAGTTGATTTTCTTAACTTGTTGGATATTAAGAATGTAAGTTCGTATTCGTGGTTTTCCGACATCAACCGCAACCAGTACGCCGTACCCGACCGGCTGACCGGACGGCAAATAAATTTCAAATTTGTAGCAGAATTTTAATTTATGACTTATAAAATCACGGTTCGAGGCTTGGTTCAGGGCGTTGGATTTCGCCCGTTTATCTATCTGTTAGCCAAAGATATGGGCTTGCGCGGGACGGTTTCAAACTCCAACAACGGAGTTGAAATTGTTGTCGAACTGATTGGCCTCGAAAAGGATATTTTCATCGGAAGAATAAAAAAAGAACATCCGCAAGCGGCTGAAATTCACTCGATTGAGATAGAAGAAACAGAAGAAACCGAACTTGATTACGGCGATTTTTCAATTGTGAGGAGCGCGTCGCGTTCGGACGAAATTACCCAAGTTGCGCCTGATATTGCCGTTTGCGACGACTGCCTTGCCGACCGGCGGCTTCAAACGCACCGCAAAAATTATCCTTTCATCAACTGCACCCATTGCGGGCCACGGTTTTCCATTATCCGCGACCTGCCTTACGACCGCTGCCGGACTACGATGGCCGATTTTAGGATGTGCGCCGCCTGCGAAAAAGAATTTACCGACCCGGCCGACCGCCGTTTTCACGCCCAGCCGGTTGCCTGCAATTCTTGCGGCCCTCAATATTATATTGATAATGAGGAAAATACCTACGAAGAAGTTCTTGCAAAAAGCGTTTCGGCAATAAACGCCGGAAAAGTAGTCGCAATAAGAGGAATCGGCGGCTACCATCTTGTTTGCGATGCCGCTAACGATAAAGCAGTCAGGCAGTTGCGTAAAATAAAAGACAGAGATACAAAGCCTTTTGCGGTAATGTTTGCAAATCTTGAAGCGATGCAAGATTATGTCCTTGTAAATGAGGAAGAAACAAGAAATATTTCCAACTGGCGGCGCCCGATTGTCCTCTTAAAAACCCGCGAAAATCCGGCTTATTCCTGTTCCGAACAAGTTAATCCCGGAATGAAAACTCTCGGCTGTATGTTGCCTTATATGCCGATTCACTACGATTGGTTCGAACATTTACAAACTCCGGTAATAGTGATGACAAGCGGGAATCTGAACGACCGTCCGATTATTATCAGCCCCGAAGAAGCCCGAAATGAACTTGGCGGGCGGGCGGACTTGCTGATTCACCATAACCGCCCTGTTCACAACCGCGTGGATGATTCGGTCGTGCAGGTTTGCGGCGGTCAGGCTTGCATCGTCCGGCGTTCGCGGGGCTATGTTCCCGAACCGCTTTTTACCGAGGTCGAAACCGAGGGCATTCTCGCATTTGGAGCGGAAAAGGTTAATACTTTCGCACTCGGAAAAGGCAGTACGATTATCCAAAGTCAATACATCGGCGACCTGAAAAATGAGGAAACTTTTGCGTTTTACGCCGAGGCGATGCAGCGTTTCTGCAATCTGTTCCGTTTCAAGCCCCGGATGTTGGTTTGCGACCTTCATCCCGACTATCTTTCTTCGCTTCACGCCGAAAAAATTGCAAAGGAAAACGGTTTGCAACTTATTCGCGTTCAGCATCATTACGCCCACGCGGCGGCCTGTATGCTCGAATATGGGCTTCGTGAGCCTGTTTTAGCCGTAATCTGGGATGGAATCGGGCTTGGCGACGACGGAGCGGCATGGGGAGGCGAATTTTTTCTCTGCGACGGTCGCAATTACCGCCGTTTGGCTCATCCCGACTATGTTACGATGCCCGGAGGCGACCGCGCTTCGCTCGAACCCTGGCGAATGGCCGCAGCGTGGCTCAAACACTACGATATTCCGCTGCCGCAGCGGTTTACAGAACGAATAGGCAAAGAAAAAATTGCTCAAATAAATTCTATGCTCGAAAAAAATATTAACTGTCCGCTGACATCGAGCATTGGCCGGCTTTTCGATGCAGCCGCTTCATTGTCAGGCGTTTGCGATTTCACTTCCCGTCAAGCCGAGGCTGCAATTTTACTCGAACAAATTGCCAATCTCGACTGCCGCTCGTCGTACAGCATTGATTCTGAAAGCAATCCGATTTCTTTTCGCCCGCTTTTTGAGGAAATTATCGAGGATTTGCAGCAAAACGTTCCGGCAAGCAGGATTTCTGCCAAATTTCATAATATGCTGATTGATTTGATTTTATCAAAGACTTTGCAATTTTCCAAGCAATACGGAATAAATAAAATCGTCATTTCAGGCGGCTGTTTTCAGAACAAATTTTTGGTTGAAGGGCTGCAAAAACGCTTCGCCGAAACCCCGCTCACGCTTTTTGTCCCATCGCGTATTCCCTGCAACGACAGCGGAATAGCGGCAGGACAGTTGTTCATTGCAGCCAACAAAAAACTAATTTCTACACAATAATAAAAAAATTTATGCACGAACTTTCAATAGCCCAAAGCATAGTAGAAATTGCCGAACAGCAAGCACAATCGCGCAATGCAAGCGAGATTGAAGAAGTTGAACTCGAAATAGGCGCTTTGGCCGGAATTGAGATTTCCTCGCTCGAATTTGCGCTCGAAACTTGCGTTAAAGGCACGATGCTCGAAAATGCGCGGATTGTGCGCCGCGATATAGCGGGCGAAGGCTGTTGCAGCGGCTGCGGACGGCAATTTCCGCTCGAAAATCTGTTTACTCCCTGTCCCGCCTGCGGCTCTTATGCAATTAAAGTTCTGAAAGGCAAAGAGTTGCGAATAAAATCTATTGTAGTGAAATAGCCTCGACAATATCCCCTGCCGTAATCGGACTGCGTTTTTCAGCCGCCCTGTCGCCGGCCAGCCCGTGAAGAAAAACTCCTGCAACTGCGCTGCTTTCAGGCGAATAGCCCTGCGCCAGCAGCGAAAGAATCATCCCGCAAAGCACGTCGCCGCTGCCTGCCGTTGCCATAAACGGGTTGCCGGTCGTGTTTACGTACTCTTTTCCGTCGGGACAGGCGATGAAAGTTCCGGCTCCTTTCAAAACCACTATCAATCCGTATTTTAGGCTGAAAGCCTTCGCTTTTTCTATTTGCTCGGCCCGGTTTTTTGCGACTCCGCTAATCCGCTCAAACTCTTTGGAATGTGGGGTAATTATGCTGTTTTTCGGCACAAAAGCCAGCCATTCCGGATTTTCGGACAGGATATTCAGGGCGTCGGCGTCCAAAACCAGAGGCTTTTCGGCGCGTTTCAGAAAATTGAAAAAGGCTACGGCAGTTTCCGGCAGCCGTCCGAGTCCGGGGCCGACGCCGATTGCGGAATACCGCTCCAAATCGGCAGGAAATTCCGAAATAAAGCCTTCTTCCCTGTCCATCAAGCACATAGCCTCCGGAACGGCAATCTGCAAAACCAAATTTCCGCAAGCCGGAATATGAGCGGTCAGCAACCCGACGCCTGTCCGCAAACACGCTCGCGAAGCCAAAACTGCGGCTCCCATCTTGCCGTAACTGCCGCCTACAAAAAGCGCGTGGCCGAAATCGCCCTTGTGAGCCTCGCGTCGGCGGGGTTTTATTATTTTCAGAATATCATCTTTTTTTATTTCCATTTTTTTGCCGATTTTCAACGCAAAGATAAGCAGTTTGTGCGAAATTTACTAACTTTGCCGCAAAATTTTAGTTATCTGCAATGGACGTTTTTTTAATCATAATCGGCGCTATTTGCCTTGTAATAGGATTTTTAGGCTGCATAGTCCCGTTTTTGCCCGGCCCTCCGATAAGTTGGGTTGCGTTGCTGATATTGAAATTCACAACGCAGTTCCGCGAGCGGATTTCGTGGGAATTGCTGTGGATTTGGGCGGCCGTCGTGATTGTAGTTCTGATTCTCGATTACATAGTTCCCATTTGGGGAACAAAAAAGATGGGCGGCTCTTCGCTTGGCGCGTGGGGAGCGACTTTTGGAATGATTGCCGGACTGTTTTTTATGCCCTGGGGGATAATTCTCGGCCCTTTCCTTGGAGCCTTGGCGGGCGAAACGCTGAACGGCACCAACCGCCAGGGGACGCTGAAAGCCGCTTGGGGTTCGGTTCTTGGATTTTTCCTTTCGACAGGAATAAAATTAATTGTCTGCGGATTGATTACGGCAAATTTTATCCGCGCAATATTATGATTTACAGATATTTAATAAAACTATAAGGCTTGCGCTGCTTCAAATATCCGGGATTATCCTGATTTTCGTAGGCTTCCCGCTCGAAAGAAATACGGAAATATGCCCATTTTCGATTGATTATCAATCTGATAAGCCATTCTATCATATAGAGCGGATAAAAGAAAACGAAGCCGAGTTCCAGCATTTGGGCAGTATGAATTTTCTCGTGATTGATAAGCGTTTCGTCGATATGCGCCTCCTTGCGCACAAGCAGCAGATTGAACAGATTTACGGCTCTGAATCCGCGAAACGGCAAATATTTATTCCTGATTATTTTCATCAACACTCGTAAAGTCGGGCAAAAATACCGCAATTTTTTTAGAATCCCAAAAAAAGCATTATCTTTGTCGATAATATTTTATTTGAAAAAACAACATTATGATTAATCAGGAACTAATAAATCCGAAAAGCATAGTCGTCGTCGGCGGCTCGAACAAGACATCCAAACCGGGCGGAAACTGCCTCCGCAACCTGTTGAACGGCAAATATAAAGGCAAACTTTACGCCGTAAACGCCAAAGAAACCGAAGTTCAGGGCGTGAAATGCTATCAGGACGTGCGCGAAATCCCGCCCACCGAAATGGCGATAATTTCCATCCCTGCCCGCGCCTGCCCCGAAACCATAAAAATTTTAGCCGAAGAAAAAGGCGTGAAAGCATTTATTATGTTCACAGCCGGATTCGGCGAAGAAACAGCCGAGGGCGCACAGTTGGAAAAAGAAATCGTCGAAATAGTTAACCGCAACGGAGCCAGCCTGATAGGGCCTAACTGCATTGGTATTCTGAACCGCTACCACCACAGCCTTTTCACGCTTCCCATCCCCGAATACGACCCAATGGGCGTCGATATGATTTCGAGTTCGGGCGGAACCTGCCTGTTCATTATGGAATCGTCGATTCGTATGGGATTGCGCTTCAATACCGTTTGGTCGGTGGGAAATGCCGCTCAAATCGGAGTGGAAGAAATCCTGGAATATATGGACGAAAATTTCAATCCGGAAACCGACTCAAAAATCAAACTCCTCTATATAGAGAGCATCCGCGATCCCGATAAACTGATGGAACACACAAGTTCGCTAATCCGCAAAGGATGCCGGATAGCCGCAATAAAATCGGGTTCTTCGGAATCGGGAATGCGTGCGGCCTCCTCGCACACCGGCGCAATGGCCAATCCCGACCTCGCTGTGGAAGCGCTCTTCCGCAAAGCCGGAATAGTCCGGTGCAACAGCCGCGAAGAACTTGCAACCGTAGGAGCGATTTTTACCCTCAAAGAATTGAAAGGCAAGAATTTAGCAATAGTTACCCACGCCGGAGGCCCGGCCGTAATCCTGACCGATGCATTAGCAAGAGGCGGTATGGAAATTCCTAAACTGTCGGGAACAACCTGGGCCGACAAACTGAAAAAACAGTTGCTCCCCGGCTCGGCAATCAGCAATCCGATAGATATTCTGGGAACCGGCGGCCCCGACCATCTTGCGCTGGCGATTGACTATTGCGAACACAAATTTCAAAATATCGACGGAATAGCGGTAATCTTCGGAAGTCCCGGTCTGACGCGGGTTTACGAGGCTTATGAAGTTCTCGCCCAGAAAATGAAAACCTGCTCGAAACCAATTTTTCCAATCCTGCCTTCGGTAAGTACCGCCTGGGACGAAACGGACTTTTTCATCAAGCAGGGCTACGTCAATTTCAGCGACGAAGTAGGCCTTGCCGACGCGTTGACAAAAGTGCTGAAAACCCCGCGTCCGTTGCCTAACAATTTAGAACTGAAAGGCGTGGACATTCCCTTAATCCGCCGGATTATCGACAATGTTCCCGAATCGGGCTACATCGCGCCGAAATCGGTTCAAAACCTGCTTCGCGCAGCCGGAATCCCGATGGTGGAAGAAATTGCTTCTCCCGCATGGGAAGAAATCCGCGACTTCGCCGAAAAAGTCGGCTTCCCTGTTGTGGCAAAGGTTGTCGGGCCGGTTCACAAATCGGACGTCGGCGGCGTGGTGCTGAATATCCGTTCGGTCGAGCATTTGGAATTTGAATACAACCGCCTGATGGAAATCGAAGGCGCCGAAGCCGTGCTTGTACAGCCGATGTTGAAAGGCTTTGAACTGTTTGCCGGAGCCAAATACGAAGAAAAATTCGGACATATCGTGCTTTGCGGTCTGGGCGGAATTTTCGTAGAAATTTTCAAGGATGTGGCTTCGGGACTTGCTCCCTTGGCAACCGAAGAAGCGCTGTCGATGATTCGTTCGCTGAAAGGATACAAGGTATTTCGCGGGGCGCGAGGACAGAAAAGCATCGACGAACACCAGTTTGCAAAAATCATCGTTCAACTGTCGGCGCTGTTGAGGTTCGCTTCCGAAATTAAAGAGTTGGATATCAATCCATTACTCGCCACAGACAAGGGAATCATAGCCGTTGATGCCCGAATAAGAATAGAAAAAGCGCCGCAGGAAATAAATTAAATATTGTGAATAACCGTAGTTGGGGACAAATGGATTATTTTGCTCCAAGTTCTACCGGATATAACAATAACTGCCGCCATTAATTTTTATTCAGATTTTAGAGGGACTGCTCCGGTTTCGGGGCGGTCTTTCTTTTTATGGCAATCTTCTAACCGCCGTACTGTCTGTCTGCTCTTTCGGCCGCTTCCGAACGCCAATATTTCTAAACAGTTGGCCGAACGATTTTCCCTGTTTTTTATAGACTATGCCTACGCCCTGGGTGGTTTTTGCCTTTTCGTAAAACTGGTTGTTGGTCAGGTTAAAGAAGCGGAGCAGCAGGTTTCCGCTGGGAAAAATCTTGTATTCGAGGTCGAAATCGCCGGTTATGTTGTTGCTTCCGTCGCTGGTTTGTGTGGCCGAATCGTGGTATCCGAGCGTGCTATTTACGGTCAGGCGGTCGTCGAAAAGGCGGGTCGAAATATTTACGTCCATATCTACGCCCGAAAAATCGGCGTCATCGGCGTGGAGGTCGGTTCCGATAGTCCAGTTGTCGCTCAAAACGCCGGAAAGCAGGTTGTTCAACTGTGCGGTTACGGACGATGAAGCCAGCGAAGCCCAGATATTGGAACTTGCGCTTGTAGAGCCGCTTTCCGATTCCGCAGGGGCAAAAAATCCGAAAGCCAACAGGTAGGCCATTTCCTTTATTTTCAGGTTGTCGGAATAGAGTAGGCCGTCGAGTTTTTTCTGAACGTCGTCGGTTTCGTTGGGTAAAACAATATTGTAATCGAGTTTCATTTTATCCATCGTCCCGTTAGCCGTAAGTTGACATTCGACGGGGATTTTCTGGCTTCCGGCTACTTCGGCGAAACTCGCGTCGAGGGTTGCGGGATTGGCACGCAGGCTGTAAACGGCGGTCAGGTCGAAAGCGGTTTTCATCGGGTCGCCGTGAAAAGTCAGTTTGCCGCCTTCTTCTACCGAAAACGTTTTTTTCGTAATATTTTTCAGGGAAACGGTGCATTTCCCGCTCTCAACGGTGTAGGAACCCTGAATGTCCTGCTGGCCGTTGTTGAGGTCGTAATTATAGACGATATTTCCCCGTCCCGATACCCGCGCAGCATCGCCGGTAGATTGGCTGTAAACCGCTCCGGCAGTGAGTTGCTGGTCAATGGAAATGTTGAGGTTCAATTTCAGCGGGAGCGCAAAATCCTGTCCGCTGCCGTCGGTTTTCCGGACGGTCGTTTCGGTCGGATTATAAGCCGCAATTTCTTCTTCTTCTTTTGAAAAAGAAATCCAGTTGTAACGCCGCGCCTCGACCGGAGTTTCGGGCAAATTAACCATAACCGTATTATTGCGTCCGTTGCTCAAATTGCCCTCTACAAGCCAGTTTTTGTTCTTTTTTGTGATATTCAGTTTGCCGTTTACCTGCAAAGTCCCGTAAAACAGGCTGTCGGTTTGCGAGGCGTTGTTGAGGACGGAAAAATTATTGAAAACGGCGGTCAGTTGCGGGTTCAGGTTGTTGAACAGATGGTGCGAAATGCGTCCGTTGAGGTTTGCCGTCCGGTTGAAGGCGTCTTTTATTGTAAAATCATTGAAAACCAGTTGGTCAGGCTCAATTTGCACCGAATCGCTTACCAAATAGAGAGTTCCGAGTTTGCGGACTCCCGCCGTTGCGTTTTTCAGAAATGCCGTTCCTGAAATTTTGGGGTCGGAAATCCGGCCTGTTACCTGAAATTTTGCGCCCGCTTCGCCTTCAAGTCCGTAAATTGTCGATGCTAAATAATCGGCGAACCAGTTGAGTTTAAGTCCTTGAATATCACCGCTTAACGACAGCGAATCCTTTTCGGGACTGATGATTCCGGTAATCAGCGATTCGGTTTGCTCGGCATTGACGAGCGAGGCGCGGAAACGCGCTCCCTGTCGCTCGGAACTCCAAATACTCGTAAGTTTCAGATTACCAATAAGATTGTTGTCGAAATAAATATCGTCAACCGCAAAATTCCGGCTCAAAATCCTCGGCGAATCGAGCAGACGGCGAAAAACTACATCGCCCGAAGCCCGCCCCGACAGCGGAATTTCGGCTTTTGAAGCGCTCATAAGCGTTGCAATCTGAAAATTGCTGACGCTCATCAGCAACGAATCGGCGTTGCTGTCTGAAATCGTCCCGTCGATTTTCAGATATTCGACAAACGAGTGGCGCAGGGCGAAGTTGCTTATTTCAAGGCGTTTACCCGAAATGCTGATTTGCGCCGGATTGAGGCTGAAATCCGTTTCGTTCAGCGAAACAGAACCCGGAGCAAGCGCAATATTTATGTCGGGAAGCGGATTTTTGGCGTTCCGCTCGAAGTTGATTTCCGCTCCCAGCGCGGCTTTTAGTCCGAAGCGCGGCGATTTGTTGGTTGCGTCGAGATTTACCGACAAATTGCCTGCGCTGTTGGCCAAATTCAGATGAACGCGGGCAGAATCGGCGGCAGTGAACAGGCAAAATGCTGTGGCGTCGAGATTTAGCAACGAATCAGCCGCCGTATATTTCCCGATTACAAAAGCCGAATCGGGAATCTGCCCGTTATCGGCAAACAGGCTTGTGATGCGGTTTACCTGACGAACATACATCGCAAAACTGAAATTTTCGTCTTCCAATTTCGGTTTCTTTTTCTTTTGCCGCTCCTCGAAAAATGCCGGAAATGCGTCAGCAAGCCTGTTTTTCAGGCCTTCGTATGAAAAATCGCCCTGTCCCCTGAAATTCAGGGCTTTGGAGCGGACATTCAACAGTTTTTTATTGTCGGCCGAGGCGGTATATGAAAGCGTAAGCGGCGATTCGGAATACGAACCTTTTTGAGTAGAAAAAGTTAATGAATTGATTTTCATCGAAATATCCATCTTTTCGGGATTGAAACCCTGAACATCCAAATCGAAATTTCCGCGCAATTTTGAATTTGGAAAATCGGATAACAGATTCAGGCGGGCAAGGTTGGCGTCGCCTAAATCGGCGTGGGCAGTGAGTTTCTGGCTCTGCTTGCCGAGGTCTAACGAACCTTTCAGGGCAAGGGGCAAATTTTCGTCGGCGGAGTTGAGTTCGAGCGCAAGATGTTCTTTCTCGTAACTTGCTGATACTTCGGCATTTTGATAAGAATATCCGCGATAATCGAAGCGGGTAATTGTGCCGCTTAAAACCGCATCTGTCAGCGAGTTAGCCTCGCCTTTCCCTTGCGCCGAGGCTGTAAATGTTGATATTCCGAAAACGGAGTCGCCAAGTAAGGCGCTTATGTTCAGATTATTAGCATCAATATTCGCGTCGAAATCGAAATTTCCGCTTTCCGCTTGCCAACCGCCTTTGCCTTTCAGCGAAAGCGCTCCCTGACTGCCTTTGCCCTGAATATCGACTTTCATATCCGGAAGATTCCCTGAAATCTGTCCGCTCAACACAATTTTATCCAAATTTTTATGGACAAGCGAGCGGGCAATCTGGATTTTTTCGGCCTCAATCTCGTAATATGCTTGACGCCAGTTGATTACATCGGAAGAATTAACATTGGCCGACAAACTGAAAACATCGCCGTAATCAGCGTCCAGAGCGGGAATGTGGATAGCGGGCAGCCGTCCGCTTATTTCCCCGCCGAAAGTCAGCAAATCGCCGTAATCGGCTAACAGGGGCGCAAAAGCGGCAAGGTCGGCCGGATGAAATTTTCCGGAAACGGCAAGCGAATATTCCGCACCTTTCATTAAATTGCTGATTTCTAAACCTGTATAATCGAGGCGTCCGGTTTTTGCCGTAATTTCCGAACCCGGTAATTTTAGCGATAAGTCTTTTAGTTTCAAAACTTTATTATCCGAATTTAAGGCAAATTTCAGATTTTCGAGCCTGAAACCCGATTTTTCATTGAAACTCAACGATTTAAGCGCAACATCCAAATTCTTCAAATCTATTGATTTCAGATTTGCTTCGGCATTTAAAGAATAAATAAAAATATTGTCAGGCTCGAATACCCCCAAACCCCCTGAAGAGGTAGTAGTTTTGTGGTCAAACACATTATACGAAACAGTTCCATTTTTAAG
>JAISUN010000018.1 GCA_031272085.1 Dysgonamonadaceae bacterium | reverse complement strand
CTGACCAACCCGCGCAGACGAGTTGCTTTCACTCGCCCTTTTTCTTCAAAAAATCCCGATTTATTGACTTTTTCGACGTGCAGTTTTTCGAGCAGGATTTTCTCGCGATAAAGCATATTGCAGAGCAGATAGCCCTCGTTAATGCAACATTCTATCGGGAAATGCAGCATAATGTCGCCTGCCTGCACCGAATTATCGACGATGACGTCGGTACCAAAAACTTCAGCGAGTTGCAGGCGGTCGGCGTTGGGATGTTTGCGCAGGGTTTCGATGCGAACCACTGTGCATAAGTAATTTGGATTGTGGTCTTTCGAGAGCGAAAGGCGGATAGATAACAACGTTTCCATATCACAAAGGTAGTGAAAATTCTGATAAAAAAATATTTTTCATAATACCTGAATTATTAAATCAATACTTTTCAATCCCCATACTCCAAAATCCCTTTAATATAGTCAATCCATTGATATTCAGGGATTCCTCTGTCTAAATAAAAGTCAGGTTGGATGCCTATGCCGTCTATTGGATAGTCTTCAAAATCAACACGTTCGATTGATGCAAAAAATAAACGGAAACATTTATCGGGCGATTCGATAACAAATCCAACATATTGATTATCAATCTTTTTTATTCCTATTTTATATGTCCACGAATTATCATTCCATATACCTTCGATGTCAAAATCTTTCTTTTCATCCAAATACTTTTTAAATTCAACCGTATCTATTTCGATTTTTTCCCAGTCTGGAAATGTTTTTATTGTATCTTCCAGGTTATCAGCAACATAATCATTTTTCAAAACTTCAATGCCGATATGTCCTTTGCGGAAAAAATACAACCATTCGGTTATAATTTCTGCACATTCGTAATTATTTTTTGCCGATTTTGTTTTTTCGGCGATAGCGGCAGAATGTTTTTCATATTCTGTAACTACCTTTTTATTAACACCATACCGAAATCCTGCATCATTTTCCTCAAAAGTTTTTTTTGCCCACTCAAAACTGCTTTCGCAGTTGCAGTCCTGACCGTAAGCCGAAACTGCTATTGCAAAAAGCATAGAAAATAAAAAGAATTTTTTTGCCATAATTTGAAATAATTAACGAATTGCCGCTTCTTTTTTCTCTTCCAAAGCCTGAATTTGCTTTTCGGCCTCGGCGTTCAGTTGGTCGGCTTTTTTCTGCGCTTCTTCTTTCAGTTTCTGCGCGGCTGTTTCGGCTGCTTTTACCGCCGCTATTTTTGCTAAAGCGTTCGTTGTTTTATTGGCCTCGTCAATCAGTTTCTGACCCTGCTTTTCGGCTTCGGCAACGAGTTTTTCGCCTGCCGCTTTTGCTTCGTCGCGCAGTTGTGCGCTCCGCTTCTCAAATTCTTCATCGACTTTTTGGCTAATCTGCTCTGTGGCAGAGCCTTCGTCGCCGGTTGCCTTGCTGATGAGATTGCCGAGAGCCTGATTTGCCAAACTTTTGGCGTCAACCGAAAATGTCGGTTTTGTGAAAGTCCCGCCGATTTTTACCGCGACATTATTCAGGTAATTGTTTGCCAATTTGCCCGCCAATTCTACGTTTGCCGTATAATCAATCGATTGGTCGAGGCCGGTTGTGCCTTGCAGATTCATTTTTCCTTCGCCGAAATTGATGTCGAAAGGTTTTGTCGCAACCTTGCCGTCGCTGATTGTGAAAGGCAGTTTCAAATCTTTGATTTTCAAATCTTTGAGCGATTCGTTTTTCAGGGCGGTAGCCAGACCGTTAAGCAGAGGATTGCCGGAAACTTCAACATTGTTCGATTGCAGCGTGCCGGAAGCCGACAGCGCACCGAGAACAGGCATAAAATCGGCTCCCAGAGGCGAATTCATCTCGAAATGCGTGGAATAATTGCCCGCTAAACTCTCGAAAATCGGAGCAAGTTTCTGTATAGTTACAAATGTCGAAAACGTTTTTGCAAACGAGGCTTCGGCTACGTCGAGGTCAAGCGAAATATCGGGCTGCGAAGGATTTTTGCCGGTATCGTAATAGCCGTTTATGTTCAGTTTCCCGCCCAGGGCGAGCATTGCAACATTTTTCATTTCGGCCTTCCCGTCGCGGATAACTATTTGTCCCGTAACGTTTTGCATATCCATTTTGTCGAAAACCACTTCTTTGAAATTTCCGTTAAGCGTAAAGTCGATATTTTTCGGGATTTCTATTACTCCGACAGCCGAAGTGTCGCTTGCGGCGGCATCGTCGTTGCTCATAAAGTCGTTCAGATTCAGGTAGTTGGAATTAACGGCAAGCGAACCTTTCAGGGTTTCGTTTTTCAGGAAATAGGGAATAAAATTTTCGAGTTTTCCCGAAGCCGCAATATCGTTTTTACCGTATTGAGCCGAAAATGCGCTCAAATCAACATAACGCGGCGAAAATGAGAGGTTTGCAGTGTTTATTTTTATGTCGTTTTTGCCGCTGCTTTTAACCAGCATATCTTTCAGGACAAGCGTACCGGCGGCCTCTACCTTATCGTACTGTTCGCGCTCGATTGCCGACATTCGGGCGGCGATTTTCAGGTTTGCGTCGAGATTTCCGCTCAATTCCATACTGTCGAGCGGATAAACTTCCTTTACCGCACCCAGATTGAGTTTGCCGAGGGCGTGCAGGTTGAAATTCGGGTCGGAAACCGGATTTGTCAGGTGCAGCGAGAGGTCGAAAGGATTTCCGGCCATCTCGAAGCGGAAATGCGGAATATCGACCGTCGTGTTGTCGGCCGTTCCGCCCGGATTTGCGAGGTTAATATCGGCGTTGATGTTCGTAACCGACTTCGGCATACCCGGATACTGAAAACTTGCCTTGCCGACTTTCAGCGCGAGATTGAAGGCCGGAACCGAGTCTTCGGTCAGCCGGCCTTTGGCGGCGGCGTCGAGGCTGACTTCGCCGGAAGCGTTAAGTCCCTCAAAATCTTTGGAATAGATGGCCGGAATCAGCGACAGAACGTCTTTGAACTGCGTTTCGGGCGCATTCAGTTTCAGGTCGAGGCCGAGGCTTTCGTCGGCGTTGAAGGCAAACGAACCTTCGATATCCGCCTTAATTTCGTTGAGTTGCAACGCGCTTTCCGCAAAGGTGAAAATCATATCTTTCAGATTAGCGTTAAGTTCGGTATTGCCCTTGAATTTCGATTTTGAGAGATATGGAACGCCCGACATTGCAAAATTCATATCATCGACCGTAAAATCTGTTTTCAAGCGTGTTTCATCGGCGGTCATATCGCCCGAAAGGTTGAGGTTAAGGCCGAGCATTGAAAACTCGATTTTTGAGGAATCGTTTTTGAAAATAATGTCGGAATTATTGACTGTCAGGCTTTTAAGCAGCAGTTTAAATTCCGAAGAATCCCGGGTTTCGGCTTCGTCGGCGGGCTTGGTAATGTCCCAGTTGGCTTTGCCGTTTTCGAGGACGTGAGCGAAAATCCGGGCATTTTCGAGCGAAATTTTGCTGATTTCGTAACCCGAATTTCCGAACAGGCTTTTCAGATTGACCGTAGCCGCGAGGTTTTTGGCTGAAAACAGGGTATCCTGCTCAAAATCAGCGGTTCCGGTAAGGCAAAAATCGTTGAGCGAAACGGAAGCATTGGGAAAATTGCTGAAAAAGTTAAGTCCAAGTCCCGAAAAATCGACTTTGGCGTTAAGATTTTTGTTCGCTTCCGACTTGATTATTTCGTTGATTTTTCCTTTGAAAGCAAAGGGTAATACGGCTATAATCAGGATAATAGCCAGTAAAATAATTCCTGTAATTTTAATAATCCTTTTCATTGTTTGTTTGCGTTATTTTTTATTTATAAAATAATGGATTGCCTCGCACGCGACGAAGCAATCCACTGATATTAAGTTATTTACAGATAACTTTTTATTATTTCGTCCATTTCATCGGCTTTTTCTTCGAGGCCTTGCAGCAGGCGGAACTGGGCGCGGGTGCGCTGCAAGTTGTGTTCCGGGAAATGGATTTTGTAATAAGTGTCGCCGTTCAGATAATCGGTCAGGAAGCGGACGGTTTGCATATAGGTCAGCAGGCGGCCTCCGTAAGGCAACAGGCTGATTTCGAGCGGAGTAAGAAAATCTTTGGCGCTTTCGACGTAGCCTTTTGCGTAAGCCTTGAAAATGTCGAGATTTACTTTAATTTTATCCAAATCGGCCTCGTCTTCGGCGGCCGTATTGCAGGCTGTGCGGATAAAATCGCCGATGTCGGAAAGCACATATCCGGGCATTACCGTGTCTAAATCAATGACTGCCAGCACTTTGCCATCTTTGTCGAACAGGATGTTGTTCACCTTGGTATCGCAGTGGTTGATGCGTTTTTTCAGTTTTCCTTCGCGGTAAAGGTCTTCCTGAACGCACATCGCTTTTGCGCGGCTGCGGATTTCGTCCACCAAATCGCCGACTTTCGACAGCCGGCCTGCGGCATTGTCCTTAACGGCGTCTTCAAACTGTTTCAGGCGAAATTCCATATTATGGAAATTGGGAATCGTTTCGCCCAGAGTGCCTTCGGGAATATCGGCAAGCATCGACTGGAAGCGGCCGAAGGCCTTTCCCGCCTCGTAAGAGAGTTGCGGATTGACTTCCTCGTAAGTTTTGCTGTCCTCAATCAGCAGGCTTACGCGCCAGTAATTTTCGCCGTCGAACCAGTAGAATTTGCCTTCTTCGGCGGGTAAAAAAGTCAGCGTTTTGCGGTCGATGTCGGTTTCGCCGGCCTCGGTCAGTTTCAGTTTGATATGAGCCGTTACGATGCGGATGTTGTTTTGGAGCATATCCACATCGGTAAATATGTTGTGATTGATTTTTTGCAGGACATAGCGCGGTTTTCCCGAATCGGTTGTTACGAGCAGGGTGTCGTTGATATGTCCGTTGCCGAAAGGCTTTACGTCGAGCGGTTTCTCGTCGAGCGAGAAATGCGACAGAATGTTCAAATATTTTTCTTTTTCCATTATATTTTATTGTTCAAAGTGTACTGTTGAAAGGCGGTTCCAAGCGCCGCGGGTAAAATCGGGAATCTGGACGGGCGCCGAATTGTTGTCGAGCGAAATCTCGGTCAGCGGAACGAGGCAGCACCATTCGGCGAGGTCGTAAACGTCCATGTCGAGCGGCAAACCGCGTTGCAGGCAGTAAATCAGGCGGTAGTCCATGATGAAATCCATTCCGCCGTGTCCGCCTACCCGTTTTGCTTTTTCCTCAATATCTTTGGCGATTGGGTGGGTATATTGCTTCATCAAAGCGGCCTGAATGTCGGCGGGCAGAAAACTGTGAGCCGTCAGGTTCTCGTGATTTTTGGCCAATTCGGGGTCGATTCCGGCCTTGTCGAGCGCAATGCCTTCGACCGGATATTTATTGACAAATCCCTTTGTGCCGGTCAGTTGATACATACGGTTGTAGGGGCGGGGCGATGTAACATTGTGTTCAATCAGGATGGAATAGCCTTTTTCGGTGCGAATCATGGTCGTGGTGTGGTCGCCGTTGCGGAAATCCTTCACTTCTTCGCCGGTCTTTTCCTTTATGAATGCGGGATTTCCTATCGCTTTGGTATCCATCGAAACAAGATAATTGAGTTTGTCGCCGCGGTGAATGTTCATTGCTAAACAGATGGGGCCGAGGCCGTGAGTAGGATAAACGTCGCCGCGGTGGGTACGGTTGAAATTCATCCGCCAGTTGTTCCAGTATTGTTCCCAATATGGCTGCAAACCGTGTATGTATGCGCCTTCGCCGTGGATAATATCGCCCAGCAGGCCTTGTTGAGCCATATTGAGCGTGGTGAGTTCAAAGAAGTCGTAAACGCAGTTTTCGAGTTGGATGCAATGCTTGCGGGTTTGTTCCGAAGTGTTGATTAAATCCCAGATTTCCTGCATGCTATTAGCCGCCGGAACCTCGATTGCAACGTGTTTTCCGTCTTTCATCGCCTGAATTGCGATATTTGCGTGGTGAACCCAGTCGGTGGCGATGTAAATGAGGTCAACATTCGGCAGTTTTGTAACTTTCCGCCATACGTTGGTATCGCCGTAAAATTCGAGCGCCTTATGTATTCCCTTGTCAGTAAGCATTTTATTTACTTTCTTGACATTGCTTTCCACAACGTCGCAGAGGGCTACAATCTCTACTCCGTCTATGTTAGTCATACGCGAAACGGCTCCCGGGCCTCTCATTCCAAGGCCGATGAACGCGACGCGGACGGTGGGAATCGGGGCGCAGCGGAGTTTCAAAACATCTTGCTGGCCTGCCGGACGTTCAGGCGCCGGCGTCATTATCATTTGCGAGAGGGCGTCGAAGCCGCTGCCCCAGAGCAGGAATGCTGCAAAACAGCATATAAACATAATTTTTTTCATATAGAATGTGTTTTTAATGAATTATTTTTGCGCAAAGATAGCAAAATTTTCCGAATACTTTCTCTGTCTTACTGAATTTTAGTGAAAAGGAAATTGGAAAAATGAATATTCTACTTTTGCCTTGCTTCTAACTGCGGATATTAGAGGGTTGCACTAAAAAACACAGAGGACCGCCCCGAAACCGTTATCTGGTCTGGATTCTGGATGCAGCGGATAAAGAAATATGTCAAGTTTGGGTTTCCCACTAAACTCTTCCGATAGTTATCAGGACCGGGGATAAGTAATTCTATCCCATAAATCACTCCATGATTATTACTTGTCCACGGATAATAGCCATCATCGCCTATAACCTTTATTTGTTTTTCACCTATTTGTTCAGGGAAAATATCCAAATAATAGGTTCCGCCGGGTTCATACTCTTGCACTTGGGCGGTACTGTACTTCGCACCCAAGACTACTAACAATGTTAGTAAAAATACTTTTGTTTTCAGTTTTTTTATCTATTTTCTATTCATGTTTTATTTTTCGCTATATGTAAGCATATAGTTTCGTGGTTATGGGTGGAACTGGTTGATGATGTCCTGCTGCGAAACTGTTTGCGGCTGCGATGGTCAGATTTTGACCGGTAACTATTCCTTCAAAAGAAAATTTTTTAATAGACGTTTTTAATGCTATTTCCCAAAAAGTAATTACGCTGACGCAAATTATATTTTCGGGGTCGGTAATTATTGCCCGCGCTGTGGCGCTCAATTTTTCCGAGTCCGAAAATGACCAAATAAAAGCATGAGTATCAAGCAAATACTTCATAAACCTAAAAATTCTTCTGTTGTGATTTTTCCATCGCCAACTTCGCCGAAAGCATCGGCCAAATCGTGAAAGAAATTGTGTTTCAGAGCGTTGGAAATCCGCATAAGCAGGAAAGTATTGATATTTGCGCCTTTCGACGTGAACCTTGCACATTATTCTCACAGGAAATTTACCAGACTTCTGATTAGAGAGAATAATCGCTATTAGTTCAATTTGTTATTATTTCTGTGTTTTTATGTTTTTTAGTTACATAATATGTCTTTTTTAAAATAAATCGGAATGGGTGCCGGTGTCTGTTAATGTCAGGGTAAGACGATTATCTTCCTGTACCCAAATAAGCAACCAGTCTGGTTGT
>JAISUN010000035.1 GCA_031272085.1 Dysgonamonadaceae bacterium | reverse complement strand
AAAGCGCCGTTCAGGCTTGGAATTGCAGGGGGAGGCACCGATGTTTCGCCCTATTCCGACTTGTACGGCGGCGCGGTTCTTAACGTAACTGTCAGTTTGTTTGCCCACGCCACAATTCGGCCGCTCGATAACGGGAAAATCCGGTTTGTCCACATCAACGATGGACTTGTGGAAGAATACGAGGCCGCAGCCGAAATACCCGCCAATGGCGCATTGATGCTGCAAAAGGGTATCTACAACTCCATTGTCCGCCGATTCAACAACGGCCGGCCGCTCTCGTTTGAACTGACAACGGCTATCGACGTGCCTTCCGGTTCCGGTCTGGGAACGTCTTCAACGCTTGTCGTTACTATTCTCGGCGCATTTTGCGAATGGCTGAAACTGCCTCTGGGAAAGTACGATATAGCGCATTACGCCTACGAAATCGAGCGAACCGACCTGAAAATGGCCGGCGGAAAACAAGACCAGTACGCCGCAACTTTCGGCGGGGTCAATTTTATGGAGTTTATGGAAGACGACAAAGTTATCGTAAACCCCTTACGGATAGGCAATAGCATCTTGCAGGAATGGGCGCTGAACACTGTCCTCTTCTTTACCGATTTGAAACGCGAATCGACGCATATCATTGAAGAACAGGCGAAAAACGTTAGCGAAAAAAACGCCGAATCGCTCGAAGCAATGCACCGCGTGAAAGAAGAGGCTTTCAGAATGAAAAACTGCCTGCTGCGCGAAGAACTTGAAGCCCTCGGCCGCGCCCTGAACGTTAGTTGGTTGAGTAAGAAGAAGATGGCGCGGAATATCTCAAATCCGTTCATCGATAAAATTTACGAAACCGCGATTGAAAATGGCGCTCTCGGCGGAAAAATTTCCGGCGCAGGCGGAGGCGGATTTATGTTTTTTTACTGCCCGGGAAACAGCCGCTATTCGGTCATAAAAGCCCTTGAACAGATGAAAGCGGGACGAGTTTTCCTCTTCGATTTTTATAAAAAAGGATTAACAACATGGACTGTAAAGGAAAAATCATTGCAAGATTGAAAGAACACATCGAAACGGCGAATAAAGTTCTTGCCGACGAGCCGCTTCAAACTACCATAAACGCTGTGGCAGAGGCTATTATCGAATGTTACCGTCGCGGCGGAAAAGTATGGTTTTGCGGCAACGGCGGCAGCGCAGCCGATGCACAGCATTTGGCGGCCGAATTTTCGGGCAAGTTTTATATCGACCGCGAGCCGCTTCCGGCCGAGGCTTTGCATTGCAATACCTCGTTTCTGACGGCCGTGGCCAACGATTATTCGTTCGACATCGTTTATGCCCGTCTGATAGCGGGTTTGGGCAAGGAAGGCGATATTTTAGTCGGGCTTTCCACTTCGGGAAATTCGGCTAATATCCTGAAAGCCTTTGAAGTTTGCCGCACGAAAGGCATTAAAACAGTGGGATTTACAGGCGAAACAGGCGGTAAAATGCGTCAGATTTCCGATATACTCGTCAATGTCCCCTCGACCGACACGCCCCGGATTCAGGAAATGCACATCACTGTCGGCCATATCATTTGCGAAATAGTGGAAGAAACGCTGTTCAATTAATGGAAGCCGTAATTCTTGCCGGAGGAATGGGAACTCGCTTGCAGAGCGTGGTTGCCGATGTTCCAAAATGTATGGCTCCGGTTGCCGGAAAGCCTTTTTTGGAATATCTTGTCGATTCTCTGCAAAATGCCGGTTTTGAACATATTATCCTTTCACTCGGATATAAGCACGAGGCGGTTGAGGAGTGGGTGGAGGCGTGGAGGCGCGAAAGCGCGAAGGCGCGAAGGCGCGAAGGCGTGGAGGCGCGAAAGGATGAAACGAAGCAAATGGAAATTTCGTTTGTTGTTGAAAATGAGCCGCTTGGAACCGGCGGAGCCGTGAAATTCGCTCTGCAAAAGGCCTCTGAAAATGAGGTTTTTATCCTCAACGGCGATACTTTTTTAGACCTTGATTACGCGGCAATGCTCGCTTTTCATCGGCAATCGGGCGCAACGGCAACGCTTGCCCTGAAAAAAATGCAGGATTTTGAACGTTACGGGCGAGTAGAAATCGACAGTCAAAACCGGATTGTCCGCTTCGCCGAAAAACAGCATTGCGTCGAAGGGCTGATTAATGCCGGAGTTTACGTGATTAACCGTGATGTGCTGACAGCCTTGCCCGAAAAATTTTCCATAGAAAAAGATTTTTTTGAAAAAACTGTTGAAACCGGCTCCCTGTCAGGCTTTCAAACTGACGGATATTTTATCGACATCGGCATCCCCGAAGATTACGAAAAAGCCCAAAAAGATTTCTCTACCCCACCCTTTCGCGCTTTCGCGCATTCGCGCTTTCGTGCATTCGCGCCTTCGCGCCTTCGCGCCTTCGCGCCTTTTTCCGCCCTGTTCCTCGACCGCGACGGAGTAATAAATGTCCATCGTCCAAACGATTACGTAAAATCTGTCGAAGAATTTGAGTTTATCGACGGCGCAAAAGAAGCCCTGAAAATCCTTGCTCCGCATTTCCGCCATATTTTTATCGTTACCAACCAGCGCGGAGTTGGCAAAGGTCTGATGACCGAGCAGCAACTCGCTGAAATACACAATTTTATGTGCAGTGAAATTGCCAAATCAGGCGGACGAATCGACCGGATTTACGTTTCTACCGCAACCAATGAGGACGCGCCCGACCGCAAGCCAAATCCCGGAATGGCCCGACAGGCAAAAAGCGAATTTCCCGATATAGATTTTTCCAAAAGTTTTATGGCCGGCGATAGCGAAACTGATATGCAATTCGCTGAAAATGCAGGGATTAAGCCCGTTTTACTTGGAAACCGCTGCGACAGCCAAAAAATTTCCGGCATAAAAATATTTGCAAATTTCCCCGATTTGATTAACTTTGCGCTGGCATTAGCCGACAATAAGTTATGAACATCGCATATTTATCTACATTTTATCCCTTCCGGGGCGGGATTGCGCAGTTTAACGCCAATCTTTACAGCGAGTTGAAAGCCAAACACGAGGTTACGCCTTACACTTTCAGCCGCCAGTATCCAAACTTTCTTTTTCCGGGGAAAACTCAATATGTAACTCCCGAAGACAAAGCAGTTTACATCGACAGCCTTCCTGTTCTCGACACGATAAATCCGCTGTCTTACGAATCGGCAGCCCGCCGGATTTTGAAGCAAAAACCCGACCTGTTGATAATGAAATACTGGATGAGTTTTCTTGCGCCTTCGCTCGGCCACGTGGCTAAACGCTTGAAAAACAAGGGAGTAAAAACCCTTTGCGTAGTCGATAACGCTATTCCGCACGAACAGAAATTTTTCGACCGACCGCTGGCTCGCCTGTTTTTCAACCAATGCACGCATTTTATCACAATGAGCGAGGCTGTGAAAAGCGACCTGCTAACTATTTGTCCGAAAGCAAATTGCTGCCTTATCCCCCACCCTCTTTACGACCATTTCGGCGAAAAACTCGAAAAATCGGAAGCCCGCAAAAAACTGAATATCGACCCCGACCGAAAAACCCTGCTATTCTTCGGATTAATAAGGGATTACAAAGGACTTGACCTGCTTATTGAAGCGATGTCTTTGCTCGACGATTCATTCCAACTTATCATCGCAGGCGAATGTTACGGCGATTTCGGAAAATATCAAAGTATGATTGAGGCATCGCCTGCCCGGCAGCGGATTTTGGCATTGAACCGCTACATTGGCGACGACGAGGTTCCGACCCTGTTTTCAGCCGCCGATTTGCTGGTTGCGCCCTACCGCTCGGCCACTCAAAGCGGCGTGATTCCCGTTGCCTGCCATTTCAGCCTGCCGGCGCTTGTTACCGACGTCGGCGGCCTGCGCGAAACAGTCGAGCATCCCGGAATCGGCCTTGTTTGCCGGCCTCAACCCAACAGCATCGCAATCGGAATAAATGATTTTTTCGTTTCCGATAAAGAACTGTACGACAACAATTTCCGCAAAGTAAAAGAAGAACTTTCATGGAAAAATTTCGCAGAAAAACTGATAAAATTTACAGAAAAATGAAAAAACACAAAAATATGACCACACAAAAATTCCCGAAATTTTTTACCCTCCTGCTTGCCTCCGCTCTGCTTTTTTCCTGCGCCCAAAAAGAGGTTAACCGCTTGGTTATCAACCTTAACGGCGAATGGCAAATAGCAAAAACAGACAGCCTGCCTGCCGATAATTTTTCGGCGACGGTTCCAGTTCCCGGACTTGTGGATTTGGCCTCGCCCGCTATTGACGCCGATTCCACGCATTATGAAAACGGCTGGTACTGGTATCGGCGCACTTTCGCGCTTCCCGACAGCGCTTTCGAGGTCGCCAACCTCAAAATTCTGAAAGCACGCTATCACACAAAGGTTTACGTAAATGGTATTTATGCCGGCGAAAATTATTTCTGCTTCTCGCCCGTCTATTTCGACCTTAAAAAATATTTAAAACAAGGCGCTGAAAATGAAATAGTTATAGGCGTCGGATGCCAACCGCAACTCCCCGACACAATCCAAAACGGCCACGATTACGAAACGGAACGCTACATTCCCGGAATTTACGACGACGTGCAACTGATCTTGGCCAACAAGCCCTATATCCGCAACGTCCAGTGCGCCCCCGATATTGAAAAAAATTCAGTGCGTATAGTCGCAGAAATAACTGCCAATCAGCAAGATAGCCCCGAAATTTCCTATATCTTGACCGAAAAAACAAGCGGCAAAAAAATTGCTTCGGGAAAAGTCAGTTGCACAAAAGTTAAAATAGAAAAAAGCGCCGACGGTTCCGAGCCATCAAATTATAAGGCTGATTTTGAGGTCGTTATAAAAGACGCTCAACTCTGGTCGCCCGAAATGCCATTTCTCTACCAAATAGAACTGAAAACCGCTGCCGACGCTAAAACTACAACTTTCGGAATGCGCGAATTTCATTTCGACCCTGAAAAACGAATGGCCGTTCTGAACGGAAAACCATTTTATCTGCTCGGCACAAACGTTGTGTTTCAACGCTTTACGCAAGACCCCGACCGCGCTTCCCTGCCTTGGGACCGCGACTGGGTGGTGAAACTCATCAACAAATACAAGGAAATGAATTGGCGAATCGTGCGTTTCCACATAGGCCCCGTACCCGACTGCTGGTACGAAATATGCGACAGCCTCGGGATGATGGTTCAGGACGAATTTGCGATTTCCGGAAAACAGTTGCAGCCGCTGCGTTCAGCCCTTTTGGCCGAAGAATTTACCCGCTGGGTGCGCGACCGATGGAATCATCCGTCCATCGTGATTTGGGATGCAAACAACGAATCTACTACACTTGAAACTGCGCCTGCCATAAACGAAGTGCGCAAACTCGACCTTAGCGGCCGCGTTTGGGAAAATGGCTGGGCAAAACCCGCCGCGCTGACCGACCCGCTCGAATCTCATCCATATATGTTTTTATCTTATTTTGTCGGCGAAAAACCGAGCGAAAAAGGCTATCTGCACGACCTTTTCAGCCTCGTGTCAGACGACCTGAACGACGCCAACGGCAATACGCCCGATTCCATTCCCGAAGGGATGAAACTGTTTCCAAACATCCGATTTATAAACGAATACGGCTGGCTGTGGCTCAACCGCAACGGCTCGCCTACCACGCTCACACGCCAAGTTTACAGTACGCTTTGGGGCGATTCGTTAAGTCCGCAGCAACGGTTTTACCACTACGCCCGCAATTTAGCAATGCTAACCGAATACTGGCGGGCGCATCGCCAAACAGCAGGCGTAATGCACTTTTGCGGACTTGGATATTCGCTGCCTGACAGCCCTGTGGGAGCAACTTGCGACAATTTTTCCGATGTGAAAGCCGTTACCTTTGAACCGGAATTTTACAAATACGTGAAGCCCGCATTTGCGCCGGTCGGCCTGATGCTCGATTTTTGGGACAAATCCAATGCCGCTTCGGAAACGATAAAAGTTCCGCTTTACGTAGTAAACGATACTGACAGCCTGTTCAATCAGGAAGTTACGCTTACGCTGACCAAGGATTACGAAGTCTTCCGCACAACGCAAAAGGCAAATGCGCCCGCTCTGCAAGTGCAAATTATGAATTTTGAACTTCCGCTTCCGGCCGACGCGGGCAATTATTTGCTGAAAGCAGGGATAACGCTCAACGGCGAAGAAGTGTTCTGCGTAAGGGATGTAAGGGTGGATTCAATCGCCCCCTGATTGAATCCGACTCCAAAATAAACCTGCTTGCCTTCGGGACTGATTATCAGGTAAGAGGGAACGCCCTCAACCCCGAATTTTTCCCGCAGATACTTGAACTGCGCAGCGCTCAACCGGTAATGCTCGCCCGAAATTTCGGAAATCATATTTTGCCAGGTCGCCAGAGGTGAACTTTCGTCGGTCAGGTAAACAAAAACGACGCCCTTTTTCAAATATTCTTCTTTCTTTTCCCTGAACATTTTATGCGCATTCCGGCAGGGAACGCACCAAGTCGCCCAGAAATCAATCAGAATCGGTTTGCCCGCAAAAGGCTTTATTATTTCGCTGAAAAGTTGCTCGTTATCAACGTTTGGCGTTTCGTAAACCTTGAAATCACTCTTTTTCCTGCTGTTGCTTATTTTTGCTATCAAATCGGCATTTTTCTTTTTGAAATATTTGAGATAAAACGGATTTCCCATTTTGCCGATTTCAGCAAGTTGGAGGTCGGACAGCGGGGTATATTCGTCCAGACTGCCGGATAATGCCTGCAATTTGATACAGTCGAACAAAATGCCTTTATCGGTTCCAAGATAACCGGCTACGCAATCGAGCGAGTTTTTTAATCTGGCGTTTTCAGCAACAAACTGCATTTCCGAAACGTATTTTGTATTAAAATCAGCAATATCATCGCCGACAAAATAATCGTCATCTTTTGCAAAGAAACTATTGTTATTCAGCGAGTCTAAATCTTCTTGCGTAACTTCATTATTTTTAAAAATGTCAGATATAAGTTCGAAAGAGAGTACCATGTAATCACTCTTAAATGGATTATCTTTTATTAATAAGTCGTTTATTTGCAGCAATATACTTTTACCTTTCGGAGAAAGGTTTCTGTCTTTAATAATGAAATTTATATAGGCTTCAAATTCCTTTTTACGAACCTCTATTCTTTCTTCTGGCCAATTTTCAGGCTGCATTTCCATAATTTTCTTTGCCGTTTCTACATCTTCCTTATCTATCATCCCTCTGTTAAGCATTTCTGTAATATTATCGTTAGCGCTTGAATTATGCGCCTCTCTCAGAGAAGAAGAAATATATCTGCAACTATTTACTGCAAAAAAATAACTTGAACAATAAAGAGCCTTTGCGTCATTTACAGGCATTGTTTTCAGAAAATCGTAATATTCCGGAGTGAAAACCGGCGCTTGATAATCCGGCGCCGCGACATCATAAGGGATGTTGTTCGCCTCTTTGTATGCGTCTTCCATATTGAACTCGGCCATCGAAAGTAAATGTAAAAACTCGAATTGAATGTTAAGTCTTGTCAATTCCTTTGTCTTTTCCGAAACGGCGAGCGAATCAACTCCTGCAAGAACAGTCTCCATTCGCAAGAGATTATAATCCTTATATTGCGCAAGCGACATACCGGCAATATCTTTCATGATTTGCGTATGATTGATATTCTGTTTAATGTAATTATAGACAATATTTGCGAATTGCTCATTATAGGCGGCATTTGCTCCGCAATAATAGATATGGGGAATTTCATCCGATGCGTCGATACAAATTTCGGTCGTTTCGCCGGGCGAAAGCATCATTGTACTGTTATATAAAGCCCCATCACATAGTTGCAGGCCGACTTCCATAGTATAAGGCAAAGAAATTTTTACCGAAAAAGTACCGTCGTTTTGAATCAAAAAATCTTTTGTTTCTTGCCATGATAAAAAGGCATTATTTACATAAATCAGGCTTTCGTCGGAATACACATCAGGCCGGTAGCCGAGGACTATGCCCTTCAAAACCGCCTCGCCCTCTTTCAGGACAGGGGCTTTCAGGGGAGTTCTATCTGTTTTTGGCCTCAAAAACCGCTCTGGCACATGCTGGCGGCCGGCAGGCGAGTCGGATTTGACAACTTCCTGTCCAAACAGGTTTGCTGCGCAATAAAATGCGGTCAGCAGCCATATAATTCGTTTCATAACTTTAATTTTTGGTAAATATTCTTTGCAAAGATACGTTTTTTTTGAATTGTTTTCATTATTATGCGTTTTTTTATAACAATAAGTAATCGAAAGGTTTCAAAAAATTATCTAAAAATTATAAAAACGACACCCTTTGTCGTCTTCTCTTCGTACCTTTGCAGAAAAAATAAAAATATGAAATCATTTGCCGCCATAGATTTTGAAACGGCAAACTACCATCCGTCAAGCGTTTGTAGTGTAGGAGTAGTGATTGTTCGCGACGGGCAAATTGTCGAAAAAATTTACCGTCTTATCCGTCCCGAGCCGGAATGGTATTCGTATTGGAATACGCAAATCCATGGATTGACCGCTGAAGATACGCAGGATGCACCGGTTTTTCC
>JAISUN010000011.1 GCA_031272085.1 Dysgonamonadaceae bacterium | reverse complement strand
AAAATTATGAAGCAACAAAAAATAATCATATTTTGCTTCCTTTTCCTGCTTTCGTGCAACAAACAAAACAAGGAGGAAACAGGCGGCATATTTACAGTCGATAACGACGTCATAACAGTTGCGGAAGGCGCTCCGCTGCTGCAAAACATAGAAATAGGCGAGGTGGAAACCAAGCCGTTCAGCCACAAATTTTCCGTTTCGGGCGAAGTGCGTCCGCTGCCGGAATGTTACGCCGAAATCGCATCGCCATTCGCCGGACGAATAGTGAAAGCCTTTGTCCACGCCGGACAGCGGGTTAGCGAAGGCAGTCCGGTATTTGAAATCAGTTCGCCCGACTTCTTCGAAGCCGGTAAATCGTATTTCCAAGCGAAGCAGGAAATGGAACTCGCCCGCAAAACTTTTGAGCGTCAGCGCGATTTGTTTTCCCACAATGCCGCATCAACAAAGGATTTGGAAGAAGCGGAAACCGATTACGAACTGAAAACAAAAGATTTTGAACAGACCCAATCGGCATTGAAAGTGTGGCGAGTTGAGCCGAAAGACCTCGAATCGGGCAAACCGCTGATTGTCCGCTCGCCCATCGCAGGCGAAGTGGTAAAGGCGGAAATAACTATCGGTCAATACATTAAAGACGACGCCGAAGCGCTCGCCGTTGTGGCAAATTTGGCGCGAGTGAGGGTTATCGCCCACGTTCGCGAAAAAGATATTCCGTTTTTGGAAAATATCAATTCTATTTCGGTCAGTCCAACTGCACAACCAAATGTGCAAATCGAGGCGAAACTCTGTTATTCGGGAGCCGTTTTGGATGCGGAAACCCGCACCGTTGACGTGATTGTGGAATGTGAAAACGGCAATCGCCTGCTCAAACCCAATATGTTTGCATCGGTCGATTTTACCGGAAATCCGACTGAATCGCTCGCCGTGCCCGAATCTGCCGTTTTGCAAAGCGAAGAAGGGCGTTATGTTATTGTCAGCGAAGGGAATAACCGATTCCGCAAACAGCCGGTTACTCTCGAAGCCGAATCCGACAGCCTTGCAATAATTTCCGCAGGCGTAAAAGCAGGCGAGAAAATCGTTACAAAAGGTGCGTTTTACTTTATAGAAGCCCGATAAGTTATGTTGAAGAAGATAATTTTCCTTGCGATTCATCGGCGGGGACTGATGAGCGTACTTTTTATTTTTCTCGGATTGGCGGGCTGGTACTCGTGGACGCGGCTGTCTATCGACGCTTACCCCGATATTGCCGACACTTCGGTGCAGATAGTTACCCAAGTTCCGGGATTGGCTGCCGAAGAGATTGAGCAACAGATTACCATTCCGGTAGAGCGCGCTATGAACGGCATTCCGGGATTGAGCGTGATGCGCAGCAAAAATACTTTCGGGCTTTCGACCGTCATCCTGCTTTTCGACGACGGAGTGGAGGACTACTGGGCAAGACAGCGGGTGCGCGAGCGGCTCGACGACGTGGAACTGCCTTATGGAGCGGTTCCCGGACTTAATCCTCTGACTTCCCCTACCGGCGAAATTTACCGTTATATCATCGAAAGCGACAGGCTGTCGCTACGCGAGATGACCGACTTGCATAAATGGGTGATAATCCCGCGTTTGAAGCAGATTCACGGCATTGCCGACGTGAGCAACTACGGAGGCATCACAACTCAATATCAAATCGAACTTAATCCGCAACGCCTTGAACAATACGGACTTACGCTCGGCGACATAACCGAATGTATCGAGAAAAACAATGTCAATGCGGGCGGAAGTCTGCTTTCAAAGGGCGATTTGAGTTATGTTATCCGCGGAATCGGACTTATTCAAGACCTCGAAGATTTAGGCCGGATAGTTGTGAAAACGGTGAACGGAACGCCGGTCTATATCGAAGATTTGGGCGTTTTGAAATACGGAAACCTCGAACGGAAAGGCGTTTTGGGTTTTCGCGACGACAGTCGCAACGTGTCGGACGGAGTTGAAGGCATCATCCAACTTTTGCGCGGCGAAAATCCGTCGGATGTGCTGAAAGAGGTGCACAAAGCGGTTGATGAATTGAACAACGAAATTTTGCCCGAAGGCACGGAAATCCATCCGTTTATGGACCGTACCGACTTGGTAAACAAGACATTAAACACCGTTTCCCACACTCTGCTTGCCGGAATGATTTTAGTGGTTTTTGTGTTGATTCTGTTCCTGCGTTCGTGGAAAGGCGCATTGCTTGTCGCCCTTACAATCCCGTTTTCGCTGTTGATAGCCTTTTTGCTGATGCACTTTACCAATATTCCCGCCAATCTGCTTTCGCTGGGCGCAATAGATTTCGGAATTATAGTTGACGGCGCGATTGTGATGATGGAAACCATCCTGAAAAAGCGGGAATCCAATCCGGATGAAGCGTTTACGGAAAACGGCATTTTTGAGCGTTCAAACAAGGTTGCGCGGCCGATTTTCTTCTCGACTTTGATAATTATCACCGCATATTTGCCGCTTTTTGCGTTTGAACATATCGAGAAAAAACTCTTTACGCCAATGGCTTACACAGTGGGTTACGCCCTTGTCGGAGCGCTTGCTGTGGCGCTTTTCTGGATACCCGGATTGGCGTTTACTGCATATTCCAAACCGCGAAAAATCAAGCGAAACCGCTGGCTCGAACGATTGACCGAGATTTACAGCGCTCAAACGAAAAAAATTGTGGAAAAACCTCGTGCAGTTATCGCCACGCTTGCCGCAGTGCTTGTTGCAGCGGGCCTTTTGTGCTATACGGTCGGAAAAGATTTCCTTCCGCCGCTCGACGAGGGTTCGATATGGATTCAGGTACAGTTGCCCGCAGGTATTTCCATTGACAAATCGAAAGAGATGGGAGCCGAACTCCGCAATGCAATCGCTGAATTTGACGAGGTTTCTTACGTGATGACGCAAGTCGGGCGCGATGACGAAGGCGCCGAAGCATTTTCGCTTTCGCACGTGGAAGTCGGAGTAGGTTTGAAGCCTTACAATACGTGGAAAAGCGGACGCACAAAGGCCGAACTGATTGAAGCAATGTCGGCTCGCCTGTCGAAACTGCCCGGATATACCTACGGTTTTTCTCAACCGATAATAGACATGGTAATGGACTTGGTGGCCGGCTCGCACAGCGATTTGGCGCTGAAAGTGTATGGCGACGATATTGCCGAAACCCGACATACGGCCGACCGCATTGTATCGGCTTTGCAAAAAATCCCCGGCGCAGCCGATGTTGCAATCGAGCAGGAACCGCCGTTTCCGCAGTTGCAGATTATCGCCGACCGCGCACGCATAGCGCAATACGGACTGAATGTCGCGGATGTTGCCGATATGATTGAACTCGCAGTTGGAGGCGCCGCCGTTTCGGAAATCTTTGTCGGCAGCAAGAGTTACGACATAATTTGTCGTTTTGCCGAAGAATACCGCAATTCGCCCGAAAAAATCGGCGATTTGCTGCTCACTTCCGCCTCAGGTGCGAAAATTCCGCTATCGCAAGTTTGCGAAATCAAGATGACAACCGGAGAAAGCATCATCACTCACGAGATGAACAAGCGGCATCTGACAATCAGAATCAACCTTCGGGGCGTGGATTTGACGAAATTCCTCAACGAGGCGAATGCACAGTTAAATACTATGGACATTCGCAAAGGCGGCGTACAATGGGCGGGACAGTTCGAGAACCAGCACCGCGCATACGGCCGATTGGGAGTGGTTGTTCCGGTCGCATTGGCGATAATGTTGCTGTTGCTCTTCGGCGCTACCGGTCGTTTCCGTCAGGCTTCGCTAATGATGATGGTTGTTCCTTTGGCCGTTTTCGGAGGGATGTTGGCGCTCAACCTGCGCGGGATGACGCTCAACGTATCATCGGCAGTGGGTTTCATTGCGCTGATAGGCGTTTCGATACAAAACGGCGTAATTATGCTTTCGCATATCAACCAACTGCGCGAAGAAGGGCGGGATTTGAAATCCGCCGTAATCGACGGCGCAAGACACCGTTTCCGACCAATCCTGATGACGGCTTCCGTAGCGGTTTTGGGACTGTTGCCCGCCTCAATCAGCACCGGAATCGGCTCCGACGTTCAGCGACCCTTGGCGACGGTCATTGTTTACGGACTGCTTTTCTCGACGGTGGTAACGCTGTTTGTGCTGCCTGCGCTCTATTATATGGTCGAAAAGCGTTACGGAAAATCAAATTCGGGATTTTGAGTTCATTTTATACCGTTTTCTGCTTATAATTCAAAAAAAGATTGTAACTTTGCACTTTATATATTAAAATATAAATGAAATCAGCAGATGTATTTACGGGATTTTCGCCGGAAATGTTCAAGTTTTTCAACGACTTGAAAGCGAATAATTATAAGCCGTGGTTCGACGAACACAAGCATATTTATTTAGACGAGGTGCTTGCTCCGATGAAGGCTTTTGCTACGGCTCTTTCGCCTGCGTTTTACGCTATCGACCCGAAAATCAATATGAATCCGAACAAGGTTGTGTCGCGGATTTACCGCGATATACGCTTCTCGAAGGACAAAACGCCCTACCGCACCAATATGTGGATGAGTTTTCAGCGGCTGCTGACCGACTGGCAGCGGTTTCCCGGATTTTATCTCGAACTTTACGAAGACGGATATTCCTACGGAATGGGAATGTATATGGCCTCGAAAAAAGAGATGGACGCTTTCCGTTCCCGCGTGGAATACCAACCCGACGAGTTTCGGGAAATGACGGAAGACCTGATTGGAAAACACGGATTTGAAATCGGCGGCGACCTTTACAAACGCCGGACGCCAAGCGAACTTCCCGAATATTTCCAACAGTGGATTCAGCGCAAAAGCGTTTACCTGCTGAAAAACCGTCCGCTGGGAAAAGAACTTCACGACGAAGGTTTTATCGAGGTTATGGCCTCGGAATATTTGCTGCTCAAACCGCTTTACGACCTTTTTGCCGATATTTGCGAAGAATAATTATCAACAATATGAAACGAATAACAACATTTATCTTATCCGCAATGCTCTGTTCATCGGCCTTTGCCGACGAAGGGATGTGGATGCTCAACAATCTCAAACCGTCGAACGTCAAACGGATGGTCGAACTTGGATTCACGTTAAGCCCCGACCAACTCTACGATACGATACAGCCTTCGCTGAAAGATGCGGTAGTCATTTTCGGCGGCGGATGCACCGGAGTTACAGTGTCCGACAAAGGCCTGATTTTCACTAACCACCATTGCGGCCGCAGTTCGATACAGTCGGTCAGCAGCGTGGAACACGATTATCTTACCGACGGCTTTGTGTCGCAATCTCCGGCCGACGAACTGCCGATAGAAGGGCTTTCGGTTCGTTATTTAGTTAAGACTGTGGACGTTACAGCCGACGTTCTTTCGTCCGTTACGCCCGAAATGAGCGAACAGGAAAGAAGCGACGCCATCGGCAAACGGATTTCGGAAATCAGCCGCGCAAATGAAAACGATTCGTTAGGAATTGAGGCCTTAATCCGCCCCTATTATGCCGGAAACGCTTATTATATGAGCATTTACGACGTTATTACCGACGTCCGCCTCGTGTTTGCCCCGCCCTCGTCGGTCGGAAATTTCGGCGGCGATACTGACAACTGGATGTGGCCGCGGCATACCGGCGATTTCAGTATTTTCAGGGCTTACTCGAATCCCGAACATAAAAAAGGCTATCAGGCCGACAACACGCCTTACAAGCCGAAATACGTGGCTCCGGTTACGCTCGAAGGCTACGAAGAAAACACGCCCGCAATGACTATCGGTTTCCCCGGACGCACCTACCGCTACCTGACTTCCTGGGGCGTGGAACAGCGCATCAAAGGCGATAACGAACCGAGAATCGAAGTCCGCGGAATCAAGCAGGATATATGGCGCGAAGCGATGCTGGCTTCCGACAAGGTAAGAATAGAATATACCTCGAAATTCGAGGGCAGCAGCAACTACTGGAAAAATTCAATCGGGATGAACCGCGGCTTGGAACGCATGCACGTAGTGGAACGAAAACAGGCTCTGGAACAGCAATTTACAAACTGGCTGAACTCCAATCCCGACAAAAAAGCAACTTACGGCGAAGTCCTTCCGACTTTGGAACAGGCATATACCTCTACAACTGAAAAACAGCGGATTATGACCTATCTGTCGGAAACTTTTCCGGGCGGAACCGAAATTTTCCGTTACGCTATCAGCGCAGGGAACCTGAATACCGAAAAATTGGAAAATCCGGCTAAATTTTATGAAACCCGCATTTTGCCGACTTATAAGGATTACGAACCCGCGCTCGACGAAAAAGTGCTGGCCGCAATGCTCGACATAGCCAAAAAGCGCGTTCCTGCCGCATATTTGCCGACCGTTTATCAGGAAATCGACAAAAAATACAAGGGCGATTATGCAAAATACGCTTCGGACGTGTTCAAAAAATCGGTTATCCCGTATCCCGAAAAACTGAAAGAGGCTTTGATGAACAGCAAAAAAGCCAGGAAACTGAAAGAAGACCCGGCCGTAGTTATGGCGCAATCGGTTATGGAACAGTTAAATAAATTGCGCGGCGAAACTTCGGAAAACCGTTCGAGCATAGCCCGCGCCGAGCGTCTGTTTCTTGCCGGATTGGAAGAAATGCAGCCCGACCGCGATTTCCCTTCCGACGCTAATTTCACCATGCGGTTAAGTTACGGAAATATAGGCGGTTACGTTCCTTACGACGGAGCGTGGTACAACTATTATACCACAACGCAGGGCATTTTTGAAAAATACAAAAAAGACGACCCCGAATTTAACGTTCAGCCCGAACTGCTGCAACTGCTCGGCGAGAACGATTTCGGACGCTACGGCAACAGCAACGGCACAATGAACGTCGCTTTCCTCTCGAATAACGATATTACCGGCGGAAACTCCGGCAGCCCCGTTTTCGACGGCAAAGGCCGGCTGATTGGGCTGGCTTTCGACGGCAACTGGGAAGCAATGAGCGGCGACATCGCCTTTGAAACAAACATCCAAAGATGTATCGGCGTGGACGTCCGCTATATCCTGTTTTTAATCGACAAGTGGGGAAAATGCCCGCGGCTGTTGGAAGAATTGACCATTAAATGAGCAAGATAACAAGTTCGGAGTTCTGGGGAAAGATGCGCTTCAAATACAAGTTGTCGTTCCTCAACGAAAATACGCTGGAAGAAGTTTTTGCGCTTCGCCTGTCGCGGCTTTCGGGGCTGTTGACAGCGCTTTTGGCCGCCGTCGTGCTGATAGCGCTCACTTCGGTAGTCATCATCAAAACTCCGATTCGCAATTATCTGCCCGGATACCTCAATTCCGAAATCAGGACGGAAATGATTCAAAACGCGCTGAAAGTCGATTCTTTGGAACAAAAACTGCTCGTGCAGACAAAATACCTGAACAACGTGAGCGCCATTATCCGCGGCGATATGAAAATTGAACAGGTCAGGCTGCAAGATACAGTGCGCGACAATAAAAATATCGATTTTAGCAAATCGAAAGCAACTTCCGAATTTGTAAAAAAATACGAGGAGGAAGAAAAATACAACATCAGCCGCAGCGGAGGCGGAAACGCAACAAGCGACGACAACGTCCAAACGCAAACCACGAACCTGATGTTTTACCGTCCGGTAAAGGGGATTGTTTCTTCCGAATTTGACCTCCGGCAAAAGCATTACGGCATCGACATTGCCGCCAAACCCAACGAACCGGCGCTCTCGACGCTGAAAGGCACGGTCATCTTTACCGGATTCGACGCCGACGCGGGAAATATTATCTGCGTCCAGCACGCCAACGGCTATATGTCTGTCTATAAGCATAATGCAAAACTTCTGAAAAATCAGGGCGAAGCGGTCAGCGCAGGCGAAGCAATAGCCTTAGTCGGCAATACCGGAAATTTGAGTTCGGGTTACCACCTGCATTTTGAACTGTGGTACAACGGAAAACCCGTCAATCCGGCAGAATACATTAATTTCAACTGATGAGAGATTTTGAAAAAAAACAGATAGCAATTTTGGGTTCGACCGGCTCCATCGGAACGCAAGCCTTGGACGTAGTGCGCGAACAGAGCGATATTCTCGAAGTTTACGCGCTTACGGCCAACAACAACGTGGAATTGCTGATTGAGCAGGCACGCGAGTTCCGCCCCGAAATGGTTGCAATAGCCAACGAACAGAAATACAGCCTGTTGCGCGACGCCTTGGCCGACCTTCCGATTAAGGTTTGGGCGGGAGCGGACGCAATAGCGCAGATAGCCGAAGCCTCGCCTGTCGATACCGTACTTACGGCAATGGTCGGGTATTCGGGCTTGAAACCCACTGTCAGCGCGATAAAGGCCGGAAAAGACATCGCCCTCGCCAACAAGGAAACTATGGTTGTGGCCGGCGAACTGATTACCGCTCTGCTAAAAGATTCACGTTCAAGGATTTATCCTGTCGATTCCGAACATTCGGCAATTTTTCAGTGTTTGGTCGGCGAAAGCGCAAATCCGATTGAAAAAATCATCCTTACCGCTTCAGGAGGGCCTTTCCGCACGTTTACAAAAGAGCAGTTGGCCAAAGTAACAAAAAAAGACGCTCTGAAACATCCGAACTGGACGATGGGCGCAAAAATTACCATCGATTCGGCGACGATGCTCAACAAGGGTTTCGAGATGATTGAGGCCAAATGGCTGTTCGGAACGCGCTTTGAACAGATTCAGGTTCTTGTTCATCCACAGTCGATTATACATTCAATGGTGCAGTTTGCCGACTCGTCGATAAAGGCGCAGTTGGGGCTTCCCGATATGCGGCTGCCGATTCTTTACGCGCTCGCCTACCCTTTCCGGAGGGCAAGCAAATTGGAACGGCTCGATTTTGCGAAACATCCGCTCCTGACTTTCGAAGAGCCGGATTACGACAAATTCCGGAATCTGGCTCTGGCCTGCGAAGCGGCTGCGAAAGGCGGGAATATGCCCTGTATCCTGAATGCGGCCAACGAAGCGGCTGTTGCGGCTTTCCTCGACGACCGAATCGGCTTTCTGCAAATGAGCGAAGTGATAGAACAGACAATGCAAAAAGTCCCGTTCACGGCTTCGCCAAGTTTGGACGACTACGTGGCTGCCGACGCCGAAGCCCGCATCAGAGCAAACGAATTAATAGAAAAATCATAAATTATTAATAATTATTAATGGAAACAATTTTAATAAAAGCGCTGCAACTCGTTTTAAGTCTGTCAATTCTGGTAATAGTCCACGAATTGGGACATTTTCTTTTCGCGAAACTGTTCAAAACAAGGGTGGAAAAATTTTACCTCTTTTTCAACCCCTGGTTTTCAATATTCAAATTCAAGCCTAAAAACAGCGAAACCGAATACGGCGTGGGCTGGCTCCCGCTCGGCGGTTACTGCAAAATTTCGGGGATGATTGACGAAAGTATGGACCGCGAGGCTATGAAACTGCCTCCACAGCCCTGGGAATTTCGCTCAAAACCGGCTTGGCAACGGCTTTTGATTATGGTGGGCGGAGTGCTGATGAACTTTATCCTCGCATTTTTCATCTATTCGATGATTGTCCTCGCGTGGGGCGACCGCTACATCCAAATCGATAAAACGCCGCTCTATTTCAGTCAGGTAGCGCAAAACGCTGGATTCCGCGACGGCGACCTGATACTTTCGGCCGACGGCAAAACCCTGTCGCGGTACGACGATTTAGACCTTTTCCGCGTAATTAGCGCAAAAGAAGTTACCGTAAATCGCGGCGGCGAAGACGCCAAAATTTTGCTGCCAGAAGATTTCAAAAAGCAGTTCCTGAACGCAAAAACTCCATTTGCCGACTATCGCCAAAACGTTGTAGATTCGGTAGTTGCAAAAAGTTATGCCGAAGAAGCCGGGCTGCAAACGGGCGACCAAATTACCGCAATCAACGGCGTAAAAACTTCCGGATTCGGCATTTTATCCTCAATTCTTGCCAAACACAAGGACGAATCAATTCAGTTGCAGGTAGTCCGCGGCGATTCTACCTTTACCCTGCCCTGCAAAGTCAGCAGCGAAGGGACAATCGGCTTTACGGTTCCGTATTCCAAGCCGGCCGTAGTGAACGACACTTACGGATTTTTCAAGTCCATACCGGCCGGAATCAGCCTTGGCGTCCGCAAATTGAAGTTTTACGTGCTTCAAATGAAGTTGGTTTTTACCCGCGAAGGCATTCAGCATATCGGGGGCTTCGGCGCTATCGGCAACCTGTTTCCTGCACTGTGGAGTTGGCCTGATTTCTGGGAATTGACGGCATTCCTGTCGCTGATGCTCGGTGTGATGAACCTGCTTCCAATCCCCGCTCTGGACGGCGGCCACGTGATGTTCCTGATTTTCGAGGTCATTACCGGCAAAAAGCCCAGCGACAAGTTTTTGGAACACGCACAGGTTGCCGGAATGGTTTTCCTGCTCCTCCTGCTGCTCTACGCCAATGGCAACGATATTTTGCGGGCAATGTTCGGATAGTCAAAATTTCCGTGTAAAGGAAAGCGAGGGCAAAAACGGAATCAGCACGAAAGCCTTGTACCGGCCGTCCTCGCGGTAAACCGCATAAGCGTTGTTGCGGGCGGTCAGGTTCAGGATTGAAAATTGCCATATACGGCTGCCGTGCTTCATTTTTTGCTCCATAGTGAAATTGAGGTCGGCACGGAAATAGTTTTTCAGCCTTACATTAGGATAATCAGGCACATAATCGACGTAAGAAACATCGTTCAAAGAATAATAAGCATCCGGCATAGTGGGCAAACCTGCGCTTGGATAGCGGATTTCCGGCACATAATACGGATAACCGGACTTGTACTGCATGCTCAACGACAGCGTATTGCGGTTCCCGCCTTTCCGGTGTACCATATAGCCGGCAAAAGCCGAAACGTCGTGCGGAGCGTCGTATTTGAAAGGATAGGTTTTCCCGCCGAAAGTCCTGTCCGTTTTGGACAGAGTATAGGAAACCCACGACGACAGGCGGTTTTCGGCATATTCAACCATCATTTCCAAGCCGCGCGAACCGCCTTTTCCCGTTTCGTAATCGGAATGAAAATCGGTGTAATTTTCTAAATTTTTTATTACCAGCAAATTATTCATCCGCTTGTAATAGGCTTCTAATGAGAAATTTAAGGCCGAAGAAAAATAATTTTTCCAACCGACCGAAAATTGGTGCGAATTTGGCAAAACGTCTTCCTTAAACGGCACCCAAAAATCAGTCTGCACGCTGTAATTCATCTCGTAAAGCGAATGTACAGGCTGGTGCATACGGTCGTATGCAAACATTAACTTGTTTTTGCCGTCCAAATATTTGTTGATTTTCAGGCGAGGCTCAACGACAAACTTTGTCTTTTCCGAATTGTTGTAAACCGAAGCCCTGAGGCCTGCTCCAAACAACCAAGTACCGAAACGATGCTCGTCGTAAGCAAACAGCGAGGCGGTATAAAGTTTCAATCGTCCGGCGTCGAAAACCGTTTTTGCGCCGTCTTTCATTTTCGACAGGTATGTCGGCGTGTAAATTTGCCGCGAAGCCTCGAAACCGTAAGTCAGCATATTTTGCTCATTCAGACGCTGTTCTATATAAGTTCTTGCGCCCGATTCGTTCAGAAGCGACAAAGACTGATTTTCCGAAACGCTTTTCACGCCCTCGCGCTGCTCGTTATTTTTGAAATAATTGAAATTGTTGAGACGGGTAAAATAAACATTCGACGACAGGCGCAAATCGGGCGTCAATTCGGAAGTAAAACGCAATGAGGAAGTTAGCGTCTTCCATCCGAACCCGAATTTTTCGGAATATTTGTCGTCAGTATAATCCTTTTTTTCGTTATTGAGGCCGTAAAGGTCGTCGTTTCCCGCATAAATTTGCCACGAAAGTTTGTTTTTGCCGTTTATTTTCCACGAAAGTTTCCCGTTTACGTCGTAAAACGAAATCATCACGCCGCCTCCGCCGCCTTCGTTGGCAAGCGACATTATCCCGTTGTATAGCAGGTCGATAAACGAACGCCGCGCCGCAAACATATAACTCAATTTGTCCTTCACGATAGCGCCGTCGGAAGCCAGAGTTCCGGCCAGCAAACCCAAAGTAAATGAATGATTGTGTTCCTCGAAATCGCCGTCTTTCAGCGCAATGGAAGCGAGGCCCGAAAGCCTGTCGCCGTACATCGAGGGTATCCCGCCCTTGTACAAATCGGCCGACTGCACCGCATCGGCATTGAAAATCGAGAAAAAGCCGAAAGTGTGATTCTGGTTGTAAACCGGCACGTCGTCCATCAGGTAAAGCGTCTGGTCGTTGGTTCCGCCGCGGATATTGAGTTGCGACGAGCCTTCGCGTCCGGCCGAAACTCCGGGCAAAAACTGCAAGGCCTTGACCACATCGCGCTCGCCCAAAAATAGTGGCGAAACGCGCAACTGCGCCATATTTATCCGCATATTTCCAAGCCCGCGGCTGTCGATATTTTTCTTTTCAGCCGTAACAACTACGTCGGGAAGCACAATTTCGCGGTCGAGAACGCCTGCGCTGTCGCGTTCAAGCGTAAGTTGCGCCCTTGCAGGCAATAAGCAAAAAACGGAAAACAGGAAGCAAAAAATATACTTTTTCATTAGGGTACGTCAAAATAATAATTGATTTCGTTGATTCCGGCAAAAATCCCCATTCCGTTTTTGATGTTGGAATATACCTGAATCGGCTGATAGACAATGGCCGAAATATCGTCGTCGTAAATAATCATAGCCTTTTGCTGGTAAAGCGTCCGGCAATACTGGTCGTATTCCTTGCTTGCCGTCAAAAGTTTAATCCATACTTTCGTATCGTAAGCGGCGTAGAGCGGCATAAAAGCGATTTCGTCGAGGTTGGGTAAATTCTTGTTTTTCACGCGCAAAAATCCGTCGTAGTACATCGAGCCGACAATAGGGTTCTTGACCGGCATTCCTTCGACGCGGTTCAGCAGGTCGAGCAGCGCGTGGCTGGCGTAGATTTCGCCGTATTGCCCTTCTTCGCCGTCTTTGTCGAGGCCGTAAGCGGTAATAAACAGGCTTGCCTCGTTTCCGGCCGGCAAACGCAAATCGGAAAGATAAAAAATTAAATCGTCTTTAACCCACTCATTATCATATATTTCCATTCTCACACTGCCGTCGATGGCCTCAGGCACATACGCGCTTGCCGAAGCCGTTTCCATTCCTGCATAACTCGCTTCAATAGAATAATTTGCACCGGCTAACGGACTTTGCGGCAAACGCAAAACGGTATCGCTGCATACGCCGTCGAACAGGATTTTATCGTTCTCTTTCAGCAGGACGCGCACGCCTTGCAAGGCCGAATAAACGTAGCCGGTATCGACACGGCCGATTGCATAAAAATACACTTCCAATGGCTGCGTCGGATTCAGCAAAGCGTTGATTACCAACCTGTCGTGTTCCAAAATATTGGATTCGCCGAACTCGTAATCTACGGTGCAGGAAAGGCAAAAAAATGCCGAAATGCAGCAGGATAAAAACTTTTTCATACAACTTAAAACGGTATAAACAGTTGAATTTGCAAATCGTTTAGGTTGCCGGACAAAAAAGCGTCTTTCTGTTTCAGCGGATTTAACAGCCCGACTTTGTAACCAATCGCAATATCGACATATTTAAAATCGTAACCGACCCGAAAAGTCAGCGACGAATCGAATTTCCAACCACTCTCGAAATACATTGTCGGCTCCAAGCCTGCTCCTATGTGCAAGTTCTTGTATATATTGTAGTTATAACTTGCGTTCAGGGAAAAGTAATAATTAAAATCATCGCTACGTGAGCCCAATGTTTTAACATCATCGCCATAAGGATTATCTTTTCCATATTCAAAATAGTTGTCTAAAACCTTATAGTCCCAATTAATTCTTTTCATTCCCGCATACAAGTCCAAATCATAAAAGAAAGATTTCTTTTCCGGCTGAATCCTGAATTTATATCCAATCGCAAAATTGAATTTGTAATCAAACGTTTTAGTTCCGCCTAAATCAAGAATTTCTTTTAATTTCCCCGTTTCGCTGACATTAGAAATATTTCCTGTTCCGCCGCCCAAAATCAGCCCATTTTTGGATTGGGCGGATAATGGGAAACTGCCAAAAAATAAAAGCAGCAAAAAGCAAATCTTAATAAAATTTATTTTTTTCATAAATAGGTACGCTGGATTTGTGTAATTAAAAAACAAACATCAAAGTTTGATTGCCGACAGTTCGTTTCCCATAAGGTGTAGGGTATTTTCAATCCTGCCGATTTGATTTTCTGAAATATACGTTTTACCAGTTTTATATTGGCGCATCAATGAGGCGTTTATCCCCGCTTTATAGTCGTTGCGCGTATAATTCTTAATCGAATTTGTCCATTCTGCAAAGCAGACAAGGGCAATAAAGAGAGTTATCCGGTACTTCATGGCATAACAATTTTCAGCAAAGATAGTAAATGTTTTTGTTTTTGCTCGAATTAAATAAAAAATTTTGCATATCTTTGTGTTTTCATTAGAATGACAACTCAAATTAAATTGGCAAAAAATGAGCAGCATATTCGACATATTTAAAAGAAAAAACGAGGAAACGCCCCCTGCTGCCCCCGATTCCAATTCGGATTCGATGAAAGACACGATTCGGGGCGAACTTGAAATGGATTTTCAACCCGCAAATCTGAAAAAGCGGATTACTACCGGCGAAAATGCAAGTTTGGGCTGGCTGCTCGGCGTAACTTTCGACGTAAAAAAAGAGGAAATCCTGAATATGTTTTTCGTTTCAAATATTGAAAATATGAGCGGAAAACTGCTCGCAAATCCCGATGAAATATGGGATTTCGACCTTGCTTCGACCATCGTTTCCCGACACGGCGGCAATTTTGAAGCCAAGCCGGACGAACAGGTCGAACTCATCATCACTTGCCGGAAAAACAGCGTGATAATCGTTCATTTGCGCGAATCCGGCGGATTGATTGCGCCTGCCTCACGGCGGAAAAGTTCGGTTTACATCTGCGCAACTGTCTGTATTCCGCCCGATTCCTACAAGAAACAAAATATTGCCGTCGGACAGTACGAGCGTCTGCAAGGCCGAATGTTGAGCGTAACTTTTGCCTGCGACAGCGCAACCGCCTCGCAACGGGTAGCCGAATTCCGCTATATGCGGGACGAGGCCTTTGAAAAAATCGCCCAAAACCGCATAAATACACTGACTAACGAGCAACGCTTTATGTTGAACAATATTTATGAAAACGCAGGCCTGAACTTCTATTTTGCCCAAAAAGCCCTTGACGAAAAGCGTTTTACCGACGCAATTTTCTTTTTCACATTGGTTTACGACGATTTGCAGGAACGCTGGCTGAAAAACAGCATTACCGACGAAGAACGCGACCTGTTTTTCAACGCATGCTACTTTCTGGGATTTTGTTACAGCGAACTCGGAATGTACGAAAAAGCGCTCTATTTCCTTGAAATAGTGTGTTATATCAATAACGTTGGATACAAAATCGAGTACATCAACTGCCTTGTGAACAAGAAAGATTTCAGGGCATACTCCACTGTAACCCGCGAATTGGACAGGATTTCCAAAATCCGCCGCTCGGAATGGACGCAGGATATGGATATATACCTGCAATTTTTAAGGCGGCGGCAAGCATACTGCTACATTGATATGAACCGATTGGACGAAGCCGAGAAAATATTCCGCGAAATGCTTGACGAAGAAGGAAATCACGACTTTGCAATCAACGAACTCGCTTATATTCAGCGCAAAAGAAAAGCGGCGCAGTAATTTTTACTCGTAAACCCCGCGGAACCGCTCGTTGATTTTCTTTTTGGCCTCGTCGCCGGGCTGAAAATTCTTGGCTGTTTCGAGAGATTCCAACTGCGATTTTTCTTCTTTCGAGAGATGTTCGGGAACGTAAACCGAAATATTTATCAACAAATCGCCTGTGCCGTAGCCGTTTAACGATGGCAGTCCCTTGTTGCGCAGGCGAAGCACTTTGCCCGATTGGGTTCCGGGTTCAATCTTGATTTTCGCTTTTGCGTCGAGCGTAGGAATTTCGACCGTTCCGCCCAGAGCGGCAGTCGGAAAACTCAATAAAAGATTGTAAATCACGTCGTTATCGTCGCGAATCAGTTCCGGGTGCTGTTCTTCTTCAATCACAATCAGCAGGTCGCCGTTTACTCCGCCGCGGCGGGGAGCGTTGCCTTTTCCCGACATCGAAAGTTGCATTCCTTCGGCAACTCCGGCCGGGATTTTCAGAGTTATTATTTCTTCGTCGCGGACTACGCCTTCGCCGCTGCAATGCGGGCATTTTTTGGTAATCACGCGGCCTTCGCCTCCGCAAGCCGAGCAGGGCGTTGAAGTCTGCATCTGTCCGAGCATTGTGTTCATCACGCGGACTACCTGTCCGGTTCCGCGGCAGGTCGAGCAGGTTTCGGTTTTGCCGTCTTCGGCACCTGTGCCGTTGCAATGCTTGCAGGGAACGTATTTTTTTACTTTTATTTTTTTCTCAACTCCGGTTGCGATTTCTTTCAGCGTGAGTTTTACCTTTACGCGCAGGTCCTGTCCGCGGTTTACGCGCCGCGAATAGCCTCCTCCGCGGCCGCTTCGTCCGCCGGTCAGAGTTTCAAAAATTATGTCGCTGATATTGTGGCCTCCGAAAATATCGCCGAAATGAGTAAAGATATCTTCCATCGACATTCCGCCTCCGTAACCTCCTGCCGCACCGCCCACGCCGGCGTGTCCAAACTGGTCGTATCGACGGCGTTTCTCGTCGTTCGACAAGACTTCGTAAGCCTCGGCCGCTTCTTTAAATTTTTCCTCGGCCGCTTTATCGCCCGGATTTTTGTCGGGGTGATATTGTATGGCCTTTTGTCGGTACGCTTTTTTTATTTCTTCGGCAGTGGCGGTTTTAGTAACTTCCAATACCTCGTAGTAATCCCTTTTTGTTGTCATTTCGTCAGTATTTTTTAGTTTGCCACGACTACCTTTGCGTGGCGTATCACTTTATCGTTGAGTAAATATCCTGTTTCTATCGTCTCTATTATTTTTCCTTTCTGCGCTTCGTCGGCGGCGGGAATTGCGGCTATTGCGTCGTCCGTATCGGGATTAAATTCCCGGCTGTTCGATTCAATCGGCTTCACTCCATTCTGTTGCAGATAAGTCTGGAACTTGGAGTAAATCAGCGAAACGCCCTCGCGCATAGCCTCAACGTCAGTTGCGGTTTCGATGGTTTTCATCGCCCGCTCGAAATCGTCAACCACCGGCAAGAGACCTATCAAAACCTTTTCGCCGCCGTTTTTTATAAGGTCGGCTTTTTCTTTCATAGTCCGTTTGCGGTAATTGTCGTATTCGGCCATTAAACGAATGTACGAATCGTTGAGTTTTGCCATTTCGTCCGACATATTGTCAGTCGATTCGGCATTTTCATCTTCAACTGTTTCTGTATCAAGCATTTCAGGCGTTTCACCGTATATTTCGCGGGCATCGTTGTCTGAAAATCTGTCAGTCGAACCCATATCGTTTTCGGCTCTGTTTTTCCATTTATTCTTGCTCATATATTAATTTTTTATCTTCTTATTAATTGATTTATAATAAAATACAGCATTTCCTAACTTGTCCGGAAACCTGCGTTACATTATATTATTACAAAAATTTTGCCAAAGCGGATGGAAACTCTTACTTTTCCGCTTATTTAGATTTTGTCTAAATTACAGTAAAATTCAAAATTATTTTTCATTGATTATCAATAATTTATGATTTTTTAACCTCATTTTCCCGAAAAAACTGTCAATTTTCGTGAACTTTTTTCAGTTTTAGGTGTTATATAAGAAAGAGTGTACAAATAAATTTCAAAATTACAATATTATGAATAGAATTTTACATTTTCTTCACAAAAAGAAAATCAGAGAACAGTTTAGCGCAGCGTATGTATGT
>JAISUN010000003.1 GCA_031272085.1 Dysgonamonadaceae bacterium | reverse complement strand
AAACGAATGTTGGAGCGCGACAAGAATCATCCGTCCGTCATCATTTGGAGTATGGGAAACGAGTGCAGCAACGGCAAAATTTTCCCGCAAATTTACGAATGGCTGAAACAGCGCGACCCATCGCGTCCGGTACAGTTCGAGCAGGCTGGCGAAGCGCCGAATACCGACATTGTTTGCCCGATGTATCCCCCGGTTCAGCGGTTGAGCCGTTTCGGACAGACCGATAAATCGGGCCGGCCTTTCATTATGTGCGAGTTTGCTCATTCTATGGGCAACAGTACCGGCAATTTTCAGGAATATTTCGATACGATTGCAAAATATCCCAATTTGCAGGGCGGATTTATCTGGGACTGGGTTGACCAGGGACTTGCCGCAAAAGACGACAGCGGCCGCGATTACTGGGCTTACGGCGGCGACATCGGCGGTTATCAATATACTCACGACCAGAATTTCTGCGCCAATGGCCTGATTACTCCCGACCGCAAACCGCATCCGGCTCTGTATGAGGTGAAAAAGGTTTATCAAGATATTCTTTTCCACGCAAAAAATATTGAAACCGGCGTGATTACCGTTGAAAACCGGCACCTGTACAAAGATTTGAATAATTTTGACTTCAAATGGGAACTGCTCGAAAACGGGAAAATTATTGCTGACGGCAAACTGAATATCGCTCTGCCTGCGGGAAGCAAGAAAGACATCACGATTTCTATTCCGGCTTTGAAGAAAAATACCGGCGTTGAATATTTCATCAATATTTACGCCTACACAAAAACCGCTACCGATATGGTTCCTGCGGGATTTGAAGCGGCTCGCGAACAGTTTTATTATTATAATCATGAAGAGGATATGATGTTAGCACAGGAAGCAATATTTGATGAGGCAATTTCGACAGAGAGCAACGAAAACCGCATCGAAATGCGTAATGCAGAGCGTGACATTACAGTCGTTTTCAATAAAAGAACAGGAGACTTGGTGCGTTTCACCTACAAGGGCAAAAACCTGCTCTTATCCGGTCCACAACCCGATTTTTGGCGTGCGCCTACCGATAACGATTACGGCAATCGTATGCCCGAAATTTGCGGAATCTGGAAACTCGCAGGACGGAATAAAACTCTTAAATCCTGTGATTTATTGGGACGCGTCCTTACCGTAAGTTATTTTCTCGACGATGTATCAAGTTCATACACAATAAGATATACTCTTTTTCCCGATGGTAAATTGACTGTTAAAGTTGCATACAAAGCCGGTCGCGACAATTTGCCTGAAATTCCGCGTTTCGGAATGCAGATGCGGCTTGCGCCCGAATACGACAATTTCACTTACTACGGACGCGGCCCATGGGAAAATTACTCCGACCGCAATACTTCCTCATTTATAGGCATTTACAGCAGTACAGTGGCCGAGCAGCAGTTCGATTACATACGTCCGCAGGAAAATGGCAACAAGACCGACGTCCGCTGGCTGACGCTGACCGATAAGGACGGAAACGGCATAAAAATCAGCGGTTTGCAGCCGTTGAGCGTGAAAGTTGCCCACAATTCGGCCGAAGACCTCGATTTCGGAGTTCAGAAGAAAAATTCTCATCCCAGCGACGTTACGCCTCGAAAGGAAGTTTTCCTCAATATCGACCTTGCGCAGCGCGGGGTAGGGGGCGACAACAGTTGGGGAGCGCTACCGCATCAGCAGTATCGTTTGATGGATAAAGAATATGAGTACGGTTTTGAAATTAGTCCGGCGAGATAGAAAAAAAGATTAAAAAAATTTTCGTTTATCCGCGGTTTTGTATAATTTTGCACCGAATTAAAATTAAACAAAATGCTTTTATCCTTTATTACTTGGAGCGTTGACCCCGTCGCATTCAGGCTGCCGCTTATCGGCGACATCCGATGGTACGGAATTGCCTTTGTGCTTGGATTTTACATCGGCGGGCTTATTATCCGTAAAATCTGGAAAAACGAGAATTTGAACGAAGAATGGTTCGATAAACTGTTCTTTTACGTAATAATCGCAACCATTATCGGGGCGCGGCTCGGACATATCCTCTTCTACGACCCTATGTCCTACTTCCGCGACCCGATAAAAATTTTGGCCTTTCGCGAGGGCGGACTTGCCAGCCACGGCGGAACGATAGGAATCATCGTCGCAATCTGGATTTATTCGCGTCGGGTAACGCACAAAAGTATGTTGTGGACTTTCGACCGTCTGGTTGTTCCGGTCGGTTTCGTAGCCGCCCTGATTCGCCTTGGCAACCTGATGAATCACGAAATTTACGGCCACGCGACTAACGTTCCCTGGGCTTTCCGCTTTATCGAAAACGTTTATTCGATGAAACACAGTGGTTTTGCGCCGATATTTTCCGAACCTTCGCACCCGACGCAACTTTACGAAGCGTTTTTCTATATCCTGACCGCCTGTATATGCCTCTGGATGTACTGGAAACGAAAGGATTACAAATACGAAGGCCTGATTTTCGGGGTATTTTTAATCGGAATTTTCCTCTCGCGCTTTATAGTCGAATTTTGGAAAAACAACCAGGAGGCTTTTGAAGAGGGGATGCCGCTCAATATGGGGCAGTTATTGAGTATTCCGTTTATTATTGCCGGAATCTGGCTTGCGTGGCGCGGGTTGAAAGAACGAAAAGCCGCCCTCGAAGCCGCGCCTGCCGTTCACGAAAAACCGGACAAAGAACAAAAGAAAGCCGCAAATCACAAAACCGAGGCTGCGAAAGGGAAAAAGAAAAATGCTAAACGTTGAAATTATCACTATCGGCGACGAATTGCTGATAGGACAGGTAACGGACACAAACTCCCCATGGATGGGCGTGGAACTCAACCTTGCAGGCTTCGACGTCCGCTACAAAACTACGGTCGGCGACAACGAACAGGATATTCTCGACGCCGTAGGACGCGCTTTTTCGCGTGCTTCCGTCGTTTTGCTGACCGGCGGAATCGGGCCTACGAAAGACGATATTACGAAGAAAACCCTGTGCCGATATTTCGGCTCAAATCTTGTTTTCGACGAGGATACCCTCGAAAATGTGATGGATGTTGTGGCCAACAACCGCCGCGCCCTGAACGGCCTTACACGCTCGCAGGCTTATGTGCCTGATAATTGCACAGTTATACAAAACCGTGTTGGTACGGCTCCCATAACTTGGTTCGAGCGCGAAGGGCGGGTTTTGGTTTCGATGCCGGGCGTTCCTTACGAAATGAAATGGGCGATGACAAACGAGATTTTGCCGCGTTTGAGCGCATTTTTCCACAGCTGCGGCGTAATCCGCCACCGCACTTTTTGGGTAAAAAATTATTCCGAATCGGGACTGGCTCTGCTGCTCGAAGGCTTTGAAAACGAACTTCCCGAAGCGGTAAAACTCGCTTACCTGCCGACTTCCGGCCTTATCCGCCTGCGCTTGACGGCAAAGGGCGAATCGGCTGAAATAGAAGAAATTATCCGCTTTCAAAGCGAAAAATTGAAATCTCTGCTCGCCGGAAATATCGTTTCCGAAGAAGATTCAAATCTTGAATTTATTCTGCATAAAATATTGAAAGATAAAGGTTTAAGCCTGTCGGTAGCCGAAAGTTGCACCGGAGGCTACCTTTCATCGCTTTTTACTGCAATTCCCGGATGTTCAGCCTATTACAAAGGCGGAGCAGTTACTTATGCTAATGAAGCAAAACTTGAAATTTTAGGCGTATCCGCTTCTGATTTAAGCAAATATGGAGCAGTGAGCCGGGAGGTCGTCGAGCAAATGGCCTCCGGAACGCGCCACATTTTTCATTCCGACTGCTCGATAGCAACTTCGGGAATCGCAGGCCCCGACGGCGGAACGGCGGAAAAACCGGTCGGAACGGTGTGGATAGCGGCCTCATTCCGCGACAAACTCGTTTCCGAACTCTATCATTTCTCAAAAAGCCGCGAAAGCAATATCCAACGCGCCGCAAACAACGGGATGAGGATGCTCTTGGAGTTGCTGTAAAGGTAGTTTTTGTATGCACTATGATTTTTTTCATTTTTGGGGATATTAGACAAAAATGATAATGAATATCGGCTTCGGAGGGTAGGGGAGTTAAATTCTTTTTGCAGTTCTCAAAAAAAAGTCCTAATTTTGCAGTGAAATTATTATTGATTTTATAAAAATTATCAATTTTCAATTTATATGTCGATTCTCTATTCAAAATATACCGAAGATTTTGTCCGTTCTGCCCTTGATTTCTGCGTTTTGGCGGAAAAGACGGGGCAAACCGACAAGACGACTTTCGTCAATAATATGGTCAGGGTTTTGCCGCTGCTCTACCTGAAAGCGTCGATTATTCCGCCGATAAAGGAAGACAACGGTTCGGAACTCGAACAGCGCGTTTCGGAAGCGATGTACGAGCGCGTCCGCGATGCTGTGAGCGCCATTTTGGGTGACGACGACCTGTATCTCGAAACCTTCCATCCCGACATAAAAATGAGCGATTCGCCCGTTGCAGTGAGGATTTCCGAGGATTTGGCCGATATTTATCAGGATTTGGGGAATTTTATAGCCGAATTTAAAAACGGGCAGACCGAAACGATGAACGATTCATTAGCGCTTTGTATCCGCAATTTCGAGAAATACTGGGGACAACGGCTCGTGAACTCGCTTCGCGCCTTGCATAATCTGAAATACAGAGAATGGGAAGAAGCATAACCAAGGAAGAATTAAACTCTTATGAAAGGGAAGAGTTCCGCGGCACGATAGTTGTCGCCAACGATTTTGAGAGTTCAAAAAAGGCCGTCGAGCGGCTTTCGGAAAATAAAATTCTCGGTTTCGACACCGAAACCCGCCCCTCGTTCCGCAAGGGAAATACCAATAATGTGGCTCTGATTCAACTCGCAAGCGAAGATTTTTGCTGCCTTTTCCGCCTCAATATTACCGGATATTTTCCCCATCTTATCGAACTGCTTTCAAATCCCGACATTATGAAAATCGGACTTTCGCTGAAAGACGACTTCCATAGCCTCGAAAAAAACCTGAATTTCGAGCCTCGCGGATTTATCGATTTGCAAAAAATTGCTCCAAAATACGGAATCGAAGATATGAGCCTGCAAAAAATCTACGCTCTGCTTTTTCATAAGAAAATATCTAAAAACCAACGACTTACCAACTGGGAGGCTTCAACTCTGACCGCGGCGCAGCAACATTACGCCGCATTAGACGCATGGGCCTGCCTGAAAATATACAAAAAACTATGTCTTTAAATAAACGAATCTATCTGAAACAGGGGAAAGAAGAGTCGCTCAAACGCTTTCATCCGTGGATTTTTTCCGGCGCAATCAGCCGTGCAGAAGGCAATCCCGAAGAGGGCGATTTGGTGGACGTAATCGGCAGCCGTGGCGAGTTTCTTGCCCGCGGACACTGTCAGATAGGCTCGATAGCCGTCCGAATCCTGACTTTTGAGGATGAAGCGATTGACGCCGATTTTTGGCGCCGCCGCATCGAATCGGCATGGAATTTGCGGATGCGATTGAAACTGTTTGATACTCAAAAAAATACGGCTTTCCGATTAGTCCACGGCGAAGGCGATTTTTTGCCCGGCCTAATTATTGATTTTTATTCCGATACCGCCGTTGTGCAGGCTCATTCCGTAGGAATGCACCTTGTCCGCCGCGAGATTGCGGAGGCATTGCAGGCAGTAGTCGGCGGCAAACTGAAAAATATTTTCTACAAATCGGAAGGCACTTTGCCCTATAAAGCCGCTCTGGAACCGGAAAACGGCTATCTTTTCGGTGGTTCCGAGGTTTCGGGCGTTGCTTTGGAAAACGGCCTGAAATTCAAAATCGACTGGCTGAAAGGCCAAAAAACAGGTTTTTTTGTTGACCAGCGCGACAACCGTTCGCTGCTCGAAAAATTTTCGGAAAACCGGCACGTGCTGAACCTTTTCTGCTACACAGGCGGGTTTTCGTGTTTTGCTCTGCGCGGCGGCGCCGCTCTTGTTCATTCGGTGGACAGTTCGGCCAAAGCCATCGACCTGACGCGCGAAAATGTCGGCCTGAATTTCGGAAACGACGCCCGCCATACGGCTTTTACCGACGACGCTTTCCGCTTTTTGGAACAGGGCGGCGGAGATTACGACCTGATTGTCCTCGACCCGCCGGCCTTCGCCAAGCATCAGAGCGCACTGAAAAATGCGCTTGTCGGCTACCGGAAACTGAATGCGGCGGCTATCCGCAAGATTCAGCCGGGCGGAATTATCTTCACTTTTTCCTGTTCGCAGGCCGTTAGCCGCGAAAATTTCCGGCTTGCCGTTTTCAGCGCAGCCGCTCAAACCGGAAAACGGGTAAAAATTCTTCATCAACTCACACAGGCGGCCGACCATCCAATAAATTTGTATCATCCTGAAAGTGAGTATCTTAAAGGCCTTGTTTTAGAAATTGAATAGGCCTCAAAGTGTTAAAAATTGTTAAACTTTTAAATTTTATGCCGAAAAATTATGTTTTATAACATAAATGTATTACCTTTGCATCGTGTTTTTCATGGTATTAGATTTAAGGTTAACAATGAAGATTGGTTGTCGGGATGACAACCTTTTCTTTTTTAAATAAAATTTGCTGAAAAAAATAAAAAAATTTTCAAAAAAAGTTTAAAAATTCCTTGTTTGAATAAATAAATTCACTTACATTTGTGCCGGAAAAAATCACGGTTTTATTAGCGTATAAATGGATTTTCAAACAATTATATTATTAACTTTAAAAAACCGTCGCCATTAAACCAATTACTGCAATGAGTCAGCGTAAGACATAATCGCTTGCCCTGAATGAACGCCTCATTGCAGTTTTGGTTTATTTATTGGTTTATTTTTTTTGTTTTTAAAAAATTATCTTCACGCGCTACGCTGGTGGCAAAAAATAACCATCTTCACGCGCTACGCTGGCCACCATTTTCAGCCAAGACCATCAAAATCAACAAAAATCACCAAAATCGTCAACTTAAATAAATCAATTCTAAGCGACTTTCTCAATATAGTGTCTATGACGAATCTAACAAAAAAATCACAATTTTTTGCCGGCGTTTTTGCAGTTTTGTTTCTGACATTCGGCTTATCGGCTTTCGCTCAACAGATTACAGTTAGCGGAACAGTAAAAGACCGGAGCGGGGATGAGATTATGGGCGCCAACATCCTTGAAAAAGGAACACAAAACGGCGCTACGACCGACATTAACGGGCGTTTTACTTTTCGCGTCGAGCGGGGCAAAACCTTAGTAGTTTCCTACATCGGCTATGTAAGTCAGGAATTGCCTGCAACGGCTGAAATGAACATTGTTTTGGAAGAAGATTCAAAACTTCTCGACGAAGTGATTGTTGTCGGCTACGGCACACAGCAGAAGGTCAATTTGACCGGCTCGGTTGCGCAAATCAGCGGCAGCGAACTCGAATCGCGTCCTATCCAAAACGTTTCAACCGCCTTGCAGGGCTTGATGGCCGGCGTTGCTTCGATGGCGGGTGAGGGCCGCCCCGGTCAGGACGGAGCCACTATCCGCGTCCGCGGCGTAGGAACATTAAACACCGGATATGCAAGCCCTTATGTGCTTGTTGACGGAATCGAAACCGGCGAACTGAACTCAATCGACCCCAACGACATTGAGTCCGTTTCGGTATTGAAAGACGCCGCTTCGGCCGCAATCTACGGTTCAAAAGCGGCAAACGGGGTAATACTGATTACCACAAAACGCGGGAAAGGAGCCGATAAGCCGGTTATTACATACCGGGGATATTACGGTTTCCAGAAGCCCACGCAGATGATTGAACGGCTCTCGTCCTACGATTACGCCCGCCTCCTGAATCAGGCTCTGGCCGAAGACGGCGACAAACCGGCGCGGTTTTCCGACGACGACCTGAAAAAATTTCAGGACGGCTCCGACCCCTACGGCCATCCGAATACCGACTGGTACGCGCTGGCGTATCGGACAGGCGCTCAACACCAGCATAACGTCAATGTCAACGGCGGAAGCGGCAGAGCAAAATATATGGCTTCGGCCGGATTCCTGAACGAAGAAGGCATCTTGCCGAATAGCGACCGCCGCCAGTTCAACGGGCGCATAAATCTCGATATGAACCTCACGAGCCGGCTTGACGTCAGGATGAATATGGGTTTCATAAAGAACGATTACCGCGACGCGACGAGCAGTTACGCCGGCGGAAGTTCCGACCAGATTATCCGGCAGTTGAACATCATTGCTCCCTGGATTACAGCGCGTTATGCCGATGGAACCTACGGAACTGTTTCCGACGGAAACCCGATTGCGTGGTTAGACCTCGATGAAACGGTTGACCGCAACAATCAGAAATTTACCGGCCTTCTGGCTGCCGACGTCAAACTGTTCGACGGGCTGAAAGCCACTCTGCAAGGCTCGTATGTTTCCAATGTCCAGCATTACAAATACTTTATGAAGGATATTCAGTACAACCCGAACAAGTATCACGGCCCGAACTCGCTCGACGAGCGCTATTATCTCGACGACCGGACGAATTTCGACGCCCTGCTCAACTACGACAAGCATTTCGGCGTTCACGGACTGAAAGTTTTGCTCGGCTGGCATACCGAAAAGTTCAATTACATTGAAAATATTGCTACCCGCAAGAGTTTTCCGAATAACGAACTTACCGATATGAATTCCGGAAGCGAGGCAAGCCAGACCAACAGCGGATATACCCGCCAACTCGCAATGCTTTCCGGTTTCGGGCGAATCAATTACGATTATGCAGGCAAGTACCTGTTTGAAGCCAACTTACGCGCCGACGCATCTTCATCGAACAGAAAAAATCGGGCTGTATGATACGGTTATAGAGAAAAATTTTTAACTTTGCAGTTTATAAATCTCTTTTATGAACTATTACGAATTTATTTTTTCGATTTGTCCCTGCTCCGAAATCGCTTGCGATATTTTGTCGGGATTGCTTGCCGATGCCGGTTTTGAGAGTTTTGAAGAAACCGGCGGAGGTTTGAAGGCTTATGTTCAAGAAAATTTGGCGGACGAACCGGCTCTCGAAAAAATCTTCAAAAATTTTCCATTGCCGGATATAAAAATCTCATACACAAAGAATTATATAGAAAGCCGAGATTGGAACGAAGAATGGGAAAAAAACTATTTTCAGCCAATAATTATTGATAATCAGGTAGTTATCCATAGTTCGTTTCACAAGGACATTCCCGGCCTGCCTTTCGACATAGTGATTGACCCGAAAATGGCTTTCGGAACGGGACATCACGCGACGACCTCGATGATGGTTTCTTTCATTCTCGAAACTGATTTAGCCGGAAAAACTGTCCTCGATATGGGCTGCGGAACGGCTGTGCTGGCCATTTTGGCGAAAATGCGGGGCGCAGCGCGGACAACTGCCATCGACAACGACCGCTGGGCTTACGAAAATGCGCTCGAAAACCTGCGGCTCAACGGCATAACAGGCGTCAATGCCGCGTTTGGCGACGCTTCGCTGCTTGGCGGCGAAACTTACGACTTGATTTTTGCCAACATCAACCGCAATATTTTGTTAGCCGATATTCCTGTTTATGCAAAGCGCTTGAACAGAGGAGGTTCGCTCGTTATGAGCGGCTTTTACCCGGAAGATATTCCCGTTTTGCAGGAAAAATGCGGGCAAAATGGTCTGAAACTCGTTGATACAAAGGAGAATAGCGGCTGGGCAAGCGTGCGATTCACTGCTTTAACCTGAACAGATAGGTCAAATTAATGCCGATAACCTTGTTGCTCGAAGCCTGAAAAATGTCGGCGCGAGTGTTGTTGAAAATATCGGAAAGCCCGAAATAATATTTGCCGTCGAGAATGATAGAGCCGCTTCCGGTGCGGAATTCCAGACCTGCGCCGCCTTTCAGCCCATAGTCGAAACGGCGTTGAATTTTGGCGGAATAATATTCCGGAATTGCTCCGTCAGGCTCGTTAATTTCCTGTGTAATAACATCATCCGAAATAAGGTAACTGATTTGCGGCCCCAGATTGAAAATAAACCTCGCCCGTTTGCCGAGATTGACGTAAATATGCGTCAGCAGCGGGATTTCGAGATATGCCAGCGAGCGCGTATAGCGGTTAAGATGAAGAGTATCAGTCTGTTCCTTCCAGCCGCGCAGCGAATAGTTGATTTCTGCCTGAATCCCGACGTGGTTTTCCGAAATATACCTCGCCGTCAGCCCGCCCGAATACTGAATCAGATACTCTTGCGGCACCCGGATTTGCGAATTAAAACTGACTTTCGACAGCGTAGAGCCTGCGTTGAACCCGAAACTCCATTCGGGTTGAAACCGGCTTGCAGTCTGCGCTTCAAGCGAACCGACGGCAAAAATCAGGCAGGGCAGAAGCAACGCAAAAAATCGGATTCGGTTCATTTGCTAATCGGCGTTTTGTTGATTGAAAAATCGGAGGTGTAATCGACAAAATACAGTCCGGTATTGATAAATCCGCCCCAGACGTTTACCCGCTCGAAATAAAAATTCATTTGCAATCCGTTGTAACGAGCATCGTTTATATGGTCGTAAAAATTTGAACCATAAGAATTTATCAGCGAAATAAAATAATTTCCGGTATCGTAGGCGAGGATTCCGTATTTAGGGAAAGAATTAATCAGCGTCCGGCCGTACCATTTCTGGAAAGTTTCGTAAAAATTCTTGACCTCGTCGGAAGTCTGGTTGGCGTAAAAATATGCGTAAAACGTTGTGTTTAAGTTGAAATACTGGTCAGTAAAATTGGTGTAAACCTGCCACGAAGGGGAGCCGAAAAGCGAAACGCGGTATCTGACGTTCGATTCGCGGGCGGCTTTCAGGGTTTCGATTAACTGCTTCAAAATCAGCGTAGAATCGCTTGTTGGGACAATCACGTTGCGGAGCGAAATGCTCATTACGCGGGTAAGGTCGTTGAAAAGCAAGTCGCCGGTATAGATTGTTTTATACAGTATGTTGTTGTCTTTCAGGTCGTTCTGCAAGATGTTAATAAATTCTATCTGGTTGTCTTTTTTGTTTGAGTCGAAAACAAAAATGATGTTGTCGCGTTTGTATTTGTCGATAAATGCCGACGAAGCCTTTGAATAGAGGTTCGATTTCGGGGTGTTTATCTGGAATACGCGGGGATTGTCGTAAGGCTCGTTACTCTGTGAGTTAAAGGGAATTACGTAAGGAATGTCCTTTTCTTTTGCGAAGCGGGCGAGGGCTTTTATCTGTTCGTCGAAAAGTCCGCCGATAATGAGGTTAACATTCTGCATTTCAGGCTTTTTGATGATAGATTTTATCTCGTCGGTAGAGTTTCCGGTATCGTAAACCTGCAAATTAATGGAAATTCCCTTGTTTTTCGCGTCTTTCAGAGCGAGGAGCAGGCCTTCGTAATATTCCACCATACGCTTGTTCATATTTTTGACGCTTTCCGTTTGGCTGTCAGCATTTTCCTTGGTTCCGAAAGGCAGCAGCAGGGCGATTTTCATCATTCCTACCTTGTTTATCGGCGCCTTGTTCGAGAGCAGGTTGTTGGTTTTTACGCGGTTGTCTATCTCGTTTCCGCCGTTTATGGGGCTTGTTACCTTGTTGGTCGGAATTCTGATGGTTTTTCCGATTTGAAAAGTGGCCGTCGAAAGGCCGGGATTTACGGCAATTATATCTTCTCCTTTCATCCCGTATTTTTTTGAAACCGAATACAGCGTTTCCTTCGGCTGGATGGTGTGGTAGGCAAAAGAACCCGAACTCTGCGGGATTTTCAACTGTTCGCCTACGCGAATCACTTCGCGGCTCTGCGGATTGAGGGCGTAAATGTCTTCAACTGCAACGTTATACATTGCTGCAATGGAATATACGGTTTGTCCCCGCTCGACCGTATGAAGAAACCAATTTTCGTCCTGTTGTTGAAAAAAAGTTGGCATTTCATAAAATTCAACGCCTGATTTTACGTTATTTATAAAAACAGACGCGAATAAAGATATGAATATTATTCGTTTCAGCATAATAATGAATTTTATTCCTTAATTTTTGGCGCAAAGTTAATAAAAAAACTGTTATATTTGTAATATGAAACGATTTATAGTTTTATTTTCTTTTTTGCAAATTTTTTATCTGCTTGCAGCACAATATGTTGTGAGCGGAGGCGAAAATACGCCCTTTTTGGCTGAGGACGATACCCGAAACCGCATACAGGTTTATTTGCTCAACGGGCTGGCGGGAGCCGAAATTTCGTTTACCGGCGAAGGCGCTCACCAGTGGTTCAAATATTCCGAAAATGCGCTGTCGGCAACGCCCGTATCCTCGATTCAGAGCGGAAATACTTCGTATATTACCGACGTCGAAGACGGCTGCGGATATTTTACCGGCGAGCCGACCGACCCGAAAACTTCGTATATATGGATAATTGATTACAGCCGCTATGCGCCCACATTTTTCAACCTCGAAGCGCAGGAAGAAGATGACCGCTGCGAATACCTGAAAATCTTGGCCGACGTGGAAGCCGAACAGTTGAATTATCGCCTGCCGACCGGCGCTCCGGCGGTTTTGCAGCGCATTTATCATCTTCAATATCAGACAATGGAATGGGACGACGACCTGCTGCAATTCGTTCCGATAGACAAAGACCTTGAACTGCGCGGAATTATCGCCGAAATCATAGTCGAAGCCCCGCTGATGAACACGATGTTTACGCTAACGGGCGACAGTTTTGCGGCGCATTTCGGTATGGAACAGGCTATACGTTCTGCCGAGTATAAGGCTGTGGCTGTGGCAGTTAACTGCACCGCCAAAACCGACCGCGAGTATGCCGAAAACGAAACTCACGCAAGCGGCGACGCCCTTGGAGGCTCGGCTCCGATAGAATACACTTTTACGGCGATAGCAAACGAGCCGACAGCCGCGTTTTTCAACTGGAAAATGTTCAAAAGGGACTTGGCGACAGGCAATTACGTGCAGTTTTACCGCTACGACCAGAAAGTTATGCAATATACGTTCAACGAATCGGGCGATTTTCGCCTGCAACTCGAAGTGTCGGACAAAACCTTGTCCTGCGTCGATTCGAGCCAGGTTTTCACAATCCTGATAGGCGAATCAAAAATGGAAATTCCTAACGCTTTCAGTCCGGGGACTTCGCCCGGAATCAACGATGAATTGCGGGTTTCATACGCTTCGATAACCAATTTTAAGGCTTCGGTTTACAACCGCTGGGGCAATCTGCTTTTTCACTGGGAAGACCCAGCAAAAGGCTGGGACGGTCGGGTAAACGGCCGCTACGTGCCTTCCGGAACTTATTATGTGATAGTGGAATACCGCGATTCGACAGGCAAAAAAAGAACGGCTTCGCAGTCGGTAAGCATACTGCGGGCTTCGGAAGACAATAATTCAACAACAACATCTAACTCAACATTGTAATGAAAAGAGAAAAAATCCTGTTTTTTGCGGTTCTCATTCTCGCAAGCGCTCTTGTAGCCGTTGTTTTGCTTTCGGGGCAAGACCGGAAAGAGGCTGAACCGAATTATTATTCGCAGCACGAAAGCGCCTTTCCGAGCGAGATACGCTCATATCCGGTTCCCGAAGAAGTTACTTTCGGCGGGGAAAAAATCCCGCTCGACCGCTGGGATATGCGCGAGCGTTTCGACCGCGAACTGAACACTTTTGCCTATCTTCACGCGACCACGATGCTTTATTTCAAGCGTGCAAACCGGTTTTTCCCCATTATCGAGCCGATTTTGAAGCGTTACGGAATCCCGGACGATTTCAAATATCTTTGCCTGATTGAGAGCAACCTCGACCCACGCGCCATTTCGCCCGCAAAGGCGGCCGGACTTTGGCAATTTATGGAATCGACAGGCAAAAGTTACGGCCTCGAAATAACTTCCGACGTGGACGAACGCTACCACGCAGAACGGGCTACCGAAGCGGCTTGCCGCTATTTTGCCGACGCTCGCCGGATTTACGGCGACTGGTTTACCGCGGCTGCGGCTTACAATGCCGGAACGGGCAGGATTTCGTCGGAACTGCAAAACCAGATGGCTGATTCGGCTTCCGATTTGCTGCTGGTTCCCGAAACTTCGCGTTACGTTTTCCGCATTTTAGCAATCCGCGAGATATTCGAAAATCCGCATAAATACGGCTTTTTCCTTAAAAAGGAAGACCTTTATCCGCTCATCCCAACTCAAAAAGTCGAAGTCAGCCGAAGCATAACAAGTATGGCGGCATTTGCCCGAGACTATGGGCTTAACTACTTCCAACTCAAAGAGTTTAACCCTTGGCTCCGCAGCGACAAATTGACCGTTGCCGCCGGAAAAGTTTATTATCTTGACGTCCCGAATCCCGAAGATTTGAAGGTAAAGCCAAGCAAAACAAAGGTTTACGACGAGCGGTGGGTGAAATGAAGAAGTTTCTTGCTATTTCCTGTTATCCGAATCCAATATCAGCCGGCCAATGCCATCGCCGCTGTAACCAAAATGACTGCCGTTACGCAAATTTACGACCGCAGAGTCGGCTTTACTGGTATCGTAAAAATTGATAATGCTTTTATCTATTGCATTTATTTTCAGTAATTTAACAGAAGAATTATCAATTTTAACCTCTGCACTGCGGGCTTCAATCAGCAAAGTATCTTTGTTGAAATATTTTATTTCAATTTGGCTTCCGTACCTTGCATCAAAGGTAACCTGACTGCGAAAATTAACATTAGTGTTGTTGCCGTCTAAATACAGAGTGTCGGCGCTTATGTGGTATGTAACTGTATCAAAATGACTTGGTTCCACCAGAAAATTAATTTCCGAACCATAGAAAAGTATTCTTGTAAAATCCATAGCGGTAACAACCCTGATTGAATCCGACAAAGAAACTTCCGGCTTAAACCGGGCAGGAGCATTGTCCGCAAACCGTTTCGATTCGGCGTAAAACACTGCTACTGCGGCTGTAATCAATACGGCGGCGATGATAATAAGAATATTGCTTGTTTTCATAACTCTTTTTCTAATAATTGTTTAACTTCGTTTTCCAAATTCAGGAGTTTTACTTTCCCGATAAATTCCGGCAAGTCGGAGCGGAAAAATTCCTCTTTTTCCCTGTCGGCGATGATTGAGGCTGCGGATTCGGAAACAAAATATCCTACCCCGCGGCGGTTTTCGATAATTCCCTCGCGTTCAAGCGATTCGTAAGTGCGGAGTACGGTGTTGCGGTTCACTTCCAAATCCGCCGCAAGGTCGCGCACCGAAGGCGTCCGTTCGCCCGCAGGCAAACGCCCTTCCAAGATTTGGCGGCAAATATTGTCCGCTATCTGTAAAAATATGCCTTTCGAGGCTTTGAAATCCATACTCATAAGTGTTTATCTTTCAATTTGTAATAAGCAATTGGCAGGGAAAACAGGATTACGACAAGCGCAAAGAAGCCCATTAAAATTGACATAACATGTATCCCATTTATTCTATAATCAAAAACATACACTTCCCAATTTGCAGTTTTTGGGTAAAATATTTGCGTGAAAAGGCAAAGAAGACAAAACAGCAAAAAGATGAATCCGAACAGGCTTGCAACGCCCTTTGTCAAAGCATATTTCCCGAAAAACAGGCGGACGGAAAAAAGAAAAATTCCAACTGCTGTAGAAATGAGAATTAAAACAAAATTGCTTTTATCTTCTTTTATAAAGTCGATAAACATTTCCTTGTAACTGAAAGGCGTTATCGGAAAATTTTTAAATGGAGCCACCGTCAGGCGAGCCAAATGTATATCAATCCAGAAAAAAATGAAAAGCATAACAATACCCCCCGCAATGTAAATAACAAACTGCGCCAAAAATTTTTCGAAATGCGAGGCGGGCAGCAGCAAATAACTTGCGCTTTCGTTTTTATCGCTGAACGCCGGAAACGAACTGCCTGCAAAAGCATAGATTATCAACATTGATAAGAAAAATATTGCACTGTACACAGGCATATAAATATATGTTCCAAGCGAGTCGTCAAAAGGCATATTGTAAATATTTATGATTGAAAAAATGTCAATCAGATAAATCCCCACAAGCGCTCCAAGGGCGAAAAAGAGGTACCGTTTGCCGTTCAGCCTGAAATCGGCAGCCAAAAGCCGGCCAAAACGCCGAAAATCAAAAAAATTATTTGTTTTCATAATAAATCTTTTATTCAAAATTCATAATTCATTCATTCAAAATCAGTTTCGTTACCGCATTAAACAGCAGTTCGAGGTCGATAGCCGTTTCCGCATTGCCGCGGTTCAGACGCATATAACGCGCTCCGGCAATGGATTTTTCGCTGTAAATCACGTTTTCGGCCGTTGCGAGGTCGGGAGCGGTTTCAAACAGGTATTTCCGGCTGATGGCCTCCGTCGATTCAAGGAAGGCTAATCGTCCGTCGTTAATCACTGCCACAGTGTCGATTAGCGTATCGACGTCCCGCACCTGGTGAGTGGAAATAACCACAAGTTGCTCGTCGCTGACCGAAGCGGCCAAAGTTTTGCGGAACTGGCTTTTGGAGGGGATGTCAAGCCCGTTGGTAGGCTCGTCGAGCAGCAGCAGCCGGCAGTTCGTGGCCAGCGCGAAAGCAATCAGGAACTTTTTACGCTGCCCGTGCGAAATGCGGTGCAATCGGTCATTCGCGTTCAACTCAAATTCCTGCAAAAGAGCGTTCATTTTTTGCCGGTCGAAACGCGGATACAGGGGACTTAAAGCCTTGGTGCAGGCCTCAATAGAGATAGAGGGAAGCGAAAATTCCTCCGGAATCATATAGATTTCGGACAGAAAATCGGGCGTCCGCTCCTTGGGCGTAAAGCCATTTACCGTTATCTGCCCGCCTTGCGGAAAAAGCAGTCCGGCAACCAATCGCAGCAGGGTAGATTTCCCCGCGCCGTTCTTTCCGAGAAGCCCCGCGATATGCCCTTCCCCCAGTTCGAGGTTGAATCCGGCAAACAAAGGCTTGTTTTTCCCGTACTTGAAATCCAAATTTTCAATTTTAATCATTGGCATAGATGTTTAGTGTTATATGTAACTATGCCACAAAAGTAGAACAAATTTTTTAAACAGCAAAATTTTTTTCAAAAAAAATTCGTTTTTCCGAAAAAATATGTACCTTTGTCGCGTATTTTATTCGATTTGAGTTTTTAAGAAAGTTTAATTTAATAAATATTTTTGGCTATGTTGAGTAAGAAATTAAGAAAATTTGCATTTCTTGTACCGGCTTGTTTAGGCTTGGTACTTATGGCAGGCGTCAGAAATCATTCCGACGAATCGGCCTCGGAAGTCAAATGGCTGGCAACCGAGGGCGAAGTAACCGTTGACAAAACCGACTACGATTTCGGCAAAATACTGGAAGACGGCGGCGATGTGAGCGTAGTCTATGTAATAACGAACAACACGAAGAATACGATAGTTATTCAGGAAGCAAAGCCTTCGTGTGGCTGCACTGTTGCTTCGTTTACAAAAGGCCCTATTGAACCGGGCAAAACCGGAAAAGTTACGGCGACCTATTCGCCCAAAGGCCGTCCGGGTCCGTTCAACAAAACGGTAACAATCACTACCACAGGCGAACCTAACCCAATCAGGGTTTCGTTCAGAGGAACGGTAGAATAATCCTGCCTGTTCGTCCGAAAAACAAAAAGCGCAACCTCTACGAGGTTGCGCTTTTTGTTTCAGTATTTCAACTTTTATTCTTCTTTTTTCGCCCTCATACTGTCCCACACTAAATAGGCTATAAGCAGGATGTATGCTGCGATTGCCACGTATTGCGAGAGGTCGTTTTCCAACCATTTTTCGTTCAGGACGTTCACTCCGGCGTAGCGGATTCCGACGCTGACAACACCCATCAGTGCGCCGCCTGCGATGAATCCCGAAGCGAGCAAAGTTCCGCGTTCCAAACGCGCCGTATTCAGGGCTTTATCTTTCGAGCGGGTGCTTACGTACCAACTTATTGCGCCGCCTACGAGCAGCGGGACATTCAGTTCGAGCGGGATAAACATTCCAAGCGCGAAAGCCAGGGCGGGAACTTTGAAAACGGTAAGAATTATCGCCAAAGCCGCGCCAATGCCGTAAAGCAGCCAGGGAGCGCCGGACCCGTTCATCAGCGGGTCGATGACGGCGGCCATTGCGTTGGCTTGCGGGGCAACCAAGGCGTTATCGCCTGTGAATCCGTAAGTTTTGTTCAAAATCATTATCACTCCGGCGACAGTTGCAGCCGAAATTATTGCGCCGAGAAATTTCCACGATTCCTGTTTGGCGGGCGTTGTTCCGAGCCAGTATCCGATTTTCAGGTCGGTAATGAAGCCTCCGGCCATCGAAAGCGCGGTGCAGACCACGCCGCCCATAACTATTGCGGCCAACATTCCTTCGGTTCCTTTCAGGCCGACGGCGACCAATACTACTGAAGCCAGAATCAGCGTCATCAGCGTCATTCCCGAAACCGGATTCGTGCCGACAATCGCTATTGCATTTGCCGCTACGGTTGTGAAAAGAAATGCGATAATTGTTACCAAAAGCCAGCCTACAAGCGCATATCCGATGTTATGCACAACTCCGGCGTAGAAGAATGCTAAAATCAGCAGCAGGACGACTATGCTTGCGATGGAAATAAATTTCATCGAAATATCGCGCTGGGTGCGGATTATCTGCTTTTCTTCCTGGCTTGCGCCCTTGCCTTTCAGTTCGCGCGAAGCGAGGCCGACGGCGCTTTTTATCACTCCCCACGAGCGTATAATGCCGATGATTCCAGCCATTGCGATGCCTCCGATGCCGATTGTGCGGGCATAATTGCGGAAAATATCTTCTGCCGACATTTGGCCGACTGTATCGGTAATTGTCGGATTCCACTGGTTGAGTACCACGTCGCCGAAAAAGGCCGACATCAGCGGAATTATCAGCAGCCAAACCAAAAACGAGCCGGCGCAAATAATTGCCGCATAGCGCAATCCGACTATATAGCCAAGCCCCAAAACGGCGGCTCCGGAATTGACCTTGAAAACTAATTTTGCTTTTTCGGCCAGAGTTTCGCCTACGCCGACGATGCGGGTAGTAATTACCTCGTTCCACCAGCCGAAAGATGAAACTATGAAATCGTAAAGGCCGCCGATAAGTCCGGCTACAATCAGCGGTTTAGCCTGTTCGCCTCCTTTTTCGCCCGAAATCAGCACCTGCGTAGTGGCAGTGGCTTCGGGAAAGGGATATTTGCCGTGCATTTCCGACACAAAATATTTGCGGAACGGTATCAGAAACAGGATTCCAAGCACGCCGCCGAGCGCGGAACTGATGAAAACCTGCAAAAAATTGACTGTCAGGTCGGGATATTTTTCCTGCAAAATGTAAATGGCCGGCAAAGTGAAAATTGCGCCTGCCACAATTACTCCCGAACTTGCTCCAATCGACTGGATGATAACATTTTCGCCGAGCGAATTTTTGCGTTTCGTAGCCGACGAAAGCCCTACGGCGATAATGGCAATCGGGATTGCCGCTTCAAAAACCTGGCCGACTTTCAGGCCGAGGTAGGCGGCGGCCGCCGAAAACAGGACTGCCATAAGGATTCCCCATGTAACCGACCATGGATTGACTTCCGGCCACGTGCGTTGCGGCGTCATAACCGGCTTATACTCTTCGCCTTCTTTCAGTTCCCGGTAGGCGTTTTCGGGTAATCCGAGCGTTTTTTCTTCTTTTTCCATCAATGGTATTAATTTTGTTTTGTTTGAAAAATTACGCAAAAGTAAGAAAAAGAATTTTAATTTTAAAATTGGAGCGCAAATGCAGGGCAAATTTCAAGAAAAAATACCTATCTTTGTCCTCAAATCTGAAAATTTATGAAAAAAACATTTTTTCTATCCCTGCTTTTGGCTTTAATTGCTTCATCTTGCGCTAATAAGGCGGATTTGAAGATTTACGCCCTGCGTTGCGAATATCTTACCGAACCGCTCGGAATCGACAACCCGTATCAGAACGGGCAAATGCTTGATTATAAGGATTTTTCGCCGCGTTTGACTTGGAAAGTCGAGGGTAAAAGCGAAACCGGAAAGCAAAAAGCATACCGTCTCGTCTTAAAAAATAATGATAAAATATTGTGGGACAGTGGAATAGTCGAGAGCGAACAACAATTTTGCTTTCTGCCTGCCGGAATTTTGAAATCAAACTCTGTATATCGCTGGTATGTAAGTGTTTATGAAAAAGATTTAAAGCGCTGCTGCAAAAGTGAGGCAGCAAGTTTCACAACCGGACTTGCCAAATCCGACTGGCAGGGAAAATGGATTTATATGCCTGATACTGTGCCGGAAAAGCAGGTTTGGTTCCGCAAAACTTTTGAACTTGACGCGGTTCCCGAAACGGTTTTTGCCTATTTGGCGTCTTCCGGCTATCACGAACTGTACGTAAACGGCTCAAAGACAGGCGATATTGCGCTTGCCCCTGCTATTTCGCGAATCGACAAGCGGATTTTGTACATCACTTACGACATCTCTAAATTCCTGAAAAAAGGCAAAAATGTGATTGCCGTCAATTACGCCCCCGGATGGACTTTGAACGCATATTTTAAGCGGAAATCGCGTCGGGCGCTCCTGCTGCAAGTCTATGATGCAGAGGAAAAATTTTCGCTTTCCACCGATACAACTTGGAAATGCAGCGAAAGTTACAGCCGCAATATCGGGCGTTTCGATTTTATGGATATGGGCGGCGAACTCGTTGACGGACGCCGTTTTACCGACAAATGGGCAAATATTGATTTCGACGACGGCGATTGGCAAAATGCTTCGCTGCAACAGTTTGAAAATGAGCCTGTTTTGTCCGCTCAAATGACCGACCCGACAAAAATTATTGAAACAATAGGCGCGAAAAATATTACGGAAATACCTGATTCTATGGGAAATACAATTTACCGCGCCGATATGGGAAAGGATTTTACCGGCTTTCTCGAAGCGAGTTTCAATGGCCTGCAAGCGGGCGATACTGTGGAAATTATGGTATCGATGCGCGACCGGAATCCGAAATTTGTCCGCGCAACCTACGGCGTAGGCGATTACGTTATTGAGGAGCAAAAACAGCGTCAAATCTACATTGCACGTGGCGAAGACGGCGAAACTTTCCGCAACCGGTTCAATTTTTTTGCCGGCCGCTACATCCATTTCCGCGGGTTGCGCAAAGCCTCTGATTTGCAGAGCGTCAAGGGTTTAGCCATTTCTTCGGCTCCGGATTTTACTGCCGCTTTCGACAGTTCCGACAGCCTTTACAACAGGATTTTCGATATGGATAAATATACCTTTCAAATGTGCCATACAGAAGGAGTTACCGTCGATTGTCCGAATCGCGAGCGCCTCGGATACGGCCCCGAAGGGGCTTGGCAAACGCTCTGGGGACTTGCCTTGCCTTGTTTTAATTCCTCGGCCTACTGCGTGAAAAATGTCCGCGATTGGGCTGATGTTCAGTATTCCGACGGATTTATCAACAATGTCGCGCCCCAAATCAGCCAGATGTACGGTTGTGCGCTCAATGGCGCATCAATACTGAATATTGCGGTAGAGCATTACCGCATTTGCCGCGACCGCAGAATTTTGGAAACGGCTTGGCCGACAGCCGTAAAATGGCTCGGATTTTTAGAAAAATATGTAAAAAACGATATGCTAACTCCTTATGATAAAGAGGGTTATTTTCTCGGCGAATGGGTAAGTCCCGGCCCGGTTTTTGAGTACGGCGAAACCGAAGAAGCCCTGTTTTTCAATAATTGCGTTTATGCCGCAACCCTCGATTTTATGATTGAAGCAGCCGGGGAACTTGGTCGCGAACAGTCTGAAATTGAGCGTCTTAAAACAAAATTGTCCACCCTGCGCAAGGCCTTGCACCAAAAATATTACAAACCGGAAATCGGAAGTTATCAAAATTGCGACCAGGTGCGCACCGCCTTTGCGCTATATGCCGGAATCGTTCCCGACAGCCTGAAAACAAGGGTAGGGCAGTACCTCGAAAACCGGTTGCGGGAGCAGGGTTTCATCAATATCGGTAGTTTCGGGCGTTATCCGTTCTACAAAACCGTTTTGCAGGATTCCGCCGCTTTTGCGCTGTTGGCCGATATTTTGGCAAAAACAACCTATCCGGGTTACGGCTATTTTCTTGAAAACGACTGCACGACTTTTCCCGAAATGTGGGAAATCGACCAGCCCAATTCCACCGTCATACATACCTCATACACAGGTATTTCCGCATTTTTTATCAAAGGTTTGGCCGGAATAGGCGAATATGCCGAGGTCGCTCAAATCCTGATAAAACCCCGGCTTGTCGAGCGGCTTTCGCATTGCAGCGCTTCGGTCGAAACTCCGTTTGGCAGGGTAAAAAGCGGCTGGATAAAGGAAAACGGCAAGGTAAAATATTCTGTTTCAATTCCCTTCGGAATGACGGCCAAATTTGTATTTCCGGACGGAAATGAGCGGATTTTAAGCGCCGGCGAGTACAGTTTTTAAAAACTTTTGACGATTTTTTGATATTCATTTGTATAAATCTAAAAAAATAACTTACCTTTGCGGGCGATTACAAATATAGTATGGACGGAAAAGCAAAAATATACGTCGCAGGCCACCGGGGTTTAGTCGGTTCTGCGATAACAAGAAACTTGGCGGAGAAAGGTTACGAAAATCTGCTGCTGCGCACCCACAGCGAGTTGGATTTGCTTGACCAACAAAAAGTTATCAGTTTTTTTGAAAATGAAAAACCCGATTATGTTTTCCTTGCCGCAGCCCGCGTGGGTGGAATTGTGGCCAACAACACCTATCGGGGCCGTTTTATCTACGAAAATCTTCAAATTCAGAACAATGTGATTCACGCCTCGTATCTGTCAGGAGTAAAAAAACTGCTTTTCCTCGGTTCCACCTGCATTTATCCCCGCGAAGCCCCTCAACCGATGAGCGAAAACTGCCTGCTGACGGCTCCTCTCGAATACACCAACGAGCCTTACGCAATAGCGAAAATAGCCGGAATAAAAATGTGCGAAAGTTACAACCTCCAATATGGAACAAACTATATTTCGGTGATGCCAACCAATCTTTACGGGCCTAACGACAATTTCGACCTCGAAAAATCGCACGTTATGCCTGCCATTTTGCGCAAGGTTTATTTGGCAAAATGCCTTATGGAAAACGATTGGGACGCCATCCGAAACGATTTCAGCCATCTTCCGGTAGAAGGAGTGAACGGCGAAGCCGAAAAAGACGCAATTATCGGAAAATTAAACAAATACGGCATTACATCCGGAAGCGTTGAGATTTGGGGCAGCGGCAAACCGCTCCGCGAATTTCTTTGGAGCGAAGAAATGGCCGACGCCTGCGTTTTCATCATGGAAAAAGTCGATTTCAAAGACCTGATTTCCAACGAAAAAGAGGTGCGGAACACACATATCAACATCGGAACAGGAAAAGAAATCAGCATCCGCAATTTGGCCGAATTGACGGCCGAAACAGTCGGTTACAACGGAAAATTCGTCTTCAACAGCGAAAAACCCGACGGCACAATGCGCAAACTTACCGACCCCTCGAAACTTCACAACCTCGGCTGGAAGCACAAAATCGAGATAGAAGAAGGAGTCGGATTACTATACGACTGGTATCTGAAAAAATTAAAAACAAAATAAATGGCAAAAACGGCATTAATTACCGGAATTACAGGACAGGACGGAGCATATCTGTCGGAATACCTGATAAAAAAAGGATATACGGTACACGGCATAAAACGTCGCGCATCGCTGTTCAACACTAACCGAATCGACCACCTGTATCAAGACCCGCACCTGACGGACAGGAATTTGATACTGCATTACGGCGATATGACCGATTCTATGAATCTTACGCGGATTATCGGCGAAATTCAGCCCGACGAGATATACAACCTCGCCGCCCAGAGCCACGTAAAAGTCAGTTTCGATACCCCGGAATACACGGCAAACGTCGATGGCCTCGGCACCCTCCGAATCCTCGAATCGGTGCGGCTGCTCAATCTGACCGAAAAAACAAGAATTTATCAGGCCTCGACTTCGGAACTTTACGGTCTGGTGCAGGAAATCCCGCAAAAGGAAACCACGCCCTTTTATCCCCGAAGCCCATACGCCTGCGCAAAACTTTACGCATACTGGATAACTGTCAATTACAGAGAGGCTTACAAAATGTTCGCCTGCAACGGAATACTTTTCAACCACGAATCGCCGTTGAGAGGCGAAACTTTCGTTACCCGAAAAGTAACCCGCGCCCTCTCGCGTATCGCGCTCGGAATCCAGAAAGAAGTCTATATGGGCAACCTGTCGAGCAAACGCGACTGGGGACACGCCAAAGACTACATAAAAGCGATGTATCTTATTCTGCAACAGGCAGAACCGGATGATTACGTGATTGCAACCGGAGTTACAACCACCATCCGCGACTTTATCTCAATGGCATTCAAAGAAATAGGAATAACTGTCAGATTTTCAGGTTCAGGAGTTGCCGAAACCGGATTAATCGACGCAGTTGATGAAAATATTTTTGCCGAAAAAATCGGCGAATCATTTCTTCCCGGCATTAAAAGCCGCATAAATGAGGCTGTTATAAAGGTTGACCCCGAATATTTCCGGCCTACCGAAGTGGAACTTTTGATTGGCGATGCGACAAAAGCGCGTGAAAAATTGTCGTGGCAGCCCCAATATACTCTGCCAACTTTGATAGCGGATATGATGCGTAGCGACGTGCGCGAGATGAAAAAAGAAGCATATTTAAAAGAAGGAGGGTACAGGATTTTAAACTATTTTGAGTAAAAAACGTCTAATTTATAACGATTTTATTAAAAAAAACACTTTTTTTTTGTTTGGAAAATAAATATCATTATCTTTGGAACGGTTTTTGCAGTAATTATTTAGGAAAAACAGAAAGGAAAAAATATTAAATTATAAATTCAAATTTGTTAAATTATGAGAACGAAAATCTTTCTATTTAGTGTATTAGTTTCTCTGTGTGGGTTTTCTACTTTCGCGCAGGAATCGCACCCCTACACCAGTACGCAGCCCGGATACCTGACTGCCTACAAACACAGCGGGGCAGGTGAAAATTGGTTTATTCATGTTGGAGCCGGCGGGCAGGTGATGCAAGGCGACTTCGATGAAATGCAAGGCAACTTTTTAAGCCGCATTACGTTGATGCCTACCGTTTCGGTCGGCAAACTGTTCAATCCCTACTGGGGACTTCGCCTGAAAGCGCAGGGCGGTTCTCTTCACGGCTTTGAAAATGCCGGCGACATCATGCAGCATTTCAAGTATTACAATGTACATTTGGACGCCATGTGGAATTGGATGAACTATTGGGGAGTTCCCGAAAAGAAATTCAATTTCGGTCCTTACATTGGACTTGGATTTACCCGCCGTTTGCAGGGCGACCAGACAGTTCCTGTAACTAATTATGACAATGGAATCTCGAATTACAACCGTTATTCGGATGCTTTGTCGGTTAATTCCGGTTTTAATTTCGGCTATGCTTTCAGCAAGAGAGTCAGCCTCGATTTCGACCTCGGCGTGCAGTTAGTGCCTGACTATTTCGACCGCGCAGTTCAGAAAGCCAGCAACGAGGCAGTCTTTGCTCTCGAAGGCGGCTTGACGTTCAAACTCGGTAAAGTTGGTTTCGATGCAGTAGAGCCGATGGATTATGGTCTTATCGACGACCTGAACAACAAACTCAATTCTTTGCGTGCGGAAAATGCAAACCTGTCTAAACGTCCGGTTTCATGCCCCGAATGTCCGAAAGTTGCGCCCGTTGTTCCGGTTAACGAAATCAACTATGTTCCTAACGTAGTATTCTTCCGCCTCGACAGCGACAAAATCGATGCAAATCAGCAGATTAGCGTTTACAACACCGCTGAATTTGTAAAGAATACCGGCGAGAACATTAAAGTTATTGGTTATGCCGACGTTAAAACCGGCAATCCGAAGTACAACCTCGACATCTCGAAGAGACGCGCACAGGCTGTTGCAAAGGAACTTATGACCAAGTACAACATCCCGTCCGAAAAGATTAGTGTCGAATGGCATGGCGATACAGTTCAACCCTATGCTCAAAACAACTGGAATCGCGTAGTAATAATGACTAATAAATAATCTGTCATTGCGGAAAAAATTACGAAAAGCGCTCAAAATTTTGGGCGCTTTTTTTGTCTATATCCCCAATAAATCTTAAATTTGCACAACTTTTTGAGAGAAAACACGCCCCGAAAGGGGAAAAATTAATATTAACTGTTTGAATATCGGCTGTTTATCCGATATGTTTTTATGGTAAAAGAAAAGACAAGATACGGCTTTATGATTAAATGGCTGATAATAATCGGCGATTTATTCATCTTTAATTTAACTTTTTATATCATTTTTAAATGGTTGCAGCCGGGCGGGCAGGAAATGGCAAATTTGCGCCTGATTGTGCTGCTGCTGAATTTGAGTTATATTTTTGCCGTCTATTTCGTGCCGGTAAAAATATACAAACCTGTAATGTTTATCGACAAGGTTATCCAGCGCTCGATTTACTTAGTGGCGCTCCACGCCATCATTTTCCTTGCCGGCCTCTATTTCCTGAAATTGGATACCGACGTCCTGCCGCGCTATTTCATTGTCGTCTATTACGCTATCTTGCTGATTGCCTTTACTTTATACAGGGTTGTAACCCGCGAATCACTGAAACTGTACCGCAAAAAAGGCCGCAATTTCAAGCGGGTAATAATCGTCGGAGCCGGGAAAAACGGAATGAACCTGTATGCAGAAATGAAAAAAGAAATGGCCTACGGTTACTATATTTTCGGATTTTTTGATGATAACGTGCTGTTGAAGAACAGTTTACCGAACTATCTGGGGATGACGCACGAAGTAGAAAAATTTGCGCTCGACAACGATGTTGACGAAATTTATTGTACGCTGCCTAACTCGCAGGATGAGAAGATTTTACGCATCTTCAATTTCTGCGAAAAAAATATGATTCGCTTTTATATCGTTCCAGAATTTTCGCGCTACGTGAAAAAGCAGTTGGTGCTTGAAAGCATAGAAGCGGTTCCGGTTATGGCCGTTCGGCACGAGCCGCTGCAATTTATCGTAAACCGTTTCTTCAAGCGGACATTCGATATAATTTTCTCGCTGATTTTCTTGATAGCGATTTTTCCGATTTTATACATTATTTTCGGGATAATCATCAAACTTTCGTCGCCCGGGCCGGTCATTTTTAAACAAACTCGAACCGGAATTTACGGCAAAAATTTTGAGTGTTACAAGTTCCGCTCAATGCGCCGAAATGAAGAAGCCGACGAGAAACAGGCCGAGAAAGGCGACCCGCGGACAACCGCTATCGGACAGTTTTTGCGTCGCTCAAACCTCGACGAAATTCCGCAGTTTTACAACGTTCTGAAAGGCGATATGAGCGTCGTAGGCCCGCGTCCGCACATGTTGAAGCATACCGAACTATATTCCTCTGTGATAGACAAATATATGGTTCGACACCTGATAAAGCCCGGAATTACCGGCTGGGCGCAGGTTAACGGCTATCGCGGCGAAACCCGCACCATGGACCAGATGGAAGGCCGAATCCGCTACGACGTATGGTATCTCGAAAACTGGTCGTTCATCCTCGACCTGAAAATCATTTTGGTTACGATACTTAATATGTTCAAGGGCGAGAAAAACGCTTATTGAAAAACGAATACGCGAAAAACTATGGAAATAATCGGACTTGAAAATACGAAGAAATGGGATGAAACAGTCAGAGCCACAGGGAATTACGATTTTTACCACCTTTCGGCTTGCCATTTGCTCTACGATTTTGGAAAACCTGTTCTCATTTCTCATTCCAAAAACGGGCAATCATGTGCTTTGCCGCTGATAATCAGGAAAATAGAAGGCTCCGATTATTGCGATGCGACTTCGGTTTACGGATATGCCGGTGCAATTATTAGTCAAGAAGCCGTTGATAATGAGTTTATTACGGATTTTCAGCAGAATTTACGCCAGTTTTTTGACGAAAACCGCATTGTTACCGCTTTTTCCCGCCTTCATCCCCTTTTGCCGGCCGGAAATGCGCTGCTTGGCGGACTTGGAAAAATAAAAAAAGAAAATTTGACAGTTGCCATTGACTTGAAACAACCTGAATCAGAACAATTTGCGCAATACACCCATTCCTTGAAACAGGCTCTTGTCTTGTTGGAAAAGGAAAATGTCTCTGTCCGCGAAGCCAAAAATAGTGCTGATATTGAGGCCTTTATCGAGATTTATTACGAAAATATGAAAAGGGTAGGGGCTGCGCCGTTTTACTTTTTCCCGAAAGAGTATTTCTTAAAATTTTTGGCGACAATTCCTTCGTTTTTGCTTGTGGCAGAGAAAGACGGCAAAATCATCGCCGGTTCGCTCAATTCGCGCTGTAACGGCATAATCCAGACGCATTTAGCGGCTACAAAAACCGAATTTCTCGACATCAGCCCCCTGAAAGCCGTTTGGAGCAATGTCCGCGAGTACGGCGCGAGGAAGGGCTTCCGCTATGTTCATTTCGGCGGCGGGCTGTCGGGGCGCAACGATACGCTATTTCTCTTCAAAGCGCACTTTTCCGACCTTCGGTTTCAGTTCAGTACTTGGCGTTATATTCATAACGAAAAAGCGTTCAAAGAGTTAAACTTGCTTAAATTTGGCAAAATTATACCTGAAACAGGATTTTTCCCGCCTTACAGGGACTGAAATCAAGATAAAATTATTATCTTTGCACCCTCAATGGGAAGAATTGTTGCCATAGATTACGGGAAAAAGCGGACGGGAATTGCCGTTTCCGACCCGATGAAAATCATTGCAGGCGGGCTTACAACGCTGGCCAGCAGCGAGGTTATCGAGTTCCTGAAACGCTATGCCGCAGAAAACGAAGTCGAAATGTTCCTGCTTGGCGAACCCCGCCAAATGGACTACTCGCCTTCGGAAAATATGGACAGGGCGCTGACTTTCAAACGCAAACTGCAACAGGCTTTCCCCAACAAAGAGATTAAAATGTTCGACGAACGATTTACATCCGTTCTGGCTCATCGGGCGATGCTCGACGGCGGCCTGAAAAAAAAAGCCCGTCAGGACAAGGCTTTGGTCGATGAAATCAGCGCGACAATATTATTACAGTCCTTTATGGAAGCAAAAAGATTATGATTTTACCTGTTTATTTATATGGTCATCCGATTTTGAGGAAAGAAACGAAGGATATTCCGCTCGATTATCCCGGCCTTAAAGATTTGTTAGACAATATGTTCGAAACAATGTACAAGGCCGACGGAGTTGGATTGGCCGCACCGCAAATCGGCCTCGAAGACCGCATTTTGGTCATCGATACCGATTCTATTTCAAAAGACGACCCCACGCTCAAAGGGTTCAAAAAAGTGTTTATCAACGCTCACATCATCGAGCGCGACGGCGAGGAGCAGGCTGTGGAAGAAGGCTGCCTCTCGATTCCAAAAATTCACGAAAAAGTGCCTCGGCAATTCAGAATCCGTATTCAGTATTTGGACGAGAATTTGCAGCCTCACGACGAGGTTTTCGAGGGTTATAAGGCACGCGTCATCCAGCACGAATACGACCATTTGGACGGAATAATGTTCGTTGACCGCCTGCCCGGAATCCGCAAACAGATGATTCGCTCGAAACTGAACAAAATAATGAAAGGCGACGTAAACTGTTCGTATCGGGTTAAACCTGCGCCCAGAAAATAAGTCAAAATAAAAAATAATACGGACGGAAAATATGAAAATCAGAAAAATACTTGCCCTTTTCCTGCTCGCAGCAGGCATTGCAACGCAGGCTCCGGCACAAATAAATACCGACAAAGTGCTTGCCGTTGGCCGAAACGCCCTGTATTTTGAAGATTACATACTTTCCATTCAGTATTTCAACCAGGTTATCGCGGCAAAGCCCAATTTGGCCGAGCCTTACCTTTACCGCGCATTAGCCAAACTGAATCTTGACGACTATTCCGGAGCGGAAAAAGACCTGACGGCCTGCCTCGAAATCAATCCTTTCCTCGTCAGAGCCTACCTTCTGCGGGGAATTGCGAATCAGTATATGGGCAATTACAAGGCCGCCATCGACGATTACAACCACGGCCTCGAAGAAATGCCGGAAGATAAGCAAATGCTTATAAATAAGGGCATTGCATACGTTCAGGAAAAAGATTTCGATTCGGCTATCGCGACAATGAACCAACTGATTGATTATCAGCCTAATTATATGCAGGCTTACCTTACCCGCGGAGCAATTTATGTTGATAAGGGCGATACCGTCAAGGCTTTTGAAGATTTCGACAAAGCCTTGAAAATGGACAAGTTCAACGCCTCGACTTACGCTCAACGCGGAATGTTGTATTACAATCAGGCAAAATACCGCGAAGCGCTGGCCGATTACGACGAGGCAATCCGCCTGCTGCCCAAACAGGTCGGTTTTTACATCAACCGCGGCCTGATTCGCTATTCGCTCAACGACCTTCGCGGAGCAATGAGCGATTACGACGCCGTGATGATTCTCGACCCGAAGAACACTATTGCGCATTACAACCGCGGCCTGCTGCGTGCCCAGATTGGCGACGTTTACAAGTCGATAGAGGATTTCAACGAGGTAATCAAAAACGAGCCTGACAACTTTATGGCCATTTACAACCGCGCCCTGCTGAACGAAGAAGCCCGCCGTTACCAAGAATCGTTGGCCGACATCAACACTGTGCTTGAAGAATATCCCTACTTCATTTCGGGCTATATGCTGCGTTCCGAAGTCAAGCGCAAAAGCGGCGACGCGAAAGGCGGCGACAAGGATTACTGGTACGCTTACGAACTTGAACAGAAATTGAAAAAAGAACGACAGAGCGGGAAAGTCGTTACCGGAAAAGGAATTTTCGACAAAAATCCCGATGATGAAGCAGTTACTGCCGAAAACGACGAAAAAAATACCCGCGAAAAATCGGATAAAAATATAGAAAAATTCAACCGCCTGATGGTTTACGACAAGGAAGAAGAATCTTCGGCATCGTACAACAGCGAGATTAAGGGGCGCGTTCAGGACAAGCAGGTTAAAGTCGAACTGCGACCGCAATTTGTCGTTACCTATTACGAAAAATCGGACGAAATTGACCGTACCGCAGCCCGTTACAGCCGCCTGTTGGCCGATTACAACGCAAAACGGGCAATGAAAATGCAACTCAAAATTACCGAAGACGAAGCCGCCCTTTCCGACCGGCAAATAGAATATCATTTCAAGTCGATAGACGATTATTCGCTTGTTTTGGAGCGCGATTCAAACAACCTCGACGCCCGATTCGGCCGCGCAATGGACTATATGGTGGTTCAGAATTTGCAGGAAGCCGTTCAGGACCTCAACCGCCTGCTTGCCGCCCATCCCGATTTTGCTTTGGCTCGGTTCAACAGGGCGGTAATCAATTACAAACTGCTTGAAATAGAACGGTATAACCAAAGTCCCTCGAAAGAAGTCAGCGACCTCTCGCTCAATATCCAGACCGGAATGAACCGCACGGCAATCGCCCGGCAGGCTGCAACTGCCAAAAATCCCGATTCGGAACCAAGAGCAGGCGGCTATCTGTTCGATTTGATTCTCTCTGATTATGAGAAGATTATAGAGCAGAATCCCGATTTTGTGTTCGCGTGGTTCAACCGAGGCAATATTTTCTGCACCCAAAAAGACTATCAGCAGGCAATTCGCGATTACGACGAAGCAATCAGCCGCAATCCCGACTTTGCCGAGGCGTGGTACAACCGCGGCCTGACCCGGCTATATACGGGCGACGCCAAAAACGGCATAGAAGATTTAAGCCGGGCCGGCGAACTCGGCATTCCAGAAGCATACAGCATCATCAAAAAGATGACTGCAAACTGATTTTACTCAATAATCACGGCTTTCGATGCGTCGCGTTCGCGGGCGTCGGGACTTTCGTCAGGATAGCCTACTGCGATTGCGTAAATCGGCTCGTAATTTTCGGGCAATCCAAATTGAGCGATAACTTCCTTGGCTTCCGGCTTTTGAATAACTCCTGCAAAACTTCCCAGCACAACAGTTCCCAAATCCATTGCATTAGCCATCAACAGGATGTTTTCGGTCAGCAGGCTGCAATTAATTTTGCCGATATCGCTGCCTTTTTCTGCTGCAATAATGATAAGATTGGGTGCGCCGCGCGAAAAATCGGGGTCTAATGCCCTGATTTTAGCCATCAAATCCTGATTCAAGATTGCACGCACCTGCCATGTTTGGGCGTTCATCGCGCTTGGAGCGTTTATTCCGCAGCGGAGCAGAGTATCCATCTGCGCTTTCGATACTGCGTCGGGTTTGTACGCGCGTATGCTTCGGCGGCTCATAATGTTGTCGTAAACGACCTGCGCCTTTGAAGGAGCGGCCTGTCCGGCACAACATTCTTTTTTCTGATTGCAGGCTGCAAGCGCAATTCCCGCAATAAAAATCAATAATACCTTTTTCATAAAATTAGAAATTTGTTCGTGCAAAGATAGCAATTTTTTATTTTCCAAACAATTTCCGAATCAAATCCGGGCGTTTAAGCCGGTTTAGCGAGCGGATAATGTCGTCGCGGAACTCCTTTTTATACCAGAAAAAATATTTGCGTTGAGCGAGTTTCTCGTTCTTGCTTCGCGCTGTGTAAACGGGTTTTAAGGTATATGGATGCAAGCCGGTATAATAAATTTCGGTGGAAAGCGTCATCGGAGTTGGGGTAAAATCCTGAACCTGTTCGGGATGAAAATCAAGATTGCGGACTGTTACCGCCAAATCGGCCATATCCGTTTCGGTACAGGCCGGATGAGAACTTATAAAATAAGGAATCAACTGCTGATTGAGGCCTTTCTCGCGGTTTATGCGCTCAAAAATCTTGCGAAATTCGTAAAACAGCGCGAAAGAAGGCTTGCGGATACATTCCAAAACAGCGTCGGAAGTATGTTCGGGAGCCACTTTCAAACGGCCGGAAACGTGCCGCTCTATCAGTTCGCGGGCATAATCGGCGGCGGCGCGGTTCAGTTCGCCGTCCTCGTAGCGGTTTACCAATAAATCGTAGCGAACTCCGCTGCCGATAAAGGTTTTCTTTACTCCGGCAATCTTGTCGGCTTCGCGGTAAATTTCGAGCAAAGGACGGTGGTCGGCGTTCAGGTTTTTGCAGACTTTCGGGAAAATACACGAGGGTTTGCCGCATTTGGAGCAGATTTCCAAATTTCGTCCGTTCATCCCGTACATATTGGCCGACGGGCCGCCTAAATCGCTCAAATAGCCCTTGAAATCAGGCATTTCGGTTACGGCTTTAACTTCTTTCAGGATAGATTCTTTTGAGCGCGATGCAATAAATTTGCCCTGATGAGCCGAAATGGTGCAAAAAGCGCAGCCGCCGAAGCAGCCGCGGTGCAGAGTTACCGAGTGCCGAATCATCTCGTAGGCCGGAATCCGCTTGTCGCGGTAGCGCGGATGGGGCAGGCGGGTGTAAGGCAGGTCGTAACAGGCGTCGAGTTCGGCGGAAGTCATCGGCGGATAGGGCGGATTGACAATTACAAATCCATTGCCTGTTTTTTGTATTAATCTGTTGGCATTTAGTCTGTTGGATTGTTCCTCTATCTTGCGGAAGTTGGCCGCTTGAAGGCGTTTGTCTTTCAGACAGTTTTCGTAAGGCGACAGGATTATATCCTGCTCATTTTCAGCATATTTATCTTTGAAAAATACTGTTTGCGGGATATTGTCTATTTCGCCGGTTTTTTTTCCGTTTTTCAAGGCTTTGACGAAAGCGGACAGGGCTTTTTCGCCCGCGCCGTAGAACAGCAAATCGGCTCCCGAACTTGCGATTATAGAAGGCAAAAGACGGTCTTGCCAGTAGTCGTAATGCGCCAGCCGGCGCATCGAAGCCTCTATACCGCCGATGATTACCGGCTTTTCGGGAAAAAGTTTTTTCAGGATTTGAGTATAAACTATGGTCGGATATTCCGGCCGCAGGTCGATGCGGGCGTCGGGCGTGTAGGCGTCGTCGGAGCGCAACCGCTTGTTAGCCGTATATTTATTGACCATAGAATCCATTGCTCCGGCCGAAACGGCGAAAAACAGGCGGGGTTCGCCAAGTTTGCGGAAATCGCGCAAATCGTCGCGCCAGTTGGGCTGCGGAACTATGGCCACGCGCAACCCCATCGCTTCGAGGCAGCGTCCGATGACGGCCGCTCCGAAGGAAGGATGGTCAATGTATGCGTCGCCCGAAAACAGGATAACGTCGATATAATCCCAGCCCCGCTGCTCAATTTCTTTTTTCGTCGTCGGGAGCCAGTCGGTGATTTTGCGCTCTTCTGTCATTTTGCGGGACGTTTCCGAAAGCCGTTGTAGAGCAGGTAAAGTACAAAAAGCGCTCCCAGACCCGCGAAAATCCACGAGAGTTCGGAATAATATTTTTCAATCAAATCGCTGTTCTGGCCGGCAATAGCGCCGATAGCGGCCAGAATAATGTTCCATATAAGCGCTCCGAGCGCAGTGTAAAGCGCAAAAACGCCCATGTTCATTCGTGCGAGGCCGGCCGGCAGCGAAATTAACTGTCGGATAACCGGCACCAAACGGCCTATAAAGGTTGAAATTTTTCCGTGTTCGGTAAAATATTTTTCGGCTTTTTCGACTTTCTCTTTGCTCAACAGGCACATCCGGCCTATTCTGCTCTCGACGAAGCGGTAAATAACAGGCCGTCCAAGCCAGAGAGCCAGAAAATAGTTGATAATTGCGCCGAGAAGCGCTCCCAGAGTAGCGAACAGCACAACTAACGGCAGGCTCATTCCGCTGTTTTCCTGCGAGGCTTTGTAGGCTGCGGGCGGAATTACGACTTCGGAAGGAAAGGGGATGAACGAACTCTCGACCGTCATCAACAGCGTAACTGTGGCATAATTCATATTGTCGGCATACCACGAAACAACTTTTTCTATCATCGAGGGTGATTTTTCGGTTTGCGCGGCTTGCGAGCCGGTTTCGGAGGCTTGCCCCAATGCGCTGAACGTGAATAAAATACTTAATATCAGACAGATACTCGTTTTCTTCATATATTTGTTATTAAGGTGCAAAGGTATGGTATTTTTTTTGAAATGGCAAAAAAAGTTTTTAGTATATAAATATGAATATTTATCAATTTAATGAAATTTATCGAAAATTACAGAATAAAAAAGCAAATTGATAATAATTATTCTGAAAAAAGCATTTACCTTTGTGCCTGAAAGTGCAACTAACGGTCAAAAAGAGTTAAAAGATTGTCATTTTAAATGTGTCAATCTAAACTAACTAACGGTATGAACAATAACAGGCTAACAGTGGTCAGGGTAAATATGAAATTTATGCGGCGATTACTCCAAGGAGTAAAGGCTGTTGCTTTTTATGCCATTTTTTTGATTCCGACCCATTTGTTTCCACAAGTCTATATTGGTTCCGACGTTAAAGTGATAATCGACGAAGGCGCAACGCTGAACATTGACGGTACTCCCGTCGAATGTAATGCAATAACGGTCATCAGCGACGAAGGCGATTATAAGAGCGTAATCGCCGAAAACAAAGCCAAGCAGAAAAAAAACAAAAAGAATAATGTTGTAAAGGTAAGGAATATCAGAGTTGTTAAAATTGCCGAAGCAACAGGATTACAAAGCGTTAACTCATCCAACAGGACAGCCCAATACGGGACAGGCTTCGACAAAACGGTCTGTGCAGCCGTCAATAACCATCATTTCAAAAAATGGAATCTTGCAACTGTAAAGAATCTTACTTTCAATGATTTGTCTTTACAGTCGGACGGCTTCGCTAATGTCCGCCAAATCCACAATTCTACCTGCTGCCCTTGCCGGCCGGTGAGGCGTCCTCCGCCCACCGTATTGTGATAAAGGCTCCGCCCTTATCACGAACTCTTGAAATTTAGCGACAACAATCAGACTTTATTATACAAATTATTAAGCAATAAAATGAAAAAAATATATTTTATTTTCATTGCACTCCTCACTATGGGTGTAGTGAACAAACTAACAGCGCAAGTAACTATCGGCGCAAACAGCACACCGAGAGCAACTCTCGACCTTATCGGCAAGGCTTCCGACGCAACAAGCCGCGACGGCCTTGTAATACCTTCAATGACAGGTAATGAACTGAAAAATAAGATGATAGCCAATACCTACCCCGCTTTGGGCGGAGCGGCAAGAGGCACTCTGATTTTCGTTTCATCACTGCCTAATACTGACGATGGAATCGCAATTCCTTCCACAATGGACAAGATAACGGCAGTAGGATTTTATTTTCTCAACGGCAGTTCGTGGGAGCCGCTTGCTACCGGAAGCGACCTCGAACAGGTGCATGGCGCCAACCAGGACAGGCTTGTCGGCAATGAAATTTTAGACGTTATTGCCGGCAGGGGATTAGTCAGAGCCGGTTTAGGAAACGACGCAAGTCCCTATAAAGTGGGCATCCGCGAAGGCGCAACCGGAAAAGTGCTGGTTTGGGAAGCCGACACCGTTGCTTGGGAACCGTACATTGCCGGCCCGATAACCGTAGGTTTGGACGAAAAGGCCGTTACAGGAGCGCTTTTGCAAGTGAAATCCGTTGACGACGCAACTTCGGCCGGACAGGTAAATGCCACGCAGGGAATTGGACTTCCGCGCGTGGCTTTGGTCAGCGATACCTTGCTGGCGCCGATGTATTCGGTTTCCGATGCGCAGTCGTTAAGCGCCGCGGTACGGCAGGCTCACAAAGGCCTGTTCGTTTACAATCTTACCGATGATGAAGCGAATAACCTCGACGCCGGCATCTATTATTGGGACGGCGAAAAATGGGCGCCCCTGCAAAAAGGCGCACAAAAAGCCATTTTCGAAGTGGATTGCAGCAGCGTAGAGGTTAGAGGCAGTTACGGCAACGGAGTTTCGCTCGACAATTCGCATTATTTGAAACTCAATATTGTAAACGTTACCCGCTCCGGCTCTTACTCCATTACGGCTACCTCAAATCCCGATAACGGTTACTTCTTCGAGCAGGTTGGAAATTTCTATTCCGAAGGTAGTTTTGCGCTGACTATTCCCGGAACAGGACAGCCGATTGACCCTCAAACAGACAGTTTTACGCTGACTATTAGCGGCGGCTCCGGTACTTGTTCTTTTACTATTCCGGTAAAAGATATGACTATTCCGCGCAATTTCACCATGGACTGCTCCAAAACAGTGGTAAACGGCATGTATTTTGAAGACGAGCAAATCGGCTCCGACCCGGCTCACGGCCCGCAGACAATTTCCGTAACAATCAATGTTCAAGCCGCTTCTATCGGCTCAACGATAGAGATGCAAACCAACGAAGTCGATGGTATTTCATTTTCGGGTTCAACTATCGTAACTACAACTCCGACGCAGACTATTACCCTGCAAGGTACAGGTACGCCGCGGGGATTGAACGATAAGATTTTTACAATTACCTGCAACAGCGCAATTTCGACGGCCTCCTGTACGGCTACATTGCACATGCTTATCCCCAGAAAACGACTGCTTGCAATAGGTATGTCTTCTGTTTACGGCTACAATCCGGGCGATGTAGGAACTCGCAATCCGAGAAATGACTTGAATGCGCTGCTGACAGACGAAAATAACTTCGGATATAACCAGTGGTCGATATTGAGATTTGCCGGCTTCAAAAACAAAACAGGCGAGAATTGGGTTACAGGTGCAAACTCTTGGACTGACGACGACAGAGATATTATTGCAATGACAGGTGCGGTTTGGAATGCTATGAGTCCGAGCAGATTGGAACGTTTGTTGAAAGGCTCGGATGGCAAACCGAAAATCGACATTGTTATGATTGGACACGACGCCGCTTATTGCAACGCCACTACCGGCGATGCTGTGTCAAGAGCCGACCTCTTGACCGAATTTGTGAAAAACGGCGGAATATTGATGATTTGTTCGGAAATAACGGCGTCTAATCAAAACTTCATGCGAAGATTTTTCAACGACGCTTCGATAACCGGTACTGGCGGCGCCGGCGCCGGCAGCCGCTATACGCTTGCGTTCAACACGACAAATATGCCTGCCGAAATGAAACCCTATTATTGTAAAGACGACGACCCGATTCTCGTCGGACCGTTTGAAAACATAGTAGGCCGCGAATGGGGCGAAGACTCATCTACAACGACCTTTATTTCAAATTTGCCGCTCGACGAGATAATTATCTATTCGGGAGCAAGAGAAATAGGAAATACTACTCGTTCGGCAGAGGGCGTTACTATTTTCCGGCACAGAGAATATCCGTTTGTGTTTATGGGCGACGGCGGGTTCAACTCCGGCGAAACAAGAACATATACCGGAGCGACTGCTTGCCCTTTCCGCTTAACGAGCAAGACAATCGACGGACATACATATAGTAATTATCCTACTTATCGTCCGAATTACGGTTCATCGTCAGGTCGCGCTTATAATGCAGTGTTCAGCGCAAATGCCTTTGCTTGGTGTATCGAGAAGGCCGAAGAATGGCGCAGAAATCACAAATAACAGAGATTAATAATGAAACGAACGGCAGGGGTTCTGCCACTTCTAAACCGGCCGTTCGTTTTTTTAGTTCATGTGACATATTCTAATATATAATCAATGATTTTTTATTAGTTAGGTTAGGGACCAAAACCTTAATTTTTTGAAAAAATATTTTTACATTTGCGCAGTTAATTCTAAAAACAAACATTATGGAACTGAAAAAAGGCGATAAAATTCCCGAAATTCTGGGAAAAAATCAAGACGGAAAGTTAATTAAATCAAGCGATTATGCGGGCAAAAAATTGGTTCTGTATTTTTATCCGAAGGACAATACTTCGGGTTGTACGGCCGAGGCTTGCAGTTTTCGCGACAACTATTCAGCGTTGCGCAAACAGGGCTACGAAATTGTCGGCGTGAGCGTGGATGACGAGCAATCGCACCGCAAATTCATCGAGAAACAGGGTCTGCCTTTCGATTTGATTGCCGATACCGACAAGAGTTTGGTTCAGCAATTCGGCGTTTGGGGCGAGAAAAGTATGTACGGACGGAAGTACCAAGGCACGTTCAGAACCACGTTTATTGTTGATGAGCAGGGAGTTATACAGGATATTTTCTTGCCGAAAGAAATAAAAACCTCAATTCACGCCGAGCAAATAAAATCGCTATGACAAAAAAATATTAGTCTGAAATTCAGGTTATTATCGAGTATAACCAAAATTAATTTTGGAAATTTGGGAAAAAGCAGTACCTTTGCAGCCGGGTAAGTCCTATACGGTCAGCTCCCTACAAATCCCCCAGGGCTTGACGGCAGCAAGGGTAGCAGGTTGTAGCGACGCGATGTAGCAAGCTTACCCTTTTTTATTTTTAAATTCCACAAACATTTTATTATTATTTTTGCTGTAAAACAGGAAAAATTTTCCGGCGCCAAACAGTTTAAAATCTGAATGGCGAGCCGTCGGCCCGCCATAATTATCAAAGGTGGTGTTTTTCAATGAGTGCCCAAAACAGGACTCGAACCTGCACATCCTTAACGGATACTAGTCCCTGAAACTAGCGCGTCTACCAATTCCGCCATTTGGGCTTCAATTTTAACGGGTGCAAAAGTAATTAAATTTATTGAAACTGCAAAGGAATTTTACGATTTTTTTTCGCAAATCAGCATTTAATATTGAGTTCGTGCAAGATAGAGCGCATTTTCTCGTAGGTCGTGATGCGCGTTGGGATGAGCGGCAAGCGTAGTTCGTTTTCGATGTAGCCCATCATATTGAGTATGCTTTTCACGCCTGCCGGATTGCCGTCAACAAACAGTAAATCAAACAGTTCGATAAATGTTTGGTGTATCATCAGAGCGCTTTTGTAGTCGCCGGCAAGCGCCAGCCGCACCATTCGGCTGAATTCTTTCGGAAAAGCGTTGCCGATGACCGAAATAACGCCCACAGCGCCGAAAGTTATCAGGGGGAAAGTTACGCCGTCGTCGCCCGAAATTACCTGAAATTCTTCGGGTTTGTATTTGATTATCGAGCCTATTTGCGTCATATTTCCGGAAGCCTCTTTTACGGCTATTGCGTTTTTTATTTCGCGGGCGATTCGCAAAGTCGTTTCGGCAGCCATATTCACGCCGGTTCGTCCGGGAACGTTGTACAGCACTACCGGCAGCGGCGAAGCCGCGGCAATGGCCTCGTAATGCCTGAAAATGCCTTCCTGCGAAGGTTTGTTGTAATAGGGAACAACTGAAAGTATCGCGTCGATTCCCGAAAAATCTTCCGATTCGAGGCGTTTTACCACAGCGGCCGTATTATTGCCGCTAACGCCCAGCACGAGCGGTATTCGCCCTTTTACGCGCTCGATTACGAGGCGGGTAATATCTTTCTGCTCTTCGGCTGTGAGGGTAGGGGTTTCGGCAGTTGTTCCGAGAACGACCAAATAATCGGTTCCGTTCTGCAACTGGAAATCCACCAGACGCGCCAGAGCGTCGAAATCGACGCTTCCGCCTGATTTGAAAGGAGTTATCAGCGCAACTCCCATTCCTTTTAGATTGATTCGTTCCATTAGCCTTTCTAAAAATTTCCTGCAAATGTAATACAAAAAATCGACAATTATTCTTTATTTCCCGAAGAAATTGTGCGCAAATAAAAAATAAGTTGGTCGCCAAGCCCTTTCAGTTTGTCGTCATCGGTTTCTTCGCTTTCGTAAGGCGATGAAATTATCAGGTCGTGAATATGCAGCGAACTGCGGTAAAATCCGGCTTTCAGCGGCGAATCGACCGAAGCGAGGATGTATTGCAGGTAAACGTTGTCGTCGAGCGCAAAATTTACCGCCATATCGAAGGGGTCGCCCGGGCTGATGCTCACCGTTCTCAGCATCATTTCGTCGTTCCAGATTTTAAGCCCTTTTTCGTATATGAAATTGATGTTTGTTTCGTGATATTCCATCGTATAGCCCCTCGGCACAAAGGCGCAAACAGTCAGCCGTTTTTTCATTTTCTTCAATTTTTGAATGAAGTAATTTGCTGCGTCATAATCCTTTACGTCGAAGAGAACAAGAATAGTCGTGATTTCGTTAAGCGACTGGAATGCTTTTTCCCGTTCGGGATTTCCGACGCGCTTTTTTAATTGTCTGTTTAGCAGATGTTTATAAAAGAAATTCATATCATTTTAAGAAAATCGTCTTCTGAAATTATTTTTATTCCCAGTTGTTGCGCTTTTTCCAATTTTGCAGGCCCCATATTTTCGCCGGCAAGGATGAAATCGGTTTTCGAGGAAACGGAACCGGCGTTTTTCCCGCCGTTTTTCTCAATCATAGCCTTGTATTCGTCGCGGGAATGAAGCGCAAAAACGCCTGAAATCACGAAAGTACGGCCTGCAAGTTTGTCCGTCCTTTCGGCCAAAGTTTCTTCGTCGAGAGCAAATTTCAGTCCGTAAGTCCTTAATCTCTCGACTAATACACGATTCGATTCTACATTGAAAAAATCTATCACGCTTTGAGCGATTACGCCGCCCACGTCATCAACTGCAATCAACTGTTCGTAAGTTGCGCCCATCAGCGCGTCGATATTGTGGAAAGCGTTTGCCAAGCGTTTTGCGCCTGTTTCACCCACTTCGGGGATTCCGAGCGCAAAAATTACCCTTTCGTAAGGAACATTTTTCGATTCTTCGATGCTTTCCAAATAATTATCGACCGATTTTTGCGCCCAGCGGTCGAGTTTCAGGATTTGCGCCGGTTGTAGGGTATAAAGGTCGGCGGCATTTTTTATTAATCCTGCGTTAAAGAACTGATTTACAGTTTCTTCGCCGATATTTACATACATTGCTTTTCGGCCTGCAAAATGCTCGATTCTGCCCTTGATTTGCGGTTCGCAACCGAAATGATTCGGGCAAAACCAGGCCGCTTCGCCCTCTTTCCGTTCGAGTTTGGCGCCGCAAGCCGGACAATGAGTGATGAAGCGCACTTTATCGCCAATCATAAAACGCGCTTCTTTGTTTACGCCTGTGATTTTCGGGATTATTTCGCCGCCCTTTTCCACATAACACGAGTCGCCGATATGCACGTCCAAAGCCTCGATAATATCGGCATTGTGGAGCGATGCGCGTTTCACGACAGTGCCTGAAAGTTGCACCGGTTCGAGGTTTGCCACCGGAGTAACGGTTCCCGTCCGCCCGACTTGAAAATCCACCGACAGCAGCCGCGATTCGGCCTGTTCGGCCTTGAATTTGTAGGCAATTGCCCAGCGGGGCGATTTGGCAGTCCAGCCGAGATTCAGTTGCTGTCGCAACGAATTGACTTTCAGTACAATGCCGTCGGTCGCCACCGGAAGGTTTTTTCTTTCCTTATCCCAATAGTTGATGAAATCGAAAATTTCGTCGAGTGAGCGGCATTTTTTCATCGCGTCCGATATTTTGAAGCCCCAGGTACGCGCTTTTTCCAAATTCTCGAAATGTCCGTCCGTCGGCAAGGTTTCGCCGAGCAGGTAATAGAGGTATGAATCGAGTTTCCGGGCTGCCACGACGGTCGGATTTTGCTGTTTCAACGTTCCTGATGCGGCATTCCGAGGATTTGCGAAAAGCGGTTCTTCGTTTTCTTCCCGCTCGCGGTTCAGTTCGTCGAAAACCCGCCATGGCATTAAAATTTCGCCGCGGATTTCAAATTTTTGAGGCCAGTCATTGCCGTGAAGCCGGAGAGGAATGCTCTTAATCGTTCTGACATTGGCAGTTACGTTGTCGCCGCGAACTCCGTCGCCGCGGGTGATTGCCTGCGTCAAAGCGCCGTTTTCGTAAATCAGAGAGATGGAAACTCCGTCGTATTTCAGTTCGCAATCTATCTCAAAATCCTCATTCAGAGCGCGTTTTGTGCGGTTGTAAAAGTCCTGCACCTCGCCTTCGGAATATGTATTTGCCAAGGAAAGCATAGGATAGGCGTGTTCCACTTGCTCGAAAGACTTGCTGACGTCGCTGCCCACGCGTTGCGTAGGCGAATTTGGGTCGAAAAATTCGGGATGTTCCTTTTCGAGGCGTTCAAGTTCTTTTAGTTTCATATCGAAATCATAATCAGACACTTCCGGCTCTGAAAGAACGTAGTAGCGGTAGTTCATCCTCTCGATTTCCTTCCTCAATGCTTCTATTTTTTCTTTTATTGCTTCCATTTAATAGTTTCTATTAAAACCCTGATATCCTGATAGATATACTCCTTTATCGGCGCTATGGAATCGCTGTTTGTTCCGCTCGAAAAGTAGAGCGCTCCCCGCAAAAAGCAGCGTGCGCTGTCGGTTGCGGCGAACTGTACCGGGCTTGCCGAGCCGCCTCCGAGCAGGAAAACGCGGGCGTAAACCTTGTCTTCCGGCCGCTCGTATTCCATTTCTTCGACGCTTCCTTTCAACCCGTGAAAGTCGGCTAAACGCCGCGATTCTTCGGCCAAGGTACGAATTTTTTTTCTATCTGCCGAAAAAAAGGTACAAAATATGCTTGAATTGTATTCAGGATAGGTCAAAGTGAACCATTTTACCCCTGCGGAATCGCGTTCTTCTTCGATTTTTGCCTTGCTTGAAACCTCGAATTGAAGATTTTCGTATTTGCTGAAAATGTAATAAGGCGTGGGCTTCAAATCGAAATACGGATAACCTTTCGGCCGCGGGGAATAGTCGGTCGAGCAGGCGCAAAGGCAGATACAGAGCAGTATTGCCCCGTAATCATACAACTTTTTCCTCCTCGTTTTTCTCATTTTTTGTAAATTTAACTTTCAAAATCCGCTTCTGGTCGATTTCGAGAATCTGAAACGAATAATTGTCATAAGTTATAACTTCTTCATTTTCAGGAAAATCACCTTTAATTTCCAGAATCAGGCCGGCAAGAGTATCGACTTCGTCGGTCAGTTTGCCGAAAATTTTCTGGTCGATTCCGGTTATCCGGAAAAAGTCCGTCAGCATGATTTTTGCGTCGAAAATGAGGGAGCCGTCGGGCAGCCGCTCAAATTTTTCTTCTTCTTCCTCGTCGTATTCGTCGCCGATATCACCTACAATTTCTTCCAGAATGTCCTCCATGGTAACTATGCCAGAAGTGCCGCCAAACTCGTCAACCACGACGGCCAAATGGATTTTCGACTTGCGAAACTCTTCCAGCAGGTCGTCGATTTGCTTGTTTTCAGGCACGAAAAATGCCGGACGAATCAGGCTTTGCCAGCGAAATTCGGCGTGCCGGTCAAGGTAGGGGAGGAGGTCTTTGATGTACAGTATTCCCTTTATATTGTCTTGTGTATCAGCGTAAACGGGTATTCTGGAATATCCGGTTTCGATTACGTATTTCAAGACGTCGTGAAAGCCGGTTCGGATGTCGAGGTCGCACAAATCGACGCGCGAAGTCATAATTTCTACTGCCGTTTTGTCGTAAAGCCCGATGATTCCTTTCAGCATTTCCTTTTCGTCGGTCAGTTCGGGCGAAGTGAGTTCCAGAGCCTTCGAGAGGTCGTCGGCCGAAACGTCGATAGCCTTCTTTTTCGAGGCGTAGTTCACAAACTTGGTCGAAACGAGCATAAACGATGAGAGCGGGCGGGTAATATTCATAATATTCCGGGCTGCGGGCGTTATCCGGCGGGCGAATTTCAGGGGGTTGTTCTGGGCGTAGATTTTCGGAAGAATTTCGCCGCAAAGCAGAATCAGGAATGTAAGAATAATAGTCTCGAACAGGAAGCCGACGAAAGGCGCCTGCGAGAAGTCGATAAACTGGTTGAAGGCGTAACTCGAAAGCACCACCACGCCCACGTTTACGAAGTTGTTCCATATAAGAATGGTGGCTAACAGGCGTTCGGAGCGGGTTATGAGCGCAAGCAGGCCGCTGTCGCCGGCCTGTTCGCCTTCTTCAATAGAATTGCGGTCGCTCGGCGAGAGCGAGAAAAAGGCGATTTCGGAAGCCGAAATCATTGCCGACAAAAACAGGAGCGCACCTGAAAGCGCAAGGGCTATAATAGAACTGACTGCAACCGGCAAAAACCGGATGTTTGAGAAAAGCGATAAGAATGAGTCAGAATCCATATATTAAAACGGTAAATCGTCCCCTTTGCCGGTGTCGAGGTCGGAATCGTCCGGTTGAATCGGCGCTCCCGATTCGGGGATTGTGCTGGTTTTCGGCTTTTGCGGAGCCGCTTCGGCAGGAGGCGGAGGCGGGAATGCGCCGGAGCTGGAGCCTTCGGGTCTGCCGCCGAGCATTTCCATCGTATCGCCGTATATTTCGGTAACATAGCGCTTGTTGCCGCTTGCGTCGTCGTAGGAGCGGGAGCGTATTTTCCCCTCGATGTAGAGTTTCGAGCCTTTTTTGACGTATTTTTCGGCAACTTCGGCCAAGCCTCGCCACAATACAATGTTATGCCATTCGGTGCGGTCGGGAATTTGCGCTCCGGAGGCAGAAGTATAACCTCTTTCCGAGGTGGCTAACGAAAAACTCGCTACGCATCCGCCATTGTCGTAATAGCGGACTTCGGGGTCTTTACCCACGTTTCCAATAAGAATAACTTTGTTTACTGACATATATTTTAAATTAATTTAAAAAATTAGTAAAAAAAAATAAAAATTAAGTTTTGATTTTTGGGCAAATTTAATTACAAATGGGGAAATAACAAAATTTTTTGGGAAAAATTCACAAATTTTTGCAGGTAGCGCAGTCGAAATAGATATAAGCGTCCGGAATTGTTACTCATTCAATACAAGATTTTTAGTGAGAAATGTTAAAAAAACGGCCTTTATTCTAAAATAATTCTGAAAAAATAAAAAAAAATGCCATAATCTTTTTTTAATCAAGAATTTTACATTACATTTGCAGTCAAATTGAAAAAACATTTATTAATTTTTTAAATAATTTTAGTCATGACAAAAGCAGATATTGTTAGTGCAATTTCCAAAAACACGGGAATTAGTAGAACAAACGTCCTGGCCGTCGTTGAGGCATTTATGGACGAAGTTATGAAATCGATGAATGGCGGTAAAAACGTCTATTTGCGCGGTTTCGGGTCATTCGTTGTGAAAAAACGGGCGCAGAAAGCGGCTCGCCACATCAAGAACGAAACCACAATCATCATTCCGGAGCGTTACGTGCCTACGTTTAAGCCCTCGTCTTATTTTTCCGAAAAACTGCGCACCAGTTTAGGCGGCAAAAAGAAGTAAACAATCAACAGTATTAATTTTTTAACTAAACAATTTAACAATGCCAAGCGGAAAAAAAAGAAAACGGCATAAGATGTCAACGCACAAAAGAAAAAAGAGACTCAGAAAGAATCGCCATAAGAAGAAGAAGTGAGGCTGACTGGTCTTTTTGAGAGTTAAAGAGCGGAGGTTAAAGGTGCTGATGCGCATTTAACCTTTGCTGTTTATTACATTTTTATTCAACTTTAATAACAAAATCAATTGTGGACAGCGAATTAGTAATTGATGTTCAGCCCGAAGAGGTAACGATAGCCATACTGGAAGACAAGCGACTTGTAGAATTTCAGAAAGAGGCTCACAATATCTCGTTCTCGGTAGGAAACATCTATCTCGGCCGGATAAAAAAAGTAATGCCCGGCCTGAACGCTGCATTTGTTGATGTTGGATACAAAAAAGACGCATTTCTTCACTATCAGGATTTGGGGCCGTATTTCGGTCGATTGGACAAATTCCTGAAAACAACGCTTTCTGACAGAAAAAAAGTACCATCGATAGGCAAATTCGTACAGGTGCCTGAAATAACCAAAGAAGGCTCGATAGCCGAAGTGTTCAAGACGGGCGACGAGGTGCTGGTTCAAATAGCCAAAGAACCAATCTCGACCAAAGGCCCGCGCCTGACCTCCGAAATATCCTTCGCCGGCCGGTATTTAGTCGTTATCCCCTTTGGGGACAAGGTCTCGGTATCGCAAAAAATCAAGTCCAGCGAAGAACGCGCCCGTTTGCGGCAGTTGATTCACAGCATCAAGCCCAAAAATTATTCGGTCATTGTACGGACGTCAAGCGAAGGCCGCCGCGTAGCGGAACTCGATTACGACCTGAAATCGTTAGTCAGGCGATGGGAAGACAATATGGTTAAACTCCTGAAATCCAAAGGGCCGATGCTCATTTACGAGGAAACCGGCCGGACGGTAGCCCTGTTGAGGGACATTTACAGCCCCTCGTTTCAGAACATCTATATCAACGACTCCGCAGTTTATAACGAAGTCCTTGATTATGTGAAAGTTATAGCCCCGGAAAACGAGAAAATAGTCGAACTTTACAAGGGCGAAACCCCGATATTCGACCATTATGGGGTAACCAAACAGATGAAATCGGGCTTCGGACGATACGTTACCGTAAAAAGCGGAGCATATCTGATAATAGAACATACGGAAGCAATGCACGTCATCGACGTGAACAGCGGAAACCGTTCTAAAAACGGAGCAGGACAGGAAACCACAGCCATTGAGGTTAATATGGCCGCAGCCAGCGAAATAGCCCGCCAATTGCGACTTCGCGATATGGGCGGAATTATCGTGGTTGATTTTATCGATATGCATGAGGCGGACAACCGTCAGAAACTGTACGACCACATGCGGACATTAATGGCCAACGACAGAGCAAAACACAACATACTGCCAATCAGTAAATTCGGTTTGATGCAGATAACGCGGCAAAGAGTGAGGCCGGTGATGGATTTCAATACTTCCGAGACATGCCCGACATGCCACGGCAAAGGCGAAATCAGCCCCTCAATCTTCTTTACCGACGATATTGAGAAGAAAATCGACGAAGTTGTAAACACTCTGAAAGTGAAGAAATTCAAATTGTATGTCCATCCATACATTGCAGCATTTATCAAACAGGGATTCTTATTCTCTCTGGAACGGAAATGGAAACTGAAATATTCCTCCAAGATGAAGATTATCCCCGACCAAAGTCTCGGAATGTTAGAATTTAAATTCTACGACTTTGACAAAAATGAACTTGACCTGAAAAAGGAAGAAGAAATTCCAGTGGTCTGAAAATTGAAACCGGAGCGCAAAAATGCTCCGGTTTTTTTTGTTTTCAGCCGAAAAATCATTAAATTTGCGAGGTTTATTAAGTGTTTTTTGAAATCGCATTTTCTTAAATACAATACCATTAAAACAATTTTTAAAAATCTTTTTGTATGATTAAGTACGTAGCCCCCGTCCTCACTGCATTGCGTAACGAGCGGGAAATTGATGTGGAAGCCTGCTTGCGGCTCTACGCCCACCTTATCAAGAATGGGATTGACGGAATTGCCGTCTTCGGAACTTCCGGCGAATTTCCCCACCTCCCGTTGCCGGAAAAGAAAAAACTGATAACCGCCGCCGCGCCCGTCATCAAGGGCAAAGCCGAATACATCGTCGGCACCGGCTCGATGAACGCGGACGAAACCGTCGAACTCTCGCGCTTCGCCTTCGAGCAGGGCGCAGATACCGTGATTGTGGTCGGTCCGTACTATTACGGACTGTCCGACGACAGCATTTTCGAGTATTTTTCGCGCGTGGCAGCCAACATTCCGGGAAATATGTATCTCTACAATTTCCCCGACCGCACGAGTTATTCCATTAATGCACAAACAGTTCTGCGGCTTGTTCGCAAACACCGGAACATTGTCGGCATAAAAGACACGATTCAGGATATGCACAATACGGTGGATATTATCAAGACGGTAAAGCCGGAATTTCCTGATTTTCAGGTATTTCACGCTTACGACAACTGCTTTGCCTACACCGTTCTTGCGGGCGGAAATGGAGCCGTCGGCATACTGCCGAATATTGCGCCCCGCCTTTTCTCGGACTGGGCAAAAGCCGCCCGCGCAAAGGATTTCGACACGCTTTCCGCAATTCAGAAAAAAGTGGACCGATTGATGGATATTCTTTGGTTTCATTCGCCGTTCCTCGCTACCTGCAAAGCGGTTCTCGTGCAGCAGGGCATTTTCCCGCAGGATACGATGACTTTCCCTTTCCTCACTTTCCCCGAAGAGAAAAAAGCGGGACTGGCGGAGTTTATGAAGGAATTCGCTTAATGAATTGAGAATGAAAATCATAATTTTAGACAGCAATTTGGGGGCAATCGACCTCGAAAAAGACGTTGCCCAAAAGTACGGTTTTGAGATTGAAAAACCGAAGCAGTGCATAACCGAAGACGACGTGATTTCGGTTGTTGCCGACGCCGACGCCCTTGTGGTGCAATATGCGCCCGTTACGCGCCGCGTAATCGAAGCAGCGCCGCGCCTGAAAGCGGTCAGCGAGTACGGCACAGGAATTGACAGTATCGATGTGGAAGCCTGCACCGAGCGCGGAATTGCCGTTTGCAACGTGCCGGATTACTGCTGGCAGGAAGTGTCGGACCACGCGGTCGCGCTGACCCTTGCGCTCGACCGCGGCATTGTCCGCCTCGACCGCGCAATACGCAGCGGCGATTACAGCCTCAATTCCATAAAACCGCTTCAAAGGCTCTCGAAACGCACTTTCGGCGTTATCGGACTTGGACGGATTGCCCGTTCAGCAGCCCTGAAAGCGCGTGGAGTAGGATACAGCGTAATCGGCTACGATGTTGCGTTCCAGCCCGGAACGACCACGCCCGACGGTATCGCAGTAAAAACGCTCGACGAAGTTTTGGCGGAAAGCGACGTAATTTCCATACACGTGCCTCTGACGCCCTCCACGCGGCATCTGATTAACGCCGCAACTTTGGCGAAAATGAAGCCCGAAGCGGCACTTGTAAACACTTCGCGAGGCGGAGTAGTCGATACCGAGGCATTGATTAACGCATTGAAAAACAAGGTTATACGCGCCGCAGCCCTCGACGTTTTCGAGACCGAGCCGCTGCCTGCCTCGCATCCGCTTTGTGCGCTCGACAATGTGATTCTTACTCCTCACGCAGGATATTATTCCGAAGATTCGCTTTTCGAGTTGAAAACCCGTCCCGTAGAAAATGCGGCGGAAATCTTGGTTGGCGGAAAGGCGAGATATAGGGTTAATTGAGAATTATTTATCAGTATATTAATAAAAAAACAAAATACCATGAACGGATTAAAAGGAAAAGCCGCCGTAGTTACCGGCGGGTCGAGAGGAATCGGCAAAGCAACGGTTGAACGGCTGTTGCAGGAAGGAGTAAGCGTCCTGTTTTGCGGACGCAACGAAAAAACAGGTCAGGCTACGCTTGCCGAATTCAAGGAAAAATACGGCGGCAACGTGCATTTCGTAGCCTGCGATATGGAAGACCGCGATACGCCCAAAATGCTGGTTGCGAAAGCGCGGGAACTGTTTGGAAAACTTGATTTCTTGGTAAATAATGCGTTTCCGTTTACCGCAAAGGCGATTGACGCGACTTACGAGGACTGGCAGCACGCATTTATGGCGGGACCGACGGCATACGCGCGAATGATTGCCGAGTTTGCAACCGACCGTCGCGTAACGGCAGGAGCGGTAGTCTGCGTTTCGAGCATTTCGGGGCATATTGCGCAGCCTTTCCGCTGGACTTACAATGCGGCAAAAGGCGCAGTAAAACAACTGACGCGCTGTGCGGCAATGGATTTGGCACCGAATATCCGCGTAAATTGCGTAAGTCCCGCCTGGGTTTGGACGGACGAAGTGGCGAAAGCAACTCCGCGCGGCACCCGCGACAGCGTTCCGCAGGCCTGGGACGAGTACCACTTGCTGCAACGCTTGCAGGAGCCGGAACAGATAGCCGCCTGCATAGCATTCCTGTTGAGCGACGACGCAGCCGTGATTACCGGACACGACCTTGCCGCCGATTCGGGCTACTTGGCAATGGGTCCCGAAGGACTTGGAAAAACCGCTAATTTTGCGGGGAGCAAGTGAGATAGGCAGATGAAAAAAAACGAGGCCGCCACTTGGCGGCCTCGTTCGTTTTCTATCCGTAGAAAACTTATTTTTTCAGGATAAGTTCTTTTGAAGCAGAGATGCGGCCGGAAGCGTGAATATTTTTCACGATACGGATGCCGGTCGTTTCGGGAGTGATTTCCATACCCTGCAAGTTGTAGTAACGTTTTGCTACAATTACATCGTTGTCTGCAACAATAACTGGAATACCGCTATTGCCTTTCGGGTCGCGGAGCGTCGGGAAATCGCCGGCCTCCATTTGCCAAATATTGGTGAAATCCCAGCCCAATGCTTCGTAAGTGGCCTGTGTTTGCAGTTCTGCCAGGGTTTTATCCAAACCTCTGGAGCTGGTAGCGTCGTCCGAAGTTTCTGTTGCGCCTTTTACAAGCATATCTGCATAGCCGTAATTATCGGCGACGTCTATAATTCCGCCGCTGTTATGAGAGGCATAAACTCTATGTGCGGTGCCTGCCGATTCAATATTTTCTTGCGCCGCTACGTTATTGCGGATATTTAAGGGGTTTGCGCCTGCCGTAGTGTTTTCATAAACTCTGCCTGAAATTCCGCCGACACGAGCACTGGTATTGGCGCTTCCCGTGTATATATCGCCGGCAGCAAAGCATTTTTCGATAGTTAAAGGGCCTGATGCTGATGTGTAAACATACGGGAAGGCTGCTATACCGGAAACAGAAAAGGAAGTAGATGATGTTGTAGTAGATTCAGTTGCCGTAATTGTTCCATTGTAGTAGCAGTTGGATATGAGTATCTCGCTGCCGTCAACTCCGGTTGTACCGCAGCGGACATATCCAGCAATACCTCCGCAATACACGGTTGCCAACGAATTATTGACGATAGTAGCCGTACTGCTGCAATTACGGATAATTGTGTTTCCGCTGGTGATATTGTAAATATATCCGGCAATACTTCCCACGTATGAACCTCCCAGATGTTCGGCGTCGTTGGTAACGGAAATAATGCCGCCGTCGAGGACAACATTTTCGATAACAGCGCCTGCGCCTATGCAGCCGAATAATCCGTTATAAGTTACCGTAGTAGAGCTGGTGCCGGGAGTACGGTCCATCGCAATATCGGATATTTTATATCCGTTGCCGTTGTAGTTGCCGCAGAAAGGAGCGCTGCTGGAAGTTCCGATAGGCGTCCACAGTCCTTCCGACATATCGATGTCGGAAATCTGGATAAAATATTTACCTCTGCTGGTTGCGCCTGCATCGCCTGAAGTGATGAAGTCTTTAATGCCTTCCAAATCGGCACGCGAAGCCACTTGGTAAGGATTTGAGGACGAGCCGTCGCCGGCTGCAAAATCGTAAGCCGACACGCTGAACGCACTGCTTAACAGCATTATTGCTGTCATAGCCAATTGAGTAATCTTTTTCATTTTAGTAATTTTTATTGTTTATAAATAATAGTGCGCACCGCCTTGGTGCGCACTACCGTTAATTTTGTTTATTCCCACTTCAAAACGGGATAGTTGCCTTCCGTAATTTTCCAGACATTGGTAAAATCCCAACTTGGAAGTTTGGCGGCATACCAAGCCGCTGTTTTAGCCTCGGCAGGCGTAACAGCCGCGCCGTTCTTTTCGGCTACCGTAGCCGGATGGGTAATGAGAACGCCGTTCAAAAGCATTTCCGTACTCGAAAAGTTTTCTTTTGTTCCCGTGTTCACGTTGCTTCCCAAGATAGCCACAGTGTTCGACGAACTGCCCGACAGAGCGCTCTGCAAAGCCACGTTATGCTGGATAATCGTGTTGGCGCTGTTCCAAGCGCGGCCTGCGATGCCGACAGCCGAGCCGTTGCCCGAGTTGGTAACGGTACCGGTTGCGTAGCAGTTTTCAATCGTGTAATATCCGCTGCCGCCGTTGTACATATATCCAATAATACCGCCTGCATAAGCGGATGTTACCGAAGAACTGATGTTTGCATCGCTGTAACAGTTGCTGATAGTAACAGTGTTTTGGGCATTTGCCGGACGGCCTACGATACCGCCGACATATACGCCGCCTGAAACTTCGCCCTTGTTGTAGCAGCCGGTAATCAAGGCGTTATCTTTGTTGATATAGCCGACGATACCGCCTACATAAGCCGTAGTTCCGCGCGGAGCGCTGACGCTTGCCGTGTTTCCGCAGTTTTTAATGGTAACGTTTGCGCCGTTGATATGTCCGGCGATGGAACCGGCATAAGCGTTCAGTGCATTTGATACTATGCTGCCTGCTATTCTGACGCCTTCGATATAAGCGTCTGCGCCAAGTTCGCTGAACAATCCGACTTTTTGGTCGGTCGTATTGATGTCGATATTCTTGATAATGTGATTGTCGCCGTACAACTTACCGGTAAACGGTCCTGCGGGATTCCAGATTTCGCCGTTCAAATCAATATCGGCAACCAATTTGTAAACTGCCGTAAGATTGACGCTCATACTCATCAAATGCGCGATAGACGAAACTAAATAAGGACTTGCATCGGTGCCGTCGCCCGGAGGAGTAACCGGTTTTATGGGGAACTTATCGGTGCAGGCAAGCACAATGCCGGAACTTGCATCGGTAAAGTTTTTTGCATCGTCGTCCCATGTCAGTTCAAAGATGCTTTTTCCGTTTACGTCTATCGATTTCAGCAGGCGAATACCTGTTGGAGTATAGGTAAATGCCAGAGTAGCAGATGTTTCTTCGCCCTGTTCATTTGTGTAAGTGTAGGAAAAAAGGCGTGGCGATTGCAGAACTGCTGTTCCTACCGTATTTCCGCCGTCTTTTATGTCGAAATTGATGGCTCCTATTGTGATACTCGGCATTTCGACAACTTTTTGCAGGTAATCCAGGCCATTTTCGCCGGCAGCCAGCGGGCGCAAAACCATCTTCACAAGATGGCGGCGACCGGTAAGCAACAATCCGCCGTCTTCGGTTTCGCCCATAATTACGAACTCAAAATCGCCTCCCATACCTTCGTTGCCGACGCTTCCGGATACTCCGGAGGGGTTGCAAAAGTAGTGGATAACCGGATTGTAGAGGTCGAAAGTCAAAATTCCGCCCTGGTCTTCGATGATATCCCAGAAAGAACTTTGTTCTGTAAGCGCAGGTATGCCTGTTTTTGTTTCGCAAGCCATTGATACGGAGCCGCCGTCAAATTTCCAATACATGGCATATCCGACAGTGGGGGCTTTTGAACTTATTACGTCATAGTCGTAATAATCAATAATCCAACCGTTAGGATTGCTCGTCAGCATCGTCCTGTATTTTGCGATAGCCTTTTCCAAACGGGCGGAAGCCGACTCGTCGAAAATATCCGCTTCGTTTTGCACGCAAGAGTTCATACATATTGCAGCAAGCAATATACTGATAATATATACTGTTTTCTTCATAACTGTTTAATTTTAATCAAGACTTGTCAAATCCATAGCGATAACTTCGTTTACCCGACGTTGGAAAACGCTTTGCATCTCGTCCAAATCTATTGCCCACGAGTTTTTCAGATAGGTACGGACAATGTCCAATTTTTGAGTGAGAATAGGGCCGCCTACGTCGCCGGCTTTTTTCACGATGCTGTCGAAATAAGGCTGACCGCCGCGAACGACATATAGAGCGATAATTTCAACAAAATCTTCATTAGGAGCGCTGCTTCCGTACTGGGAAATAAAGCCTTTCGCCCATGCAGCCGACGGCGTTGAGTAGTATGTATTCCAGTCGCCTCCCGCATAATCGCTGTCGGAAATATTGGGGAAGTCGGTGGTATAGGGCTTTGTCTGGTGCAGGATATGCGAAAACTCGTGGAAAGCGGTTTTCAGAGCGGCAGACTGTTCGGTGCCGGTGCTTGTGGTGTCGGTTCTGCCAACCAGACTTGCGACAGTAGGACTTGGCAAAGTGATGCGGTCGTTGAGTTCAAAGAACGTGATTTTCACGCCGCCTTCCGCTTCGCCTACCGTATTTCCCTGTTTGGAGCCGATTACTTGAATATTTTTGGGGATATAAGTTTGCGTAAACTCTTTTCCCTTTATTTCGTCGAATGTTCCAATCCAGGTATGCAACAGGATTTTTGCAAATGCAATCGCTTTTTCGTACTCTACCGGAGTAAGCGAATAAGACACGCTTGTTTCCCTGTTGTCGATGCGGTATTTGAAATCCACATTATAAGGTTCGACATAATTTTTGTCCAACCATTTGTCGAAGTCGTTTTTTACAGTAGAAGAATCCACTATCACGCTATTTGGGTCGAGTTCGTCTTTGTCGCATGCCGTAAAGACGAAAAGTCCCGCAATGAGCATCATCAATCCATATATTTTTGTTACTTTCATATTATAATACTGTTTAATTGTTAATCATATTATTTCCGATATACTCCGGGGTTTGCTTCCAGACCGGCGGCGATAACGTCGGGCGGCAATTGCATTGCGCGGCGCGGGTCGCCTACCTTCAAGGAGTCTACTGCTTCTAAAATCGAGGTTTTATTTGCCATTCCGGTTGAACTGTCGTATCCGTTACTGTCGTCCATTCGACGGCGGTAAATCTCGATACCGAAGCGTTTAATATCGTACCAGCGCCATCCCTGATTGATTGTTTCGATGCGGCGGAAATGCAGTACGCATTGCAGGAAATTTTCCTTTTCGCTGCCTTCTTCCAGCGTAAAATCGAGCGGATGAAGGTGTTTTTTCGGAGTGGGAGCGTTCCATTGGTAATACGGAACGGTGCTGTAATAGTTGTTAATCATCTCGCGCGTCAGGATATTGGTCGTAACGCCGGGATTGGGGCGAACCATCACTTTCATCCAGAGTGCAAGGTCTTTTGTAGCATTTTCGTAATCGTCTTTCATTACGTATGCTTCGGCGCGTACCAACAGGGTTTCTTCGGCCGTAAACGGCAGCCATGTCGTATGATTTACGCCGGATGTAGCCGTGGGCGAAGATTTTTTCATTGCCATAGGCACATTTTTCCAGAATACCGAATTATGGTCGGTAAGGCGGGTAATAACCATCCAGAAACTGCGGGGGCTGAGCGCTCCGCGTGCAGGTCCCCATGGGCCGGGTCCGCGTTCTGCTTCGAGGTCGGATACCTGATTGGTGTGCTGGTATTTGCGGTTGTTGCTATAATAACCCTGAACCGAAGAAACTGCTGTAATCAGCATAAGATTGCAATTCTGGTCGAGGGAAGTATAATACCTTGTAACATAATCGGTTTCCGTACCGATATTGGCATAATCCGACCATTTGCGGAGCATAGGTTCGGCGTCGGCGCCGATGGCTTCCGTAGCGTATTTAATAGCCTTGTCGTAATTGCCGTAAAACAGGTTGAAACGCGCTGCAAAAGCGTAAGATGCCCGTTTGTTGAAATGATATTTCGGATACTGCCAGATAGCGTCGTCAATCAATGGCAAGCCTTCTTCGATATCCTTATCTATTTTTCTGTAAACTTCGGCAACGGATTCGCGCTCGTAATACGGATTCAAAGTTGTTTCCGCCCTGTCCATATACACAATGCCCAAATCGGTTTCGCTGGTTTGCTTGTTGTAATGCTGTCCATAAACATTGACGAGCATAAAATGGTGAAAAGCGCGAGTCAGCAAGGCTTCGCCTTTATAGGGCAGCATACTTTCGGGAGTACCCTGTTCCTCGATAGCAATCAGAGCCTGATTTGCGCAGGCGATAGCGCTGTAATACGAGGGATAAAAATCGACAAGGGCGTCGTTTCCGCCTTCATCGCGTACATCTTTCCAGAAAAATGCCTCTTCCTGCGCTAAATAATAGTAACTGATGCCGGCTTTATCCAACCAGTCTTTATTATCCGAAGCACATTCGGTCGCTACGATGGGAATATGTTGTCCGTAAGCCGAATTGAGCAGGTAGCCCACTTTCTTGGCGTCGGTCAATTCGGGACGGGCGTCGGGGACTACGTCCAGAAAATCATCGCAAGAAACGCTAAACAAGGTCAGCGCTAACGAAAATATTAATAATAATTTATCTTTTTTCATATTTGTTTTTTTTTATAAACCTACCATCAAAGAAAATGTAAATTGCTTTGGCAGCGGAGTTGCCACGCCGCCTGAATTGTAAAATTCAGGGTCTTGTCCGTTCAATTTCTTGTCGGCATAAAGCAAACAGAGGTTTGTTGCTTGAAGTTTTACGCCCAGATTTTTCAGGCGCAACTTTTGAGCAACGATAGCGGGGAAATCGTATGACAGAGAAACGTCCTTCAAGCGGACAAATCCGCCGTCGGCTACTCGTGCATCCGAATAATTGTAAGCGTTGTAGATATACCTGTAATTCGACGACAGGGAATATACCCTGTTGCTCAAAATCGTAGGAATATTGGTATATTGTTCGTCGCCCGGCTGTACCCAGCGGTTATTGAACTCTTTCGGCATAGCCGTCAAGTCGGAATAATTGGCGCGGAATACAGGGTCGAGGCGGATAACATTTCCGAAAGAATAGGTCAGGAAAACGTTCAGTTTAACGTTCTTATATTTGAACGCATTAGCAAAACCGCCGGTAAGGGTAGGTTCCGTGCTTCCCGAAACAATCAGGAAATCCTGATTTTCGTAATCCTGCAAATAGATTCCGTTGCTCGAAAAATCCTGCGTAATGATTGTATGGTCTGCGTCTAAATAGAACATTGGAACGCCGTTTTCATCCAATCCTGCAAACGGGATAGAGAAAAGAGTGCGGTTTGAATAGCCTTCTTTGGCAAATCCGGTGCCTTTAATCAAGTCGATGATTCGGGTACGGGAATTGAGTTTGGTAACTTCGACGTGCATTTTTGCGAATGTGAGGTCGGTAGTCCAGGAAAAATCTTTCTTTTTGATGTTCTTTGTAGAAAGCGTGGCTTCGACGCCGGTCGTCTTCATCGCCGCTACGTTACCGCGTTTCCGCACTTGTCCGCCGATACCCATAACTGCGATGGGGCCAATCAGGTCGTAGTTGTTGCGGGTGTACCAGTCAACAACTAAATTGATGCGGTTGTTCACAAATCCGAAGTCGCCGCCGATATTCAACTCGTGTTTCTTTTCGTAGGTCAGTTCGCTGTTTTCCAACTGCGAGATGGAAATTCCCGGCTCGTTGGTGTCGGAATCCAAACGCCATGTATTGGCGCTGGTATAGATAATTCCCGAATTTGATACGCTCAAAGGGGGCGCCTGTGCGGTCAATGAGTAAGAAACGCGCCATGTTGCGTGGCTCATTGCGGGTTCCAGAGATTTGAAGAATCCTTCTTCGTGCATATTCCAGGCTCCGGAAATGTTCCAAGTGGGCAGCCAGCGTGCTTTGCGCGATTTTCCCATTTGGTTCGAGCCTTCGTAGCGGGTGGTGCCGTTGATGGTGTATTTTCCTTTGTATGAATAGTTTGCCATTCCGAAGAACGAAGCGTCGCGGCGGCGGGTATTGTTTATTGTGTAATAGTTCATCGATTCGCCCTGGCTTTGCCACTGCTGGAAAGCCTGATAGATGATGTAACCCACGTCGCCGTTGTCGTACTGGCGTCCCCACTGGCGGCTCCAATCGTTGTACCGGTCTACAGAATTTAACTCCATACCGCCGAATACATTGATTATATGTATTTTGTTAATCGAGGCGGTATAGTTTGCCGAAGCGCGGAAATCCCAGCCGCTCATACGGTTTTCCGTAAGTTCGTAAATACCGCCTTCGGGAAGGATGGAAATCGGGTAATCATACGTTTTGCTCGGGTCAAGCCAAAGCAAACCGTTGTTTTTCGCGATGACGGTAGTTCCCATAGCGCGGTAAGCCTCGGCCTGGTTCGACTGGTCTTCGATGATGTGTCCCATGGAAGAAACGGTGTTTTTCAGAGCGCCTAACGCTTTTATTGTCAAGCCTTTTATAGGCGTGTATGCCAATTCTGCCTGAAAAGTGGTCGAAGATTCGTTCAAGTCCATATAATTATGTTCCAACTCGTGTTTGATATTGAAGGGAGCATAATCGCGGACGTAAAACTCGTCGGGGTCCAATGTTCGAGAAGTGTTCAATGCAAAACTGTAAGGGTTGATGTCGAAATCGCGGGAAATCAATCCGCTCACGTTGTCAGTTACCCTCGACATTGTACCCGGCGCTTTTTGAGCGCGGTTGTAGGCTTTCGTGATGATTGTAGCCGACAGTTTGTCGCTGATTTTGTGGTTCAGATTCAGGTTTCCGGTATAACGCTTCACGTCGCTTGCGAGCGTCCATCCCGGGTCGAGCATTGCGCTCACGGAGCCGTAGAAATTGGTTTTTTCCGTTCCGCCCGAAATACTCAACGAGTGGTTTTGCATTATGTTGGTCGAGAACAGTTCGTCGAACCAGTCGGTATTGCGGTATTCCGCTTCACGCAAGTAAGCGTTTTTTGCCGCTTCGTTATTTGCCAGCATAAAACCGCCGGTTTCGGGATTAAGCGTATTAATTAATTGGTACATTTTTCCATATACGCCCATATTTTTACCGTTTAATATTGTATTTGGCAGCCAGCCTTTTTGTTCCATTTCCTGATAAACGCTCATCTGGTCTTGCGAATTCATAATATTGAAATTGCTGTATGAAGGAATCAGGCGGGAAGTCAGTTCGCCGGTGTAATTGATGACGCTCGTACCCTGTTTTCCTTTTTTGGTCGTAACGACAATCACGCCCGCCATAGCCTTGGCGCCGTAGATTGAGGTTGCCGAGCCGTCTTTCAGGATTTGAACGTCCTCGATATCGCTGGAATTTAAGCCTGCAATAGACGAACTGATAAGGGTATTGATGTCGCCCGACGAAAGGTCGTCGGCGCTGACTTGCGTTACATCTTCCATAATCACGCCGTCAACCACCCAGAGCGGTTTTGAGTCGCCGTAGATGGAGGTTGCGCCGCGGACGCGGATTTTAGGCGCCGCGCCGAAAGTTCCGGAAACGTTTTGCACCGATACTCCCGCAGAGCGGCCTTCCAACGAGCGGCTGAAATCGGAAATACCTCCGATTTTCATATCCTCGGCTTTCAACTTGTCGGTTGCTCCGGTAAACAGTCGTTTATCCATTGCGACCATACCGGTAACAACTACTTCCTCCAATTGCGTGGCGTCTTCCTGCAAAACGATTTTGCCGCGGACTTCCGACGCTTTCATAGTTCGGGTTGTGAAGCCAAGGTAACTGATTTGCAGCGTTACGCCCGAATTAGGCACCCGTAGCGTAAAGTTGCCGTCAACATCGGTCGCCGTACCGATGCTGCCGTTTTCCTTTACAGACACGGAAGCGCCGATTAGCGGCTCATTGTTCGAGTCCACAACAGTCCCTTTGACTGTCATTTCCTGTGCGCAGATTGTTCCAAATGAAAAAATACAGAAAAGAGCAATCCATAATTGTTTGGTAAACAAAGATTTATCCCATCTGTTTTTGTGGATTTGAGAACAAACTGACGGGAATGTGCAATTCCCGCTTTTTTTCATACCGTTCATTTGTCCCATAAAAAATGTTTAATTTGTCATTAATTATAAAAAAAATTGTTAATTTAATTGTGAAATATGCAATTTGTGTTTTGGGATTTCAGAATCATTTATTGCATATTCCGACCCACAAAATTATAACATTTTTTAATAAAACAAACTTTTTATTAGATATTTTTATAAAATCGCCTTTTTTTCTTTGAATTTATAAATATTTTAACAGTTTTGCTTATTAATTTAAATACTGACAACTAAATGTTAATAAATATTAAAATATTCAGTTTCTGAAACAAATTATTACGAAATTGTTTCAAAAAGTACTATTAGTTTACGTTTTTTCTTCGCTATAAATAAATAACTGATAAAATGATAATAAAAAGGGGAAAACCACAAAATGTTTGCGATTTTCCCCGACTACACTCTAATATATTAAAAACAAACTCCGATTAATATCCGGGGTTTTGCTGTTTCGCGATATTCTCGTTAGCATTGACTTCGGAACGCGGGATAGGCAAAACTACCTTGTAATAGTTCCAGTTGAAGTTCCATGCTTCGGGCTGAATAGCGCTCAAATGCGGGTATGCAAGGCCTTCGGAGCGGACGATGGATTTGCCGTTGCGGATAGCGTCGAAGAAGCGGTGGCCTTCGCCCACGAGTTCTTTGCGGCGTTCTTCCAACACGCGGTCGAGGGTAACGGTCGTACCAACAACGGTCATTGCGCTGTTTCCGCGTTTTACGATGGGTTCGAGATACTTAACCGCATCCTCGTTGTTTCCCGAACGGGCTGCCGCTTCGGCTGCAATGAGGTAAAGTTCCGACAGGCGCAGAACGCGGACATTGCCGAGGCTGCGGTCTGATTCGCCGGCTTGCGGCTGGTATTTCCACATATAGCGTGCGCCCTGTTTTGAGGAAGAGTTGATGATGCACTTGTAGCGGATATCCGATTTCTGGTTGCCCATAAGGACGGTTGTCCAGTCGTCGCTCAAAATGATGTCGTCGTAGCCGCTGGCATACACGAGGTAACCGATATTTTCCTTGCTTCCGGCTGTTTCGCCCGTCATAATGGGGAGTTCCCAGATTACTTCGGCGCCAAATTCCGATTTCCAAGCGTCTTTGTAATCGGTTGCCGACCACAATGCGTAGCCGTAGCGTGCTGCGCCTTCGATTGCTTCTTTTGCTGTTTCCAAGGCCTTTGCGTCGTCGCCTTTATAAAGGTAGGCGCGGGCAAGGAGTTGCATAGCAACCCACTTGTTGAAGCGGCCGTTGTTTTTGTCGCTTTTCAGCAGGGGAATTGCATTTTCAAGGTCGTTGATGAAATATTCGTAACATTCCGCTACCGTATTGCGGGTGGGTTTGTAGTCGATAGATACCAAACCTTCGTCGCGGATAGGCACGCCCCACGATTCGCCGTTATCTTTCATATAAGGATAGCCGTAGAGGCGGGTAAGGTCGAAATACGCCAGAGCGCGGGCAGTGAGAGCCTGTCCTTTGTAATCGGCCAAAGTTGCGCTGTCGGCGGCATTACCGGCAGGAACTTCGTCGATACCGCCCAGCAGCGTGTTTACGTTGTTTATTATTTCATAATAACTTGACCAGAAACTCGAAGGAGCATTATCTTTCGAGATGCTGAACAGGTAATAACTTGAAGTGCGCTTTGTTACGCCGTTAGCCATCATATCTTCGCTTCGGGCGTCGCCGTAGTAGGTCATACGCGCTCCGTAAAGATAATATGAGCGGAACATCGAGTAAATAGCGTTCATACGGGCGTTTGCCTCGTCGAGCGAAGTGATGGGCGAACCGGCTTCGTTGATAGGACGGTTCGAGGGTTCGAGAGTAAGCCAGTCGTCGCAGGAGCAGAGGCCAATCATAACGAATGCCAAGGCTGCTGTAATCGTATTTTTTAATATTTTATTCATATAAATCATTTTTTCAGGTTAAAATTTGAAATTCAAGCCGACAGTCATTGTCCGGAGAGGCGGTTGAGTCCATTCCACGTTTCCGCTTACGGAAGCCGCTTCGGGGTCGTACCAGTTCCATTTAGCCCATGTCCAGAGGTTTCCGCCGGAAACGTAAATGCGGGCATTGTCAATTTTCATATTGCGGAGCCACTGTTTGGGCAGCGTAACGCCGAAAGCGAGGTTTTTCAGGCGGACAAAGTCGCTCGAATGGAGGCGGCGGGTGCTTGCGATGCTCGACATACGGCCGGTCGGACGGTTTGCTACAAAGCGTTCGATGTCGGTTATGTCGCCCGGTTTTTGCCAGCGGTTTTCGTAATACGAAGGAATGTTGGTGTTGAGTTCGTAACCGCCGTGTTCGAGTTTCTGTGCGCCGTTGTCGTAAGAATAGCCGCCGAACTGGTAGGTAAACAGGAAACTCAAATCGAACCATTTGTAATTCAACGAGTTGTTCAAACCGCCGCTAACTTTCGGTTCGGGATTGTAGCAAACAATTCTCGACGCTTCGTTGTAGTCTTTGGTGGTTGTCGTGTGGTCGATGATGTTTCCGTCTTCGTCCTGTGTATTGAGGTAGAACATAGGTTCGCCGTCTTCGGGGTCGATGCCTGCAAATTCATACAGATAGAACGAATAATAGGGGCTGCCCACGTTGTAAATCCAGTTTCCGCTGGTCATACGCTGTTGAATGCCGTCCAAAACAAGAATTTTGCTGAAATTGCGGCCGATATTGAAGTTGGTTGTCCACGAGAAATCTTTTGTTTCAACATTTGTTGAAGAAATTTCAAATTCCACGCCGCGGTTGCGGATGTTTCCGATGTTTCCGAGGTGGCTCGAATGTCCGGTAGTCATCGACTGCGGCAACGAGAGAATCAGCGATTTTGTGATTCGGTTGTAAAATTCGAGGCTCATATTTACCCGTTTGTACAGGCCGAGGTCGAGGCCGATGTTCATATTGTAATTTTCTTCCCATCCGAGAACGTCGTTTTTCTGCTGGTCGATAGCAATACCCGAATCGCCCTGATAAACGTAAGACGAACTGATGCTCGAAAGCGGATAGAATCCGTAATAAGACGATGGCTGGTTGCCGTTAGTTCCGTAAGAAGCCCTCAAACGGAGGTTTGTAATCGTGTGGCGAAGGCTTTCCATAAACGGTTCTTCGGTAATGCGGTATGCGCCCGAAACCGACCAGAAACTGCCCCAGCGGGTTGCAGGAGACATGCGCGAGGAACCGTCCAAACGGTAACTGAATCCGAAGAAATATTTCTGCAAATAGTCGTAGTTGCCTTTTACGATAACCGGCGAAGCCAGACGCCAAGCCGAAGGATAACCGTTCACGCTTTCTACGGTTCCGCCCGAACCAACCTGATTGAAGTCGGGAAGGATGAAGTTTTTCTTGTTTCCGTAGAGATAATCGGTATCGTATGATTGGAATTCAAATCCGTAGAGCAAATCGAGATTGTGTTTACCGAAAGATTTTGCATACGTCAAGTTGGTTGACCAGAGTTGAGTGTTGTACTCGCGCATGTATTTCGAGCGCGAACCGTTGCTGCTCTTGCCGTTTGAGGTTCTGGGGTCAGACCAGGTGTCGCCGACGCTCATATTGTAGTCGAAACTGTAAAGAGCCTTGAATTTCAAGTTCTTGTTGAAAGCGTATTCTATGTACGGAGTGAGGAAGAAACGGGTCAGGGTTTCTTTTTTCCAGTCGTAATCCATCGACAGTTTCGGGTTGCGGTCGCCGGTAGTTATGAACGTGTGGTTGTAATCGCCGTTGGGAGCCATAACTGCGTCGGAAGGCGTAACTGCGCGGCGCGAAGAATAGAAAGGCGAGGTATATTCGGTGCCTTCGCCGTAAACGTCCTGTTTGAGGCGCGAAGTCAGCATTTTAATACCGAAAGTCAGTTTTTTGCTGGCGTGAAAATCGGCATTGAGGCGGCCGGTGAGGCGGTTCAATCCCGAATTGGGGCTTGTGCCTTCCTTGTCGGTATAGTTTATTGCCGTATAAAAACGGGCTGCATCGCTTCCGCCCTGCGCCGAAAGGTCGTAATTGCGGAATGCGCCGTCGCGGAACAGCACCTTATCCCAGTCGGTCCAGCCGCACCAGGGTTCGGGAGCGTATTTCGCAAGGTTTTGAGCCACGTAGTCGTCTTCGTTGGCGTAATTGGCTGCGTTCGACACTTTTCCGTTCTTTATTTGCCATTCGTTATGGCAGGCTTCGGCAATCATGTCGGCGCGTTGCTGACCGCCCATAATTGTACGGTAAGGCATTGCAAATCCGGTAGTTCCGAGTTCGGCTTTTGCCGAGAAAACGGCTTTTCCCTTTTTACCCTGTTTGGTGGTAATGGCGATAATTCCGTTTGCAGCGCGCGAACCGTAAAGCGAAGCGGCCGAAGCGTCCTTGATGACGGCGATGTTTTCGATGTCGTCGGGGTTAAGCGTCGAAAGGATGTCGAGACCGGCATTGTTGCTGCTCAAACTTCCCAAAACGCTGACGTCGCCCGAAATTACCGGCACGCCGTCGATGACGTACAGAGGGCTTGACGATGCGTTGAACGAGCCGATACCGCGGACGCGTACTGTTTGCGGAGCGCCCGGCACGTTAGTTCCGCCGCTCGAAATCGCAACGCCGGTAGTGTTTCCCTGCAAAGCGTCGGTAATCGAGATGCCCGGGGCCTTGATTTTGTTGCTTCCCATAACCGAAACCGAGCCTGCGTAAGCCGATTTCTTGAATGTTCCGTAAGCGGTAACGACCACTTCCTGCAACTGTTCGGCGTCTTCTTTGAGGACAATTCGTCCCTGCGCTTCGGAAGCCTTTAAGGTAACGGTTTGGTAGCCAATGTAACTGATTTTCAGGAAAACTCCGGGATTTGCAACTTTCAGAGTGAAAGTTCCGTTGATATCGGTAGCGGTACCGATAGTTGGATTGTCTTTTACTGACACAGACGCGCCTACCAGAGGCTCATTTTGTGCATCAATAATGGCGCCGTTCACCACCGTTTCCTGTGCAAAGATTGTTCCAGTGAAAAGAAGAGCGCAAAAAAGCAAGTGTAATTTTTTCATAAATAGATTTTTACTGCTTTTTAAGGTTCTAATGGAACTGGTTTCAGGAGGATTACCTCCAATTTGTTTCATTCGAATCGTTTGTTTCATAAAAAAACTGTTTTAGTTTGTCATAAAATTAAAGTGTTTTGTTTTTGAAATAGTTAAATGTGAGACCATAGCACGAGTGTGTGAAATGCTTCGGTCAATTATTTCAATGACAAAATTACAATTTTTTTCGGAAAAACAAAGAAAATGTTAGAAAATTTTAAAATATTTTAGTTTTTTCTGAAAAATTAAAGATATTTTAACAGTAGATGAAAAAAAATCAGGCTTTCTCAAAAACTGAATCACGGAGGTAGCAAAGGTAGTATTTTCCTATTTTCTTCGACAAAAGTTGAATATTAAGCATATCCGATGCAACAGAAATATCCTTTGTCGTACCGTCGCGGTAAAGGATGTCGATGCTGTCGTCGGCTTCGCTGTACATATTTGTCGAAATTTCGTCGGACGAAACAAGGAAAGCGGCTTCGTCGGCGCTGATATTGTAACGTTTTGATAATGAGGCTTTTTTCTCGTCGATAATTTTTTGAGAAACCGGCTCCGAAAAATATTCAATTTTGAACAGGCGGCGGTTTACCAATCCGTAGGCGAGCAGAGCCAGCACGCGGTCGGGCGATTGCGTCCACGTTTTCAGTGCGCACCAGATGTCGTTGTCGTCCATTGCCGCATAGTTGTCGATGGCCTCTGTTTCGGTCAGGAAGCGGGTTTTATCCACTTCCTTGTAAAGGAAATAGAGTAGGGCGGGGCAGGCTTCGAGTTTTACGCCCTGCGCGGCCAAAAATTTTGCCCGCGACATTGCGCTTATTAGCATCTTTTCTGCTGCCACAGCGGTTTTATGAAGATAAACCTGCCAATACATCAGGCGGCGTGCCATCAAAAAATTTTCGATGGAATAAATGCCTTTGGCTTCCACGACAAGGCGGTCGTCTTTCAGGTTCAACATCTTGATAATCCGCGCCGAACCTATATTTCCCTCGGTTACGCCGGTAAAAAAACTGTCGCGGCGCAGGTAGTCGAGGCGGTCAACGTCCAACTGTCCGCTAACTAATTGATGTAGAAAGCGTTTTGGGTATTCGTCGCGGAAAATTGCGATTGCCGTATCAAGGAGGCCGTTTTCTTCCGCATTTATCCTGTTCATCAGGAGCAGGGAAATATCTTCGTGGCTGACGCCGCTGACAAGCGCATTTTCAAGCACGTGAGAGAAAGGGCCGTGGCCGGTGTCGTGCAGCAAAATGCAGGCCATTGCGCTCTCTTCTTCCTCGTCCGTGATTTGATGGCCATTTGTACGCAGTTGATTTACAGCCTCCGACATCAGGTGCATCGCTCCCAGCGAGTGGTGGAAGCGCGTATGGACGGCGCCCGGATAGACGTAAAACGCAAGTCCGAGTTGCTTAATCCTGTTCAGCCGCTGAACGTAAGGATGATTTATCAGCCTGAAAATCAGTCCGTCGGGAATATTTACAAACCCAAAGACCGGGTCGTTGACTATTTTTCGCTTGGAGTTCGACATCGCAAAAATTATTCACAAAGATACTCCTTTTTCGTTAGTTTGCAAAAAAATGAACGGGAAAAGTATTCATATTACTTCTATCCCTCTTTTTTTCAGCAAATTAAGTCCCACGTCTTTTAACTTGAATTTTTGTATTTTCCCGCTCCCCGTGAGCGGGTATTCTTCGACGAAAAGAACGTATTTCGGGATTTTGTGGCGGGCGATTTTGCCGCGACAGTAGTCGCGAACCTCATCTTCGGTCAGCGTCGCGCCTTCGTGAAGGATGATGAACGCGCCAACTTCTTCGCCGTATTTTTCCGAAGGGATACCGGCTACCTGAACGTCTTTCACGCCTTCGAGATGGTAGAGAAATTCCTCAATTTCGCGCGGATAGATGTTTTCGCCGCCGCGTATAATCATATCTTTGATACGTCCCGTAATCACGTAGTTGCCTTCCTGATTGCGGACGCCGAGGTCGCCAGAGTGCAGAAATCCGTCTTTATCAATAACTTCGGCGGTTGCCTGCGGATTTTTGTAATAGCCTTTCATCACGTTGTAGCCGCGACAGCAGACTTCGCCCTGAACGCCGTCGGGCAGATGTTCGCCGGTGTCGGGGTCGATAATCGCGACTTCGGTAAATTCGTAAGGGCGACCGACCGTGTTGCAGCGCCAGTCGAACGGGTCGTCGATGCGGGTTTGCGTCATTCCGGGCGAGGTTTCGGTCAATCCGTAAACGCTTGTGATTTGAAT
>JAISUN010000080.1 GCA_031272085.1 Dysgonamonadaceae bacterium | reverse complement strand
CGAAGGAATACCTTGGAAAGGCAACTATACATCGTGGCTCGAACAGAAAACTACTCGTATGGCGCAGGAAGAAAAACAGGCTTCAAAACGCCGGAAAACCCTCGAACGCGAACTCGAATGGTCGCGTATGGCTCCAAAAGCCCGCCACGCAAAGGGGAAAGCCCGCCTAAATTCTTACGAACAACTTCTGAATGAAGATGTTAAAGAGCGTGAGGAAAAACTCGAAATTTTCATTCCCAACGGGCCTCGCCTCGGAAACAAGGTCATCGAATCGCTTCACGTTGCCAAAGCCTTTGGCGACAAACTGTTGTACGAAGACCTTAATTTTATCCTTCCCCCAAACGGAATTGTAGGCGTTATCGGGCCTAACGGAGCCGGAAAAACCACGCTTTTCCGCCTGATTATGGGGCACGACAAGCCCGACAAAGGCAATTTTGAAGTTGGCGAAACGGTAAAAATCGGCTATGTTGACCAGAGTCATACCGATATTGACCCCGAAAAGACTGTGTTTCAGGTAGTTTCCGGCGGAACGGAATTTATTCGCGTGGGTGGGAAAGAGGTTAATTCTCGCGCTTACCTCGGCCGTTTCAATTTCAGCGGCGCCGATCAGGAAAAGAAATGCGGAGTGCTGTCGGGCGGCGAGCGGAATCGCCTGCATTTAGCGCTGACATTGAAGTCGGAAGCAAACGTTTTGCTGCTCGACGAGCCGACCAACGATATAGACGTGAATACGCTACGCGCTTTGGAAGAAGGTTTGGAAAATTTTGCCGGATGCGCTGTTGTAATTTCGCACGACCGCTGGTTTCTTGACCGCATCTGCACTCACATCCTCGCTTTTGAGGGCGATTCGCAGGTGTTTTTCTTCGAGGGTTCTTATTCCGAATACGAGGACAATAAGCGGGCAAGGCTGGGAAATGCCGAACCAAAACGGATTAGGTATCGAAAATTAATGGAATAAGGGATTTTATCGAAATATTCATATCAAAATCGTGAATCCGACAATATTTTTATTACCTTTGCACCGTTTTTCAAAACAAATTTAGGCATTATGGCAACAATTAAGTGTATTGGAATACTGACCTCGGGCGGCGACGCGCCGGGGATGAACGCCGCTATCCGCGCGGTAACAAGAGCCGCGATTTACAACGGCTTGGAAGTAAAAGGCATTTACAGAGGATATAAAGGCCTGATTACAGGCGAGATACAGCCTTTCAAAACGAATAACGTCAGCAATATCATACAGCAGGGCGGAACTATCCTGAAAACCGCCCGTTGCTTGGAATTTCGCGAACCGGAAGGCCGGCAAGTCGCTCACGAAGCCCTGATGCGCGAAGGAATCGACGCGCTGGTTGTCATCGGCGGCGACGGCTCGCTGACGGGAGCCAGAATTTTTGCGCAGGAATACAATTTCCCAATCGTCGGCCTCCCCGGAACTATCGACAACGACCTTTTCGGCACCGACACCACGATTGGCTACGATACAGCCCTGAACACGATTATGGAAGCCGTCGATAAAATCCGCGATACGGCATCCTCGCACGAGCGCCTGTTTTTCATCGAAGTTATGGGTCGCGACGCCGGTTTCCTCGCCCTGAACGGGGCAATAGCATCCGGCGCCGAGGCCGCAATCATTCCGGAGATTTGGACAGAGGTTGACCAATTGGAGGAACTGATAAAAAACGGCTTCCGCAAAACCAAGAACAGCAGCATAGTCCTCGTGGCCGAAAGCGAAATCACCGGCGGCGCAATAGGAATGGCCGAGCGCGTGAAGAAAGAATATCCGCAGTACGACGTCCGCGTAACAATTCTCGGCCATATTCAGCGGGGCGGCTCGCCAACGGCATTAGACCGCATTTTGGCCAGCCGTATGGGAGCGGCCGCTATCGACGCCCTGATGGAAGACCAGCGCAACGTGATGATTGGAATCCAGAACGACGCGATTGTGTATGTGCCTTTTTCAAAGGCAATTAAAAACGACAAGCCGATAAACCGCGAATTGCTGAACACGCTTCGGATTTTATCAATCTGACAGTTCTTTGATTCGGATATTTCGGAATTTCAGTTCCGAACCATGTCCGAGAAATCCGATATGGCCGGATTTGTTGAACAGTCCGGGATGCTCCTGATGGTCGATTGTTCCGTTTTTCGAGGCTTCGCGGATGTTGCCGTCGAGGATAACTTTCCCGTTCAGCGTAACGCGGATATGGTCGCCGTCGGCCAAAATTTCTTCCTCGTTCCATTCGCCGACAGGCTTCATTGCTCCGTGTCCGGCAGCGATTACTCCGTAAACCGAGCCGTGATGCTGATACGGTTCAATATCGCTGTAAATCGGATGTTCGCAGTCAAGAATCTGAATTTCCATCGCATTGTAGGCATTGTCGCCTTCCATTGGAGCGCGGATTCCAACGCCATTGTTGGCCGAAGGCGTGAGGCAAAACTCAAACCGGAAAACAAAATTTGAATACTCGTTTTTCGTATAAAGGTTTCCGCCGAAACTGCTTGTCGGATGAACGCTGATTGTGCCGTTTTCCAACTGATAATCAACTAAATTGCCCGTCCATTGAAACATATTCGAGCCGTCGAAAAGAATTTTATATCCTTCGGCTTTTTCCTGCTCCGAAAGTTCAAACGGTTTCGGGCTTTCCGATTCTTTTATGTAAATGTTTCTGTACCAGACTTTACTGCCGTGAGCCTGCAATTCTATTTCGCCGCGCGGAAAAATCGGCTGCTCCCTGTCCCAGTAATTTTCGAGGATGATATTGTCGGTAACGAGTTCGCCGTTCAGATAGACAGTTACGCGGTCGCCAATCATTCGGATAAACATCGTATTCCACTCGCCAAGCGGCTTATCGGCCACTTTAAGAGGTTTCGAGGGGTTGGTTTTGTTGTTGTAAAGCCCGCCTGAACCAACTTCCGCGCCAACGTTTGTCCGCGAAATATCCCAAATCTGCACTTGCGGCGTTCCGCGCAGATAAACGCCTGCGTCCGCTTCGCTGCTTGCGGGGTCGAGTTTCCATTCGAGATACATTTCAAAATCGCCGTATTGCGCATCGGTGCAAATATTGTCGTAGCCGGAGCCGACGTAAACCAACATTCCGTCCTCAACTTTCCAATCCTTGCGCATCAGTTTATCCGCCTTTTTTTGAGCCTTTTTCAGCGCTTTGGGCGTCATTTTCGCGCGGACAATCGGATTTTCCACAAGTCCTTTCCATCCTTTCAAATCTCGACCGTTAAAAATTTTCATAAAACCTTCTTTTTCAAGCGTTTCAGGAGTTTTGTACAGCGGCGGCAAATATTTTTTGACCGTTTTTGTGCTGAAAGTTTTACTCGTGATTGTATTTGTTTGAGAATCAGCCGTTTCAAGCGCAACCAACTGTTCGTTCAGCAAGTCTTTTACTGTCTGAACGCCGGTCGTGTTCAGGGCTTTCCGGTAAGCGTCGGCCATTTTTTGGCGTTCCTCGTCCGTCCCCTGCGCCGAAACGTAGGCTGTAATGCCGCGCAGGGCAAGTTCGGCCTGCTGTTTGCTTCCGTCGAGTTCGAGGAGGGAAACGATGTTCAAGACGCCTTCTTCGCCGGTTGCGGCAAGGTTTTTCATCAACTCGTCGTTGATTTGGCTGTTTATAGCGGGCAGTTGAGCCAGAGCGTCGGCCACTACGGTTTTTACCGAGCGGTTGGCAGGAAGTTGCGCCATTGTGCTGAAAGCCGCTAATAATGCGGCAATTGATATTAAAAAGTTTTTCATTTGTATTAAAATTTATCTGCAAATATAAGGTTTTTTATTGTTATTGCGGGCAAAAAAACAAAAAACTTCGGGAAAGCCTTTGCCTTCCCGAAGCGTCAGTAAAATTTCCAGTGATATGATTTTTTATTTCAGCGTTCCGGCCTGCGCCTCCTGAATCATCTTTTCGTTGGGGAGGATGTAAACCTCAACGCGGCGATTCTGCTGGCGGCCTTCTACTGTCGAGTTGTCGGCAACGGGCTGGGACGAGCCAAGACCCTGGGTTGCCATACGTGTTGAAGCAACTCCCTGTGTTACAAGGAAATTCTGAACAGAAGCAGCGCGGTTTTGCGAAAGCGGAACGTTAATCGCGTCGCTGCCGGTGCTGTCGGTGTGTCCGTAGATTTCGATGTCAGTGTCGGGGTTGGATTTCAACGAGTTAGCAAACTGAATCAGAGCGTTTTTGGAATTTTGGTTCAGCGTGCTTGAATTGGTTGCAAACAGGATTCCCGAATCGAAAGTAACCTTGATTGCCTGACCGTCGTTGACGGTTTCAACCGTGGCATTGCTGATACTTTCCAGTTCTTTGGCCTGTTTGTCCATTTTGTTACCGATGAGGGCTCCGGCGGCTCCGCCGACGATAGCGCCGATTCCGGCTCCCCAGGCTGCGCCTTTTCCGCCGTTAATCAAGGCTCCGATACCCGCGCCTATTGCAGCGCCTCCGCCGCCTCCGATGGCGGTTCCTTTTGCCGTGTTGCTGGCATTGCATCCCGGAAGGATGAGGGCAACACTCAAAATTAAACATACAAACAAATTTGTCTTTTTCATTTTTCTAAATATAAATTAATTAATTGTTAAAAATATGGCTAATCAAAAATATCAAGCGTGTCCGTGTAGTCGGATTCGGCTGCCAAAAAGATGCGGACTTCGTCGGGCGTAAAGGCGCCGATTTCGTCTTCTTTTGCCTGTTCGATTATAAACTTGACGAGTTCCCGTTCTTCTTTTTCCTCGTCGTCTTCGTCGAGATAATCGTTCCTCTCATAAAATTCACAAAGCAGGTCTAAAAAATAATAGACCGCGTCTTCGTCGATTTTCGCTTTCAGCGTTTCGGGGAGCCGGTTCAGGATAAACTCAACTGCCGCTCCTTCGTCGTAATTAAATGACTTTTCTTCGTTGCTCATGACTGCCTCTGTTTACTTGTTTAGTTGGACGTTTTTCTGCGGCCTTTGTGGGTCGCGGTTCTTTTTTTACCTCTTTTTTCGGGGCCTCTGCGGGTTCTGCTTTTTCGGCCTCGCCGTCGGAGGTTTCTTTGGGTTCAAAATCGGTAAATCCTTTGCTTATCAGCAGGTTATACCAATTCATCATTTTCTTTATATCGGTCGGATACACCCTGTCGCGGTCGAATGTTGGCGCGATTCCGGCGAAATAATCCCTCAATTCTATGGGCGAAATCGACGGTTTTATGTCAATCGCCTTGCCGCCTTCTTTTTCTTTCATCGAAGTGAAAATTTTCCAGAGCGGAATTTCCTCGCCGTCGGTGTAAATGGCGATGTCGCCAAGCGATACAACCTTGTCGCGAGCGTAGGCTGGAACCCGCTTTCCGTCGATGAGCGATTCTGTGATGAACATATTTTTGCCCTTCGACACGAGTTTGTAAAGTCCGGGTTTCCCCGAAATGGATAATATTTCTTTCAACATAATTTAGTAGTTTCTGACTGCAAAAATAACTATTTTTTTTAAAAAACTAATTTATTTATTAAATTTTCTGTTTGTTCTATCAAAGAATGGCGCTCGTCGTTGTAAATTATACAGTCCGAAAGGCGGCTGCGTTCTTCGTCCGGCATCTGATTTTTTATCCGCGCTTCTATTTCTTCTTTCGTAAAATTTATATCCCGTTTTTTTATCCTTTTTATGCGGAGGTCAAGTGGCGAAGCCACATTTACAACCAAATCGACGGAGTTGCTGAAACCCGATTCAATAAGTATGGCGGCCTCTATCGCAAGGATTGGAAAATCGCGCCTCTGCTGCGTCCAGCGCTCAAAATCGCGCCTTACGGCCGGATGAATAATTGCGTTGGCGGCTTTCAGATTTTCGGGATTGTTGAAAATAAGCGAGGCAAAGAGTTTCGTTTTAAAACCTCCGTTGGGTCCGTAAAGCGTGCCGAAGCGTTCGGTCAAAAGCCTGCGGATTTCCTCCGAAGTTCGGGTTAGCCGCTTCGATTCGACGTCGGCTCGATAAACAGGTATTCCCTTTATTTCAAGCGCTTTGGCCACGGTCGATTTGCCGCTGCCTATTCCGCCGGTTATTCCGATTATTTTCATTTTTATTACTGGTTAATGCTGTGTTTCCGCCGGTATATTCTGCCTTTCCTGTTCCTCCGTCTGCCGCTCGAACGATTTGGTGTATTGCAGCCAGCGCAGGATGAAAGCAAAGAGCAAAAATAACAGAAAAATCAACAGGTTCTTCCACCTTTCGCTGCGGAAGAATCTGTTGATTTTTAACGAGATAAGCCTTCTATTTGGAAAATTAAGACTCATTGCCTGCCGCATAGACGGACGATTTCTCAACCCTTACCCGTACTCCGTCGGCAATTTCAATCAAAAAAGAAGCGTTGTCAATCTCTTTTATCTTCCCATAAATGCCTCCGGCCGTGAGAACTTTATCGCCCACTTTCAGGGCGTCGCGCATTTTCTGGACTTCTTTCTGTTTCTTCTGTTGAGGACGAATCATAAAGAAATACATCACTGCAAAGAGGGCTACAAGCATCAATATGCTCATCATTCCGCTGTTGCCTGTCGAAGCCTGTAATAAGATAGTCATTAAATTTGTCATAAAATTATTTTGTTAAAATGTTTAATTTGTCGGCAAAGATAGTAATTTTAATTTACATTATTTAAAAATCAGCCTTTCTTTTATCATATCTTTTGCTATTGCGTCCAAAATTCCGTTTATGAAGACCGAACTTTTGGGGGAACTGTAAAAATGCGCAAGGTCGATATATTCGTTCAAGGTAACGCCTACGGGGATTGAGGGGAAATTCCGCATTTCGGCTATTGCTATCTGCATAATGTAAAGGTCCATCAGTGCGAGCCGTTCCATATCCCAGTTTTTAATCTGGGCGTCGATTCTTTCTCGGCTGTCCGTTTCTTGCTTGATAGCGCCGTATAGCAAGTCTATCGCAAATCGCTGGTCTTCGTCGTTGCCGTACATCGGCAACAGTTCCTGAAAGGCTCCGGTATCTGCTTTGAACTTCTGTTTCAGGGTTTTAACTACGAATGAGCCTGTTACTGCCAAATCGTCGTCCCAATAAATGCTCCGTTCTTCCAAATAGTCGCTCAACAGGTCGCTGGGCAGGATAATTGTCTTTAAAGCCTTTTGCCAGAAGTGGTTATCGGCCTCATAACAGTCCGCCGATTCTAAATATTCGGCATAAATGTCCGATTTCAGGATTTCGTCAAGCAGCGTGCGCACGAGGAATGAATCGTCGTCCTTCCAAAAATCGCCCTTTTCGTTTGCAAATTTTTGAAGTTGCCGGTTTTCAGCCAACTGTACGGCTAAACGATTGTCCATCAGCCTCGTGTCGGGATTCATCTCGGCGTCGGTAACGAGAAACTTGTGCTTCTGCCGGTCGATTCGCTTTTGTTCGGCATCGGTCAATACTACAATAAGCAGCAGAAGATAGTGGTACAGGTCGTAAGTTTTCTGCAAACTCAACAACAGTTCTTTCTCTGCGCTTACAAGGTCGGAAGATGATTTTTGATAGTACGCATAAACTATCTGCAACACCTTCATACGAATAATAATACGATTAATCATTGTGTAAAACAACTCTTTTGTTGGCCGCAAAAGTAATATAAAAATGTGAGAAATCCATAGTAAATCGCGAATTTTATCAAATTTTATCAAAAAATGTTTGTAATTAAGAAAAAATGTTCATCTTTGCATTTTATAACACAGAAACTGACATATACGCTTAACATTAAACAATTATGATTTCAGAAGAAAAGAAAGTTGGAAGAATTGACAACCGGGAAATTGACATTGTATTTTCAAAGACGATAAATGCGGGGAAGCGCATTTACTACATCGATGTGAAACAAAACCGGAAAGGCGAACTATACCTTTCTATTACTGAAAGCAAGAAAGTAACGAGCGACGACTTGCAGACGGTACGGTTTGAGAAGTTCAAAATTTTCCTTTACAAGGAAGATTTGGACAAGTTCAGCAACGCTCTTGGCGAGACCATTGATTATATTAAGGCAAACAACACGGTCGATTTCAAGGAGCCGCGCCGCGAGGAGCAGCCGATACGGTTCGACGATAAATTCCGCCTCAATTTCGACGATTTTTAGGCCGGAAAAATAAAAAATCCCGCATCAGACTTTTTTATATCGAAAAAAAGTCGTACCTTTGCCGCGCTTTTTTAAGATTCCGTGTGATGGGAAATTAAGGAGCATAAATCTTAATTTTGAGTAACACAAACAATTCAGAAATGAAAACATTTGATTTAACAGGCTCGAAGCGGGAGAGCATTGGAAAAAAGGCCGCTAAATCGTATCGCAAACAGGAATTGATTCCGGCCGTACTGTACGGCGGCGACGAAGTAGTCCACTTTACTGTTGGCAAAGACGGACTGCGCAAACTGATATACACTCCCGAAGTGTTTATCGTAAATCTTGCTGTTGACGGTAAAACAACCCCGGCAATAGTAAAAGAAATCCAGTTTCATCCGGTAACGGACGAGGTTCTGCACATCGACTTCCTGCAAGTATTTGCCGACAAACCCGTAGCAATGGAAATCCCCATTGTCCTCGAAGGTCTGGCGCAGGGCGTGAAGGAAGGCGGTAAACTCTCGACCGAAATGCGGAAATTGAAAGTCAAAGGACTTTACACCGATTTCCCCGAAAAATTGGTCATCAACGTGGAAAACCTCGGCCTTGGCAAAACAATTCAGGTTGGCGAACTGAATTTCGACAAACTCGAACTGCTGAACGGTAAAGACAACGTAGTAGCCGCAGTGAAAATGACCCGCGCAGCCCGCGGAGCCGCAGCCGCTGCTGCTTCGGCATAAAACGCTGAACTGCAATGAAATACCTGATTGCCGGCTTGGGAAATATCGGTCCCGAATACGCCGATACCCGCCACAACATCGGTTTTATGACACTGGACGCTCTCGCAAAGGCGTCCAATGTTGTTTTTGACCTCAACAAACGGTATGGGGCTATTGCCCAAATGCGCGTCAAAAACGCCGAACTCGTGCTGCTGAAACCTTCTACCTATATGAATTTGAGCGGTAATGCAGTCCGCTACTGGCTCCAAAAAGAAAAAATCGAACTGAAAAACCTGTTAGTCGTCGTGGACGACCTCTCGCTCCCCTTCGGAACGCTCCGCCTGAAACCCAAAGGCAGCGACGCCGGACACAACGGCCTGAAAAGCATACAGGCAATGCTCGAAACTACGGCATACAGTCGCCTTAAATTCGGGATTGGCTCCGACTTTCCAGCCGGCCGCCAGATTGACTATGTCCTTAATCCGTTTACCGGGGAAGAGCAAGCCCAACTGCCCGCCCGCATCGAAATTGCGGACGAAATAATAAAAAGTTTTTGCCTCCAAGGCGTAGAGGCAACAATGAATCAATACAATAACAAATAATCGGGAAAGAGCGACAAACGGGACTCGAACCCGCGACCCTCAGCTTGGGAAGCTGATGCTCTACCAACTGAGCTACTGTCGCAGTCGGATTTTGAACTGCAAAGGTACATAAATTTTGGTTTTTACCAAACAGAAATGCGATTTTTTTATTTCAATGCAACAACATATCACAAAAAAAAGCAACGACAATCACTTGCCATTGCTTCGCCATGTGAATTATTATATGCTTAATTACTAATCATCGCTCTCCCTCTTGGACTTGAACCAAGGACCCTCTGATTAACAGTCAGATGCTCTAACCGACTGAGCTA
>JAISUN010000131.1 GCA_031272085.1 Dysgonamonadaceae bacterium | reverse complement strand
GCCGGACAGTCGGCGCAAACTCTCGACATCGCGCAACCGGGGTTTTATAAGGCAGAAGCGATAAACGGCAGTTGCGTTTCAGCCCGCTCGCTTGCGAAAAACATCTCGACCGTTTCGGGTGCGGCGGCAGTAACAATTTCCGGCGCACAGACAGGAAATCCGGGCGATATTATCACTTTTACAGCAGCGATGAACAATCCGCAGGGCGCAAGTTATGCATGGACAGCCTCTTCGCCTGCCGTAGTTCAGGGACTTTCGAGCGGTAGCCAGTTTGTGGTAAGTTTCCCGACCGACGGGAGTTACACTGTTTCGCTCGTGGCAAGCAACGCCTGCGGAACGGCCTCGGTAACGAACAATAATTATCCGGTAACAATAGCGCCCGCCTGCAATTCGGCAAGCATATTATCCCATTCGCCCGCCTCGAAATCGGCAAGCACGGTATTTAACGTCGGCACAAGCATTTCGATAACCGCGGCGGGAAGCCCGACGCTTTCTTATCAGTGGTATTCCAGCACAACTGCATCAAACAGAGGAGGAACGCCGATTTCGGGCGCAACATCAGCAATTTACAACACCGATAAAACGCTGGCGGAAGGAATATATTATTACTACTGCGAGGCGGCAAGTTCCTGCGACAATTCTACGGCAACTTCCGACGTGTTTACCCTGACGGTAAATCCCAATGCTGCTACTTTGCCGACGGGCGCAGGAGCGTTAAGCGGGCGCGTATGTTTTGATGTTGCCCAAAGCAACGACGGTGGCGATTGTGGCGGTTTGGCAGGTCGTCAGGCTGAAACGTTGACTGCAAACGGCGGACGCGCCGATTTTACAAACAGCGTAACAAATACGCAAACATATACTTATACGCCTTCGGGAACGGTATCGAATGTCCGTTTTGTGTGTGTTGAAGCATCGGCATACACCGGGAAGATAATAGAAAGCGTAACCGGCGGAAATGCCGGAAACAGCATAAGTTCTGCTGTTGCCTGCACCGTAGTTTACAAAAGCGGGCTGAACGACGACGCCAAAGGGAAAACAACAGCAGACGCCTTGACGGTAGATATTTACGCCATTTACAACGACGGCGCTACCAACAACGGCACAGACAAAGCAGTGAAACTGACGGTTTCTATCAAAGACTGCGCTTGTTGCGGAGCATATACAACGTCGGGTACTTGGCTTAATTTTATGTGCTATAATTTGGGGGCAGACCCGACAATAGCAACCCCTGCCGCACAGCAGGCTGCAACTCCGACAACCACTTGGACAAACAGTGACGGAGTTACGACTTCGCGGGTTTACGGTAACTACTATCAGTGGGGCAACAATCTGGCTTTGGCATCCACGGGGACAGATAACAACTGGGTCAATGCAACAACGACAACAGCAGGCACGCCGGGGTATTTCAATAGCAGTTACAACAATGCATGGGGCAATAGCGGCGCCAAAACCGCCAACGACCCCTGCCCGGCCGGCTGGCGCGTGCCGAGTATAACGCAGTGGCAGTCGCTTGCCAACGGCAACACAAGTTCTTTTTCGCTAAACACAACCGGTGTAGTGACTACTTCCACCAACAAATGGACTTGGAAGGCGGCGACGACCAAAGGTGTGCAGATTGGGAATTTCCTCTTCCTGCCCGTCGCGGGTTACCGTAAAAGCGTTTCTTCTGTGAGCATTCAGGGGACGGCCGGCTACTATTGGAGCCGGACGCCTAATGGCACGGGCGCTTACCGCCTGTACTTCGCCAGCACTGTCGTGTACCCGGCGGACAACAGCTATCGGTACTACGGCTTACCCGTCCGATGTGTCGAAGAATAGCGATTCAAGATATTCCATTTTTTTGAAAAATGGAATATCTTTTTACTTGGCCTGCGCAGATGCAAAAAGCAAGCGTCCTCGCTTGTATCAAGATACCTCACCCCCTGCCCCCTCCCCATAAGGGGAGGGGGTGAGAGAGGAAGTATAAAATAAGATTATTGGCAAAAATTTAAAAAATTTTTTCATTGGGCCGCTCTCTGTTGTGAAACACGGGGCGGTTTTTTTCTGTGTGGGCTTTGATTTTCGGGTGGTTACGGTGATTTTTGTGATTATTTTATCAAAGGAATCAAAAAAATCATTATTGAAATCAGAGTTTAGGAAAAATGTTGTATATTTGCGGCATAAATTTAAAAATAAAAAATATGGATACAATTACAGCGCGTAAAAATTATGTTTTGCCGCAGGCATATCCGGCGACAAAAGAGGAATTGACCGCTCATATTCAACAAGCGGAGTACGAAGGTTATTCTATGAGTTTCGACGAATTTAACCGAAAAGTAAACGAATGGCAGCAAAAACGCCTTTAAGAAAAGTAATTCCTTATTCGCAGCCCAAATACAAATTGACAATTCGTTCAACTTTCTACGAAAGTTTTGAACAAGCATTAGAGTATGGCATTGTAACCTTTGGCAATTTGGCAGTAAAAAAATTTATTTCCGAAGTAAAAAACAAGTTAATTTTATTGCCCAAATTTCCTGACGCTAATCCCAAATGCCGTTTTATTGACAGCACAGAAAACAAAACATACCGCAATATTATTGTTAAATCATATTATATTGTGTATCTGATAAAAGGTTATGAAATAACAGTGCTTGATTTAATACATCAGTCCGTTAGTCTCGACAATATGAAAAACAGGGTTGATTGAGTTATAAAGTCAAGATATTCCATTTTTTTGAAAAATGGAATATCTTTCTTTTTAAAAGCGGTGTCTGATGTATTGTATTGGGTTTTGTTTTCAAAAAGATTTTTTGTATTTTTGCGGGGTGAAACGATTATTGATTTTTATTTTCTCTTTTGTGATTGCTTTTGTTTCGCTTGCACAGCCGATTCGCGAAGTAAGGGCAGTCTGGCTGACCGTAAACTATGGCTTGGATTGGCCCCGCCAAGCGTTTTACGACAGGTATGATATTGATAATCAGAAAGTTGACCTCGACCGGATACTCGACCGTTTGAAAGAGGCAAATATAAACATGGTGTTTTTTCAAGCCCGACTGCGGGGCGCCGCCGCTTATAATTCCCGTATCGAACAGATGAGCGAATACGTGTCCCGACGCGGTTCCAAAGCTGCTTACGACCCGCTGGCCTACGCCGTCGAGGCCTGCCACCGTCGCGGAATGGAATGTCATGCTTGGTTCGTGGTTTATCCGCTTGGGAAGGCCAATTCGCCGAATATAAGCGCTAAAATGGTCAAAACATTTAAACGCGAGCGGTATTTAGACCCCGGAAATCCTGAAACTGCCGACTATCTCATGCGGCTAATCCGCGAAATAGTAAGCAATTACGACATTGACGGCCTGCACTTCGACTATATCCGCTATCCCGATAATTCCGCAAAATTTCCCGACGACGACACTTGGAAACGCTACGGACGCGGGATGAGCAAAGGCGACTGGCGGCGCGAAAACATCAACAAATTCGTTTACAGGGCTTACGATTTGATAAAATCAATAAAACCATACGTGCAGGTAAGCAGTTCTGTTGTAGGACAATACACGTATTTGCCCGATGTTGCGCGGCGGCACTGGACGGCTTATTATTCCGTCTATCAAGACCCTGTGGATTGGCTGTCCAAGGGCAAACAGGATTTCATTGTGCCGATGCTTTACAATTCCGATAACCTGTTTTTCCCCTTTGTGGACGACTGGCTCGCGCAGAGCGGCGGACGCTACATTGTTCCCGGACTTGCGGCCTATTTGGTCGGAAGCCGCGAAGCCCGCTGGCAGCCGGCGGTTATCCTCGAACAGATACGTTATTCCCGCGAAAAAAACGCTGCCGGAAACGCATTTTTCCGCACTCAAAATTTCCTTGACAATTACCGCGGAATGTTGGACGACATTAAGCGGCAATATTATTCCTGTCCCGCTCTGCTTCCCGCTTTGACGTGGCTCAACAAAACAATTCCCGACGCTCCGCAGGGGCTTACGGCCGAATCGAAAACGGAAAATATCCTGCATTTGGAATGGGAACCGTCGCCGAGCCGGAATCAAGGCGAAGATATTTTCTACAACCTCTACCGCTCGGCAACTTTTCCGGTTGATGTAAATAATCCCGAAAATCTGCTTGCAGTGCGCATTTCCGGCACAATGTCAGACCTGAAAACCGCGCCTTCGGAAACGGCTTATTATTATGCAGTTACAGCCTACGACCGCTATCACAACGAGAGCCGCCCTTCGTTTCCTGCTTATTTTGTTAATTGGAGGTTGAAAAAATAACCTATCCATTAACATAAACCCGCCGAACCCGCGCCGAAACAGAGGTAAGCACCTCGTATGGAATGGTTTGCAAAGTTTCCGCTATGTCGCTGATTGTGATTTCGCCGCCAAAAATTTCGGCTTCGTCGCCCGGACGGGCTTCTACGTCGGTCAAGTCCAGCATGGTCAAATCCATACAGATATTGCCGATGAAAGGGCATTTTTTGCCGTTCACTATGGCTGCGCCCTTGCGGTTTCCAAGGTGACGGTTCAGTCCGTCGGCATAACCTACCGGCAGGCAGCCGATACGAGAATTGCGGGTCAAAACTCCGCGGCGGCTGTATCCAACTGTCTCTGCGGCAGGCACTTCGCGGATTTGCAGGATTTTGGTTTTGAAACGGGCAACGGGCTGCAAGGCTTCGGGATGAAGCGGCGAGATGCCGTAAAGTCCGATTCCGAGCCGCACCATATCGAATTGCGCTTCCGGAAAACGCTCGATGCCGGAAGAATTGAGGATATGGCGCATAAATCTGTATCCCAAAGCGGCTTCCATAGTGGCGGCGGCCTCGGTAAAAGCCGCTATCTGGCCGCGGGTATAATCGTCAAATTCGGGCGAATCGCTGCCTGCCAAATGCGAAAATACGGAACTGACAAGCAGGGATTTCCGGTTTTTAAGCGTTTCGAGCAGCATCGGGAGTTCGTCGGGATTGAAGCCCATACGCTGCATTCCGGTATTCAGTTTCACGTGAACAGGATAATCGGTTAGGCCTCGTTTTTCGGCCTCGGCAAGCGTGCGGCGCAAAATATCGAAACTGTAAATCCCCGGTTCGAGGTTGTTCTCGAACAACAGCGGCAACGCATTGGGAGTGGGATTCATAACTATTATCGGACTTGTAATCCCCGCTTCGCGCAATTCCACGCCTTCATCAACATTGGCCACGGCCAAATAATCGACCCCCTGTTGTTGCAGGAATCGACCGAGGCCGTAAGAGCCTGTACCGTAACCGAATGCCTTAATCATACAAAGCATTTTGGTTTCGGGCTTCAAAAAAGAGCGGAAGTAGTTCAAATTGTGGAGTATCGCTCCCAAATCTACTTCCAAAACGGTTTCATTCGTTTTTTCCGTCAGTTGGTTCATCATTTTGTTTGGTTAATTCGTCATTTTCAGGACTTCCCTCCGGATTCTCATCGGGAGGAAAGTCCTTTACCTTGTTCATCAGGCGATAGGCTAAAAACAGCAGTATCACCACTGCCGCCATATAGAAAATCTGCTTCATTCTTCTTCTGTGAGGATTGCTTTACAATAGTTCCAGCCCATACCGTCGTACCGCTTGAAGAGGGCGATTTCGCGCTGTTTGAAGTCGGCGTAATTCTTCTTCGCAGCAGGCGACCAGCCTATTTCGGCAATGGCGGCTCCGCGCGGATAGGCCATATATTGAGCCTGCTTGAAATCGGGGATGTATTCCGTCCACAAATTGCCTTGCAGACCAAGGATATGCTTCTGCTGTTCCGGCGTAAGCGCGGGCGGCAGAGGCTCGTAACTGTAAGTTTTCCAAAGCGGCAGGAAACCGCCGATAGCCAGCGGCTCGGTTTTCGGATTGGCCTGATAGTAGTCGATATAGACGTAACTGTTGGGCGCCATCACCACGTCGTGTCCCTGTTTAGCGGCTTCTATTCCGCCTGCTTCGCCGCGCCACGACATTACGGTAGCGTTAGGCGCGAGGCCTCCTTCCAAAATCTCGTCCCAGCCGATGATATGGCGGCCTTTCGATTCGACAAATTTTTCTATATGCTTGATGAAATAAGATTGCAGTTCGTGTTCGTTTTTCAGATTTTCCTGCTTCATAAGAGCCTGACAGTGAGCGCAATTCTGCCATCGGGTTTTTGGGGCTTCGTCGCCTCCGATATGGATATATTCCGAGGGGAAAAGGTCAATCACTTCCGAGAGAACGTCTTGCAGAAAATTGAAAGTTGTTTCTTTCGGGCAAAAAATATCGGGAAAAACGCCCCAGTTGCGCTCCACTTCAAACGGGCCGCCGGAACATGAAAGTTCGGGATAGGCGGCTAATGCTGCGGTAGCATGCCCCGGCATTTCAATTTCGGGGATAATGGTGATGAAATTCCGCGCAGCGTAGGCCACAACCTGCTTGACGTCTTCCTGCGTAAAGAAGCCGCCGTGAGGAGTATTGTCCCACTGCTTGTTGCGCGAAGGCCGGCCGATAAGGCTGCTGCTTCTGTACGCGCCGATTTGCGTCAGTTTAGGATATTTTTTTATCTCGATTCGCCAGCCCTGGTCGTCGGTCAGATGCCAGTGGAAGCGGTTCATTTTGTGGTAAGCCAGCATGTCGATATAGCGGAAAACGTCTTCCTTGGTCATAAAATGGCGGCACACGTCGAGCATCAGCCCGCGGTAGCCGAAGCGGGGAGCGTCTTCGATTTCGAGGCAGGGAACAGTCCAGGCAACATTGCTCAAATAGGGGCGTTCTATCTGGAAAGGCAGCAACTGGCGCAGAGTTTGGAAAGCGTAAAAAATGCCCTGCGGAGTTTTGGCCTCAATCGAAATCAGGTTTTTCCGAACCGAAAGTTTGTAGCCTTCGGGATTGGAAACTGCAGAGTTGAGTTTGCAGACAATGGCGTTGCTTGCCGGTTGAGAATCAACCGTTTCGATGCGCAAATCGCCTGCCCGCCGCAAAAGCCGGACAAGAGTTTCGACAGCCTGCCGCATTTCGGGCGTGTCGGGCGAAAGCGCAATTTTTGTGTTGGCGTCGAGCGTGAACTGCCCGCCGGTAACTTGTATTTTTGCCGGAATCGGAACAAGGTTTATTTCCTGTTTCGCCTGCGAAAATGTTGCGATTGACATTGACAACAAGATTGAAAATAAAATGAACTTTTTCATAACGTATTAATTTTTAATGATTTATTCAATTCCGAATTTATAAACCGTTTTGCTGCTGAAAACCGAATCTACCCGCAGAATCGTGCTTGGAAAATCGGGATGATTGGGCGAATCGGGAAAGTGCTGCGTTTCGAGGCAGAAAGCGTCTTTTGCTTCCGGCACGTAAAGTTGCATTCCCGGCTCGGTGGTAACGACTTCGAGCGTTATGCCGGTCGATGCGCTTGCGGCGCGGGCGACGGGTTGCGAGGCGTCCCGCTTGCCGTCGAAAATATAAGTCAAATCGTAATTTGCGTCGGCCGAAAACGCTTTGGGACTTGTGAAATCGTAAACTCCGTTTTTCGCATCAAGAATTTTGCCGGTTGGAATCATCGATTTTCCGGTTTCCAAATAGCGGGGAGTTTCAATCCAAAGCGTCTGTCCGTCGAGGTTTCCTGCATCGCGTCCCGAAAGATTGAAGTAAGAATGATTTGTCAGGTTGATATGGGTTGCGCGGTCAACGGTAGCGTAATATTCTATCGTAAGCGCGTTATCGTCCGACAATGAATACGTTACGTCCAAATTAAGGTTTCCGACAAAACCTTCTTCGCCGCTTTTCGAGAAATAATGCGCTACAACAGTCTGTGAATCAGGCTGTTCAATATTGAAAAACTGCGTATTGAATCCGCGCGGTCCGCCGTTCAGGGTAAGGCCTTCGGCATTTGTCCGCAGTTGGTAGTTCACGCGGTCGAGTTGGAATTTGCCGTTGGCGATTCGTCCGGCGAAGCGGCCGATTACTGCGCCGCGAAATTCGTTATTCAGGCTTGTGTAGGGCAAAATGCTGTCGTATCCGAGGACAACGTTTTTCCACGAGCCGTCTTTGGCCGGAACCCAAACCGAAACGATTCTTGCGCCGATGTTGGTCAGGCAAACTTCCATTCCTTTGGAATTTTTTATCACGTACAGTCCCGTCGTATCGCGGTCGGGAGTTATCATTACAAACTTGTCCGGAACAAGGCCGGAAGCGGTTGGCGGCAGCGCTTGCTTTTTCCCGCACGAAACTAAAACGAGGGCAATGAAACCCAGTAAAAATACGATGTTTTTCATACTCAATTAATTACAATTTATTTTAATTTTAAAGATATTTTTTCTTCTTGAAAAACAGCAGCAGGGCTGCAATGAAAATGGCCATCAGCAGGTAGGAAAACAGGTATCCGTATTTCCAGTGCAGTTCGGGCATAATCTCGAAGTTCATTCCGTAAATACTTGCAACCAGCGTGGGCGGCAGGAAAATTACCGAAATGATGGTAAATATTTTTATGATTTTGTTCTGTTCGATGTTCAACAAACCGAGGAATGTATCTTGCAGGTAGTCGAGGCGGTCGAAACTGAATTTTATGTGTTCGAGCAGCGAGTTGATGTCTTTTATCATTATCGTCAGTTTGGCGTGGAGTTCGTGCGGCACGAGGTTGCTGCGGAGCATATTTGAGATAGCCCGCTGTTTGTCGATAATATTTTCGCGGAACATCATCGTTTTTTCCTGCAAGTTCTTGATTTCGAGCAGGGCGTCTTCGTCGGCGTCGGCGATGGCGTTACTCATATTGGTAATTTCCATCGTGATTTCCTCAATCATATCGGCGTCAAATTCGATGCGGGTATCGAGTAATGCGAGGAAAATGTGGTAGCCTGTCGGGAAGTTTGCCGGATTGACGAATATTTTTTTGACCGTTTCGGTAAACGAGCGCAAGTCTTCGCTCCGCACCGAAATAAGGATATTGTTTTTCATAATAAACGAAACTGGGTTCTTGTCGTAAGTTCCCAGCAGGAAGTTGGTATTTACGACGAGCGTATCCCGCGTTTCGATGTATCGGGAAGAAGTTTCGATTTCAATCATCTCTTCTTCTTCCTGTATGTATATTTTCAGGAAATCTTCCAGTTGCGATTCTATGGCTTCGTCCACGTCGTTGAGGTCAATCCACAGAATCTGGCTTTCGGGGATTTGCTTGATAATATCTATGCTGCGACTCACTTTTATCGCGTCGTCTTTTCGATAAAAAAGTTTAAATTCGGACATAGTTCATTATTTTAAGGGGCAAAAATACAAAAAATTTCCGGGAAATAGCCTAAAATTATTATTTTTTTATGAATTTATTTTGAAACAACAAAACGATGAAAACGACAGAGTACCGCCCCGAAACCGGACATCCTCCCCCTTGAATTGTAATATTACAGAAAAAATAAGCAAAATTGTACAGCAAAAACGCTTTTTGAGGCACTTCCACATTGCCAACCTGCTTCATCCGTTTTTTGCCTTTTCTGCTTTTGTCGGAAGATTGTTTTGCGGCTCTGTGAGCGATTTCGCCCACTGTTCATAAAAAAACTCGGCATCTTTTCCGTATAAAACAGGCGCCATTCTGATTGGTGTTGGCATAATTATAATTTTTTACATTAATTTCGCCACAAATTTACAACTTTATTTTTAATAGGTAAAAAACTCTGTTTGAAATGTTTATTGCTTTTTCAACATAATCTTTAAGCGCCTGTTCTGTGGGCAGTTTACAGCCGTTTTTGCCATTCCCAAGCCGAGCGGAGCGTATCTTCCACCGATTCTTCGGCTTTCCAGCCGAGGACGCGGTTTGCGCGGGTCGGGTCAGCCCAAATTTGCTCGATGTCGCCTTCGCGGCGACCGACAATTTTGTACGGAACTTTCACGCCTGTCGATTTTTCGAAGAGGGAAATCAGTTCGAGAACCGAAAGTCCGCGTCCGGTGCCGAGATTGAAATATTCGAGTTTTTCGGAGTTGCTGTTCAAAATCCTGTCCATTGCAATCACGTGAGCCTTCGAGAGGTCAACAACATTGATGTAGTCGCGGATACAGGAGCCGTCGGGCGTGTTGTAGTCGTCGCCGAAAACAAACATTTCTTTCCTGACTCCTGCCGCGGTGCGGGTAACGATGGGAACGAGGTTTTGCGGCTGTCCGAGCGGCAGTTCGCCTATTTCGGCCGAGGGATGCGCTCCAATCGGGTTGAAATACCGAAGCACAATGCTTTTGTATGGCGCTCCCGAATAGATGGCGTCGCGAATAATTTCTTCGTTTATCTGTTTCGTGTTGCCGTAAGGCGAAGTTGCCGGCTGAATTTCGGCGTTTTCATCGACGGGCAGTTTCTTGGGTTGTCCGTAAATTGTGCAGGATGAGGAGAATACAAGTCCTTTTACTCCGTAATCCGGCATCAGTTCCAGGATATTGAGCAGCGAAACGATGTTGTTCCTGTAATAAAGCAGCGGTTTTTCGACCGATTCGCCAACGGCTTTGCTGGCCGCGAAATGGATAACGCCCTCGATGCCCGGATAACGCTCGAAAACCTGTTTCAGGGCTGCCGAATCGATGCAGTCGGCCTGCACAAATTCGGGGCGGATGCCGGTAATTTTCGCTATTTTGCCAACAATTTCTGCGTTGGAATTTGAAAGATTATCAACTATAATAACCTCATAACCTGCATTTTGCAGTTCAACAGTAGTGTGGGAACCAATATAACCTGTTCCGCCGGTAACTAAAATTCTTTTCATATTAATATTTATTTGATTACTAATTTTTCACTTGATGCGCCCCGTTCCGAAATCACTCTAACGATGTATATTCCGGGCGATTGGAGGCTTATTTCGGTAGAGAATTTTGCCGAATTGATATTTTTAGCCGAATAAACCGCAATTCCTTCGGTATTGAAAATTCCCACTTCCTTAATCGGATTTGAGGCTTCGGATTCGGCAAAAACTTTTCCGCCGACAGCATAAATCCTTGTTTGATTGTAAGTTACATCTGCAATTCCGGTAAACAGAACGTCTTTGCAAACTGTTTCCGATTCGCCGTAGCCGGCATATTTGGCCGCAACGCAGTAGTTGTACGTTCCGTCGCCACTTAATTCGGCGTCGGTAAATCTTGTTTCTTCGGTAGAGCCGATGCTCTCGAAGTTTCGGAACACTTCATATTCTCTTGTGAACGTGGGCGGCAGGGCAAAATGCGTTTCAAAAAAGAAATTTGCGTTGATAGGCGAACCGCTGCTCACGTAACTTGAAAGCGTTTTCCAAACGCCGTCTGCTCTTACGATATTTTTTTGACTTCCTTGCGTATCGTCGTCAACTACAACAAAATATGTGGTAGGATTTTGAACGTGGATGCCGACAATTATTGATTTTGAAGCATCAACTATGTAAGGATTTTCCAAAGCCACAGTATTCAAGGCAGTACTCAAACTGTTTCCCGTATTCAGATTTTCAGTATTAAGCGGCTGGCTGTAAACAAGTTCCCGCTCTTTTGTCGTTTCGTTGTCGCGGTAAATTTCGATGCTGTATTGAGCGGTCGCATCTCTTGCAATGAATTTGACTTCGCTTATTTGAAATCCGTTCAGATTAACCATGTCTTCCGGTTCCCAAAGCGTTCCGAGGAAAAAGTCGGAGCCTGAAAGTTTCCAAGTCGATTTCCATTTCCCATTGCTTATTTTCAGCCATTCGTTGTCTGTCGGGGCTTGCCATTCCAAATTTACTCCATTATTCGCAACTTGTGCAGTGAGGTTGGTAACAGGATAATAAGACGGGAAAAGTAGTCCGGAATAGATTATCTGCGATTCCATTATCGGATATTTCGCCGAAACTCCGTATTTATGGTATCCTGCTCCGGCAGCGGGAAGCGAATATTGCAGCGTTTGCGGATTGTCGATTTCGGCAACCAGCGCGTCGTTTTCGTAAATTTTGTATCCGGTTGCGGTATTTGACGAAGGAGCATCCCATCTCAAAATTACGCTCGAACCGAGTTTTTCCGCAGAAAGGTTTGTTACGGGCTGAATCGTATTGTCGATGTACACGAAAGAAATCAGGCCGTTTTTCCCCTCAATATCTATAACGCCTTGGCCGGTAGCCTGATTGTCGAGCCAGCGGAAGAGCATTGGAACGGTATTTGCCGAAAAATCGCGCACCCTCGAAAGTCCGCCGAACGGAGTTGCCGACGAGTTAATCGCTCCGTAACTTGCAGGCGTAGAATTAGGTACGGCCGAAGTCGCCCCTGCGCACACCGGATATACCTGCTGGGGATGAGTATTGTTGCTTGCCCTGCCTGTAACTGCGTTGGAATGAATGTGCCAGATGAGCAGGCCGTATCCCGGAAGTCCCGAATCGAACAGTTTCCATTGCCGATTTTCCAAAACGTACATCTCGTTAATTCCGGTTTTAAAAGTATATGCAACAGGATTTTCAGCCGAATTTGGCATATTTGTAATTACCTGCGGGTAAGTCAGTTCAGTGGGAGTAACCCATCCGAACAGTATTTTTTGGAACATATTGATATGCGCAGGGCTTGTGCCGTTGGAATTCCAGTTGCCGCCTGCCATCAAATCCCAATCCCCGCTGCCGGTAAAATTTCCGCCCGTATCGCCGTTGGTATCGTAATAGTCCGGCGCTCCGAATACGTGGCCGAGTTCGTGGCAAATAACGCCGATATTGGTTATCTGGTTGCTTTTGTAAATTTCCGGCGAGCAGGAATACGTCGAAATGGCGACGCCGTCGAGCGTATATTTTGAAATGGCGCTCTTGTGCGACCAGATTCTTTTTCCGTCGCCAACGGTTTCGTCGCCCTGGCCGGCAAAAATAATGTGGAAAGTTTCCAAAACATTGTTATCGGCAAAATCCTGAAAATTAAGGCCATCTGCATTTGCAGCGTCCAAAACTTCACGCACGAAAGCGGAACTTACGTAGCGATGATTGGGAGCAGAGTTGGTCATATAAGTCTCGTAATTGCCGCTCATCCGGTAAGGGCCGACAACTGTAACTGTCATATTAAGAGCGCCGTATGAATTTTCTTTGTAAAAATCTTTTACGCTGCCCCTCGAACCGTTGCGGGAGTAGCCTTCTTCGTTCATCATCGCCTCGAAATCGGATTTTTGGAATGAAAACTGATTATCGGGGAAGTCCACAAGGATGCAAAGCGCTTTTTTGTTGCCAATGGCCGAAGCGCGGAGTTCTGCCGAGCGCAGTTGGGCGTTCAGGTTTTCCGCTTCCTGCCAGGGGCGCATTATTTCAGCGATTTGCGACTGGCTGTAACGCAATCCTTTCGGGATATTGTTTTGTTGAGCAGCCCTCAATTCGGAGCCGTATCTGATTGCAGAAGGCGTCAAATCGCCCTTTTCATCCTGAATAGCATAAACTACGTAGCCGTCGGGAGCGTACAGCAGCGTGTATCCGTCGGGCGATTCCAACCAATGTACAAATTCGTCGCCGCGCAGATAGACTGTGATTTTCGTGCCGTCGGGCTGCGTTTTTTCAATAGGATATGGACAGGCCGGTACTGCAAATATTGCATAACTGTTTAATACTAATACTGTTAGCGTAAGCAAAAGTTTTTTGTGAACGGTTCTCATTTTACTTTATTTTTATTCTTATTAATGTAATCTTTCCAACTCGAATAGCCCTTTTCCATTACAGGGCGCGATGATTGCAGAAAATGGCAGTAAGCCGCGGCCAAGGCGTCAGTAGCGTCCAATTTTTGGAGCATATTTTCGTCCGGGATTTTCAACATTCTTTTCAGAAGGTCGGCCACCTGCTCTTTCGAGGCGCGTCCGTTGCCAGTTATCGCCATTTTTATTTTCAGGGGGGCGTATTCGCAAATCGGAATATCGCGCCGCAGGGCTGCGGCCATCGCCACTCCCTGCGCCCGTCCGAGTTTCAGCATACTCTGGACATTTTTTCCGAAGAAAGGCGCTTCGATAGCAAGTTCGTCCGGAAGAAATTCGTCAATCAGGCTCGTGATGCGCTCGAAAATGCGGCGGAGGCGAAGATAATGGTCGTCGTGCTTCTTCAATTCCAGCACGCCCATAGCCATCATCGAAGGCTTGTTATCCTGCACGCGCAGCAGGCCATAGCCCATCACATTTGTCCCCGGGTCAACGCCCAAAATAATTTTTTCTTTAATCATCAAATAAAAAAACGTACAAAGATACGTGTTTTTTAGAAAATATTACTATCTTTGCACCCGAAATTTGAAAAAAATGGGGCATTAGCTCATCTGGCTAGAGCGTATGACTGGCAGTCATAAGGTGACGAGTTCGATTCTCGTATGCTCCACAAACTATTGAATCAGTGAATTTTATGAAACATTTCCCTGTAAATTTTATTCTCGTTTTCATTATTTCCGTTTTGCTTGCAGGCGTTTGCGCGGCTCAAAATGTTCCGGTCGATACTGCGGGTTTGCTTCCGGCAGTTCCGGTTCAGGAAGAAGCGGGCGGGTTTCATCAAGCCCTGAAAACGCGGTTTATCGAAGGCAACGCAATGTTTATGAGTTTCATAGCCATTTCGCTGATTGTAGGCCTTGCTTTTTGCCTCGAAAGAATCATCTATCTCAATCTGTCGCAGATAAATACGAAAAAATTCCTGTCCGAAATCGAATCCCGCCTTTTTAAAGAAGGAAAAACTGTCGCCCTCGATTTGGCACGCGATACCCGCGGTCCCACCGCTTCGGTTTGCTATCAGGCTCTGTTGCGAATTGACGAAGATATTGAGGTAATAGACAAGTCCATAACATCTTACGGAAATGTCAAACTCGGGCAGATGGAAAAAAATCTTTCGTGGATTACGCTTTTTATCGCTGTTGCGCCGGCTTTGGGCTTTCTGGGAACGGTTCTCGGAATGATTCAGGCTTTCGACAATATTCAGCAGTACGGCGACCTGAGTCCTACCATTATCGCCGGCGGGATGAAATTTGCGCTGATTACCACCGTTGCAGGCCTTATTGTAGCAATCATCCTGCAATTTTTCTACAATTATATCCTCACAAAAATTGAGGGAATTACCAACGATATGGAAGACGATTCCATCGCGATTCTCGATATGATTGTGAAATACAAGCAGTTGCAATGATGAAGCCCGAATTTGCCGGAAAAGCGGCCACCGCTATTTTATGGATTTGTATGGCTGTAACAGTCGCGCTCGGAGCGTGGTTTTACTACGTTTTACTCTCGGAAACGGGAACCGGCGAAAGTCCCGAAATTTCGGCTCTTATTTTTTGGGCTTGCCTCGTTCCGGTAATCGCTTTTGTCGCAGTAGCGTTTTTTTTTGTGCGTTACCTGATAAAAAATCCCCGAAAAGCCGGAAAAGCGCTGATTATGCCATTGGCGTTGTGCCTTGTCCTGTGTTTGTCATTGGCGCTTGGAAGCGGTAAAGTTTTGCCGATAAACGGTTACGACGGCAGCGAAAACACTCCTTTCTGGCTCAAAATCACGGATATGTGGATTTATGCGGCTTACGCCTTGCTTGCCCTGTCGATGCTCGCCTTGGTGGGCGGAATTTTTTGGAGTTACATAAAAAAAGTAAGATAAATGCCTCGTTTTAAGCGAAATATGCCACAGGTAAACGCAACGTCTTCGGCCGATATTGCATTTATTTTGCTGCTGTTTTTCCTGCTTACCGGCTCGTTAAGCCCCAAAACCGGCATTTACCGTCGCTTGCTGCCCGACACTTCGCAGGCGAGGCTGAAACAAAAGACAGATATAGAAAAACGCAATATCCTGACTTTCACAATAGACGAAAACAACCGTATCCTGATGGAAAACGATACGATTAACCGCCGCGAAATCAGGGATATAGCCAAAGAATTTATAGCAAATCCCGACAATTTGCCGAACCTGCCACGAAAAGAAGAAAAACAAGTGGAAAACATCGGCGCTGTGGAGGTTGCTCCCGACGCTGTGATTGTCCTGCGGTTCAGCCGGAAAGCCGATTATCAAACTTATATTTATGTTCTCGGCGAACTTTCGGCGGCTTATGACGAACTGCGCAACGAATTGTCATTCAAGCATTTCGAGAAACCGTACTCCCGCCTTGCCGAAACATTTCAGGCTGCGGTGCGCGAGGTTTATCCCCTGCGTATTTCCGAGCAAGAAATAATTGAAGAAAAGGAGGCTGCGCAATGAACAGATTCCGCAAAACAGAGGCGCGGACGGTGCCGGGGCTGAACACTTCCTCGCTGCCCGACCTGATTTTCACTCTGCTGCTGTTTTTCCTGTTGGTTATAAATATGCGGACAGTGCCGGTCATCGCACAGTTTCAGTTGCCGGAAGCCTCGGAACTCCAAAAATTGAAAGAAAACTCGCTGCTTGTCTATATCATTGCAGGTCAAAAAGATAGCGAAGACGCCGAAATTCCGCTCCAATTGAACAACCGGCTTATTGAGATGAAAAACCTTCAACAGGAATTGCAGGCTTTGCGGGCGCAAGTCCCTGCGCAAGACCGCGATAAAATGTTGGTTATCCTGAAAATAGACCGCCGCACCGATATGGGATTTGTCAGCGACATACGAAAAGCCTTGCGCCAAACCGGGCTACTGACGGTTTATTATTCGGCTGAAAAGATTGACAAGTAAAAACCTGTTAGGGTCTTTAAGACCTAACAGCTTATTGATAAAGATAAGAATTTTTCCACAAATTCGTTGCCCGAACGCTTGCAAATATAATATTTTTTTGTACCTTTGCCCCCGCTTTCAACCAAGGAAAGGTGCTCGAGTGGTTGAAGAGGCACGCCTGGAAAGCGTGTAAACCTCTAAAGGGTTTCACGGGTTCGAATCCCGTCCTTTCCGCAATATTCTAATTTGCAATAACCCGCAGTGATGCGGGTTATTGTGTTTCTATGCTAACTGTACATGTAGCGTTTAATGCTCTTTTTGGGCGTTTTTTCAAATTCCTTGTCGCGAAGTTCTATCTCAGCCACTTTTTCATACGAGGCCACCGATTTGTTGAGTGCGGCGAGGTTCGATTCCATAATATTTTTCAGTTCGTCCTGCTTGATTCCTGCTTGCGATGCAGCTTCGAGGTCAGGAAACACGAGAGCCACAAGTTTGTTGTCGCGTCCGACTACTACGCTTTCGGCTACGAAAGGCAGATTGTCGAGTTTGGCCTCAATTCCTTCCGGATAAATGTTTTGTCCGCTGGGGCCGAGCAGCATATTTTTGGAGCGGCCGCGGATGAAAATATTGTTGTTGCGGTCTATTGTGCCGAGGTCGCCGGTTTTCAGCCAGCCGTCGTCGGTAAATATATGGCTCGTCGCTTCTTCGTTATTGTAGTAACCTTGCATCACGTTCTGGCCTTTTACCTGAATTTCGCCGACCGTATTGTAAGGGTCGAGCGAATCGATGCGGACTTCCATATTCGGAAGAATCTTGCCGCAAGAATATTTTATGTAATCCTTGTATAATGAGAAACTTATAAGCGGCGCACATTCGGTCATTCCGTAGCCGACCGAAACGGGGAATTTTATTTTCAACAGAAAGGCTTCTACTTCGGCGTTCAGAGGCGCTCCTCCGATTACTACCTGAATGAACTGTCCGCCGAAAGCGTTTATCAGTTTTTTGCGTATCGTGCTGTAAATAAGCGAGTTGATTCCGGGGATTTTCAGCAGTACAGCCATTGATTTTTTGCTGATGACGGGAACAATCATCCGTTTGTAGATTTTTTCGAGAATCAGCGGAACGGCAATTATCAGATTCGGTTTTATTTCGCCGAAAGCCTTTAAAAGGATGCTGGGAGTAGGCGTTTTTCCGAGGAAAACGGCGTGGCAACCTTCCTGAATGGGCAGCAGGAACTCGAATGCGCCTCCGTAAGCGTGAGCCAGCGGAAGCAGCGAAACCATACGGTCGCCGCGTTTCAGGCCGATTGTGTAGCGGGCGTAAATAAGGTTGCCGACCAGATTGTCGCCCGTCAGCAGAACGCCTTTGCTGAAACCGGTTGTGCCGGAAGTGTAGTTCAGAATCATTACCCGCTCGTTAGGGATTTCCCGGAAGCAAACGTCGTCTTCGAGGTAGCCGGACGGGAATTTTTTGCCGAATTTTTCCGTCAGTTCTTTTTGCAGATTTCTTTCGCCAATCGCCGACAGGCCACGGTCTTCGTAAGTGAAGAGTTCGCGCAGTCCGGGCATTTTTTTGCGGTCGAGATTTTTCATTATCGCTTCCGAAACGAAAAACAGGGTGGCTCCCGAATGTTCGATGATATGATGAACGTCGTCGGGCGGAAAATCTTGTAGAATAGGCACTACGACTGCTCCGTAAGTCATTGTTGCAAGGTAAATTACGCCCCAGTAACTGCTGTTTTTGCCTATCAGGGCGATTTTTTCGCCCTCGCCTACACTATATTCTTCAAACAGAATATGGAGTTTCTCTATCTCTACTGCTAATTCCTTGTAAGTAAAGGAAATATCTGTTCCGTAGTCGGACAGGGCCGGCAGTTCAAAATTCCTGCGAAAACTTTCTTCGTAGGTTTTTACGAAATTGTCTGTATATTTCATTTCAGAAAGTGATTAAAATTCCGACAAATATATAAAAATTTTATTTATTTTAACTATAAAGGTAGCGTTTTATACTTTTTTTGGGAGTTTTTTCAAATTCATTGGGGAAAAGTTGAATTTCTGCGATTTTTTCGTAAGATGCTACCATATTGTTAAGCGCTTCCTTGTTTTCCTGCATCAGTATTTCGAGGTCGTCGTGCGAAATTTCTGCCTGGTCGGCTGCGTCGTAATCGGGATAAACAAGGGCAACAAGCCTCTGGTTGCGGTCGAGGACAAGGCTTTCCATCACGAAAGGCAGATTGTTGAGTTTGGCCTCAATCTCTTCGGGATAGATATTTTGTCCGCTTGCGCCGAGAATCATACTCTTGGAGCGGCCGCGGATATAGATGTTGTTTTCCTTGTCAATCGTGCCGAGGTCGCCGGTGCGCATCCAGCCGTCGTCGGTAAAGACTTCGCGGCTTGCGGCTTCGTTTTTGTAGTAACCGGCCATCACGTTTTGCCCCCTGACCTGAATTTCGCCCGCCGTAGTATATGGATTCTCGGAATCTATGCGGACTTCCATACATTCAAGAACTTTTCCGCAGGAATGGGGAACAAATGATTCGTAAGTCGAAAAACTGATGAGAGGCGCACATTCGGTCATTCCGTAACCGACTGATACGGGGAATTTTATCTTTAAAAGAAAATCTTCTACTTCGGCGTTGAAAGGAGCGCCGCCAATGATTACCTGACGCACCCGTCCGCCCATTGCGTTTATCAGCCGTCGGCGAATCTGGGCGTAAATCCGCGTATCGAGCAGAGGCACGCTTAAAGCCCAGTGTATCGGTTTTTTAGTGATAAGGGGGATAATCATTTTCTTGTAAATTTTTTCGAGAATCAGCGGAACCGAGATTACTATTTCGGGTTTTACTTCTTCAAACGCTTTCACAAGAATTTTCGGGGCGGGCGTTTTGCCGAGCATCGTGATGTAGCAGCCTTCGGTCAGCGCGTAAAGGAAGTCGAAAGCGGCTCCGTAAGTGTGCGCCAGAGGCAAAAATGCAAGCATCCGGTCGCCTGTTTTCAGATGAACGGCGGTGTGGGCGAAACTCATATTTCCCGACAGGTTGCGGCCGAGAATCATCACGCCTTTGCTGAAACCGGTCGTGCCGGAAGTATAGTTTAGAACGACGAGTTCGTCGTCCGATTGGTCGGAGTATTTAATATCCTGTGCTGTAAATCCTTGCGGATATTTTGCCTTAAAATATTCGTCGAGGTTGGTAAAAATACGGTTCAGTTCCTCGCCGTCGTTCTGGTAAAGCAGGCGGAAATCAGACAGGGAAACGGCGCCTTTCAGGTTGTGCAATTCGTCTTCGTCGAGCGTTTCCCAGATATTGTCGGCCACGAACAGCAGCGTCGAATCGGAATGATTGATGATGTGATGGACGTCGTTGGAATTGAAGTCGTGCAGAATAGGCACAATTACCGCGCCGTAGGTAATGGTTGCGATGTGGGCGATGCACCATCGGGCGCTGTTTTTGCCGATAATCGACACTTTGTCGCCGCGCCGGATTTTGCATTTTTCAAAGAGGATATGGATTTTGGCAATCTGTTTTGCAATATCGCCGTAAGTAAAGACTTCCGGGTCGCCGTAGTCGTTTAATGCCGGCAAATCGAAGTTTTTACGAAAACTGTCCTCGTAAAGTTTGATAAAAGTTATCTGTTTCATTGCACATTTTTTTAAATTTTGTGCAAATATACGGCAAAAAATTGATTCAACAATAATGAACAACCAAAAATGTTATATTTTGCTTTTTTAAACTTATAATTATGCTTGCCGCTGAATATTTTTTATCTTTGCAAGTGAATAGTAATTAGTTTATTATGAAAAACATTCTCTTTACCCTTTTTGTTTGCCTGATTTTTACAGGTATTTTTGCTCAAAATCCGGTGCGCATCGGCATCGACGGGCTGTCGCACGACCATATTCACGGCCTGCTCCGCGATATTGCCGGCCGGAAAGATATTCAACTTGCCGGCATTGCGGAAAGCGACGGCGAATTAGTCGAAAGGCTGCATAAACAGTACGGTTTCGACAAATCGAAGGTTTTTGCTACGCTTGAAGAAATGGTTGAAAAAACGCATCCGCAAGGCGTTGTGGCGTTCAATTCGATTTTTGCTCACCTTCATACGGTCGAAGTTTGCGCTCCGCGCGGCATTCACGTGATGGTAGAAAAACCGCTTGCCGTCAGTAGCAAACACGCCGAAAAAATGGCAAAACTTGCGCGGGAAAACGGGATTTTTCTGCTCACAAATTATGAAACATCCTGGTATCCAACAAATTATCGTGCTTATGAACTTGCTGTCGTACAAAATAAAATCGGGACGATTAACAAGATTTTGGTCAACGACGGACATAAGGGGCCGGCGGAAATCGGGTGCAGCAAGGAGTTTCTTGCCTGGCTGACCGACCCCGTGCTGAATGGCGGAGGCGCAGTTGTCGATTTCGGTTGCTACGGCGCAAATCTTCTGACCTGGCTGATGAAAAACGAAAAACCTGTTTCGGTAACGGCTGTGTTACAGACAATTAAGCCGGATGTTTATCCAAAAGTTGACGACCAGGCTGCAATAATTCTCAAATATCCGCATTTGCAGGCTGTTTTGCAAGGGTCGTGGAATTGGCCTGTCGACAGGAAAGATATGGAAATTTACGGCAAAGACGGCTATGTAAAAGCCTTAAATTCAAGCGATTTAGAGTTTCGTGCGGACAGAAACAGCCCGATTGAACGCTTTTCCGTTACCGACTTTCCGGTTGCGGCGAGCGACGCATTTAACTATTTTGCGCAGGTAATTTCAGGAAAAATTGAGTTGAAGCCCACCGATTTAGCCTCGCTCGAAAACAACCTGATTGTGGTTGAAATCCTTGATGCAGCCAGAAAAAGCGCGAAGTCGGGAAAAGAAATGAAATTAAAATAGCCGGAAATTGCGTTCAAAATTCGTACTTCCGCAACAAATGGACTTTGCGGCCAATTGCAGGGCTGGCGGGGTTTTAAGCGATAACGCGGCTTTCGGTTTTCCCGTCTGCGAGTCGCGTTTCGATAATGTCGCCTTCGCGTAATTCCCTTGCCGAGCGGACAGTTTTGCCGTTTTTGGTGGTAATGGAATATCCGCGGGCAAGCAGGTAATCGGGCGAAGATAAACGAAAAAAGGCCTCTTTCTCGTTGATAATCAGTTGCTTATTGCCCAAAAAACGGCTAACCGCACTTTCTATTTTTTGGCGGAAATTGGCGATTTCGGTTTGGCGGTTTTCTATCAGGTATCCGGCTTGCAGGGGCAGGCGGGACGTCATTGTGAAAAGCGCTGCCGATGCGGTTTCCAAAATACGGCGGGAACCTTCGGCTATGTCGTTTTGGCAGTCGAGCAGCAGGGCGGCCGTTTCTTCGAGGCGCTCAATAAGAAAGTCGGCGGCGGCGGTCGGCGTTTTGGCGCGGAAATGCGCTACGAAATCCAGAACGGTGTCGTCGCGCTCGTGGCCGATTCCGGTAATTATCGGCAGTGGAAACTGGGCGCAGTTGGCCGCCAATTCGTAATCGTCGAAAGAGGCGAGGTCGGATGTTGAACCTCCGCCGCGGATAATAACGACGGCATCGAATAAATCTCTGTGTATGAATATTTTATCGAGAGCGGCAATGATTGATTGCGAAGTCTGCTCGCCCTGCATCACAGCAGGGAAAAGGCGGGTATAAAAAACAAAACCTCCGGCATTTTCGTTCAGATGGCGCAGAAAATCCTCGTAACCGGCTGCTGTTGGCGAAGATATGACGGCAATACGGTTGGCCGTTTCCGGCATTTCGAGTTCTTTGTTCAAGTTCAGAACGCCTTCATCTTCAAGTTGTTTCAGGATTTTCATCCGTTGAGCCTGCAAATCGCCGAGGGTGTAATTCGGGTCGATGTCGCAAACGTTCAACCCGAAGCCGTAAAGGGGATGAAATTCCACGTAAACGCGAGCCAGAATTTTCAGTCCCGATGCGAATTTCCGGCCAGTTTGCATCTCGAAATAGGGTTTTATCGCCATCCAAGTTTTTGCCCAGATATAAGCCCTTGATTTGGCGATAGTTGCATTGCTTATCGGGTCTTTTTCTATAAATTCGAGGTAGCAGTGTCCGCTTGCGTTTTCGCGGACGTCCGAGGTTTCGGCCATTACCCAGCAAGGCTCTTCAAAAATATTTCTAATTTCATTAGAAATCAGGCTGTTAAGTTGCGAGAGGCTGATAAATTCCGCAGTCATTGTTTTATGAATTTTCGGATTATTTGCTCGCTTCCAATCTGTAAATGAGCAATATAAACGCCTCGTTGCAATGCCGAAATATCGACGGGGCTGCTGAATCCCGATTTGCTGAACACGCAGTTTCCGAGGCAGGAATAAATGCGCAGGACAGGCGTTTTGCCGATATTGATGTTGCTGATATACAGTTCGTTATGGAAAGCGTAAATCGGAGCCGTTTCTGCGCTTTTTACGGACGGAATCGAGGTTATTGCATCGATGTAAGCCTTGTAAACATCGGGTATTCCGTAACCGGAAAGGCTGTCGGGTTGAAGATAATGATTTCCCGATTTCCGCAAAACATCAAGCATTTCCGAAGCCGTCAGATTTGGCAAGGCCTGCCACAAACAGGCTCCCAGACCGGCTAAAATGGGCGTTGCAAACGAGGTTCCGTTGCCTCGGGTAAGTCCCGCAGTGTTTGCAATACAAACTCCGCTGCCCATTGCAACAAGGTCGGGTTTTATCCTTCCGTCGGCGGCATAACCGACTGATGAAAAGGAAGATAGCGTGGAATCGGCCATTACTGAACCCACAGTAATTATGTTGTCGGCGTCGGCAGGAAATGTTATTTTAACCCAGCCTTTATTTCTTTCATTGCCCGCGGCGTGAAAAACCAGCATGCCTCGCGAGGCTGCAAGGCTTGCGGCGCGGCTTGCAGGCAAGGTTTTCCCGTCGAGCATAGCAACAGTGTGATTCATCAAGGAATCGTTGAAAGTGGAATATCCGAGCGAGGTTGTAACCACGTCGATGCCAATGCTGTCGGCATATTCGAGGGCGGCTGTCCAATAGTCTTCCTCGACGGGATATTCGTCGGCATCAACTTCGGTTCTGAAAAGGTAATAATCGGCTTCCGGGGCTGAGCCAATCATCGCGCTTTCCTGATTTGCAAGCATACAGGAAAGAACGTAGGAACCGTGGGTTACGCCCGAACGCAAGGGGTCGCTTGTTTCGTGACTGAAACTTTTCACTTCCTTAACTCTCGAAAAATCAATGCAATATATATTATCCGCCCTTTCAAATCCCCCATCGATAACGGCAATGCTGACGCCTTGCCCGCGGAATCCGGCTTCGTGAAGCAGTTGGCCATTGTGCAGGGCGATTTGCGTAAATCCCTCGCCGTAACGGCTTACTTTTAAGGCATTTGATTCATAAGCCAAAGAATCGTTCTTGCTTTCCGCTTCGGTCAGGGTGCCCTTCCAAACGCAGTAAATCGAATCGACGAAAGGCAAGCCTCTTAATGAGTTAAGTTGCGAAGTATCAGACATTTGAGCCACAAGCGTATTTGTCCATTTGCTTTTTGCTCCGATTTTGAAGCCGAGCGAAGTAACGGCGTTCAGGTAAGCCTCGTCTATCGGCAGGTCGATGCTGTCGATAGGTAAATTTTGGCGGCGCCGCCTGTCGAGCGACTTTTCGGAAAGAAATTCTTCGGGATGAGCGAGCGAAAACTGCGGATTTCCCTTGTCTTTCAAAACGACGCGATACATAAATGCGGCTTGTGGAAAAGCCGATGAATACAGCGAAAGGCAAAAAACGGACGAAATCAGAATGATTCTCAAAACTTTATTGCCTGCGCTGAAACGCCAAATATTTACACCGTTTGCTTTCATTAATTTTTGCAAAAGTACGAAATTTTTTCAAATAATAATTCTTAATTTTTTACAGAAATAATAATTTGATATATAATCGTACAAAAAGTCAAACAATCAGACCAAATAAAAATATATTTGTATCTTTGCAAAAAATTAGAGTCAAAATGAAACCATTTAATAATTTTTCAGGAATTGCATTTACAGGTAAATATTATCCATATTTCATCGATTATTCCGTTAAGGGCGATGTATTAAATGAAGATATGTCTGAGTTTCGGCGTCAGCGATTACCCATTTTAGAGAACTATACACGTTTGTATTTGGATGCGTACGATTCAGAGGCAGAAAAGAAAATTATGGAAATGAATACAAATATGGCGCCGATATGTGGAAAGATGCTATCAAAAAACACGATTTAAAATGGTTGCAAGTCATTAATAATTATAAAAATAATGATGTAACAAAATTGTATTCCATCGAAGGTTTTCCCACAAAAATTATTTTAGACAGGGACAAAAAAATTGTAGCCGCCTTTGTGGGCGAAGGCAATGATTTTTATTATAAACTTGATGAGTTGATGAAATAGAATATTATTAATTATATCTAAACAGTTCGGCACTGCCGAATATTTCAACCGTCAAGATTTTCCCGTTTCGTGCAACACAATCATTTTTTTGTTTAATGCCTCCTCTAATGTTGCATAACTTCTACTCAAACAGTCTTCGCCCTGAATCAGGTAAACCGCGCGATTTTTGAACGAATATAATCCTTGTTAATCATATTTTAAAAAGAGTCGCTTCAAGAAGTTTTTAATTGCGTTTATTAATCTGATAATCCAATGCTTTTTGCGCATAGATGTCTGTTTTTCAGGCATATATGTACTATGTGAAGTCTCTATGT
>JAISUN010000112.1 GCA_031272085.1 Dysgonamonadaceae bacterium | reverse complement strand
CGAGAGCATAAGTATTTTCGCCAGTTAATTGTTTGTCAGCCAAGATTATAGCGCAGGCCAACGACGCGCTGCATGCTTACGAACCACTTCTACCCGCTGTCAAAACCGGACAGCCCCGTAAAAATTAGCGGTGCAAAGGTACAAAAAGTTTTTTTTACGGCAAAATTATTGACAATTTTTCTTGAAAATTAAATAATCGTCGGCGTCAAGGCGGCTGCGGGCTGCGGTTTTCCAAAAGCGGGAACCTATAAAACTGCCGATTAAATGATATTTTTCCCCGATTATGCGGTCGTATTCGTCAAAATCAGCGTTTCGCTGTATAAGCGTGCTGATAACAACGACGTCGGGGTCGAAGCGGAGCAAGTCTGCGGCGGTATTTTCGCGGTTTACCGCATTGCTCCACTGATAAAACGAAAAATCCTTGCCGCGGTTGAAATTTACAAAAATATTTTCCTCAAAATACGGAAGCAGCGACACATCCCATTCGTTGGTGCAGAAAAATGTATATTCGGGATGTTCGTTTCTTATTTCTTGAAGCATTGCGGCAGCGGCTTTTGTTCCGCAATAGTCTTGTTTCCAGTCATATACGAAAGCGTTTACCGACCAGAAAATCTGAATCAGGATTACGGGCAAAAAGCACAGATTCAGCGCAGTTTTCATTTTCCCTTTTTCCAATCGACCATTTGTAAGCCAAAATCCGAAAATAAACATCAAAAAGACAATTCCGTAATGCCAGTGAGCGGCAAATTTAAGAGCAGAAAACAGCAAAAGCGCAATTATAGGCAGGAAAATCACAGTAAATATTTTGTTTTTATAACTTATTGATATTAAAGCAACTATCATTACAATAGCCGGAATTGCTTCAAAATAATTCCAAAAAGTAAAAACTTTGGGATAGTCCACCAAAGAGGCCGAAGCAAACAGGATGTAAACTATTCTGCTGCAATTATTTATAATTCCCCTATCGAGAAACAGCCTGTAACCGCCTGCATATCCATAATCGTCGGGAAGCAGGATGGTAAGCGCGATTAGCATGATTGACAGCAAAAACAGCGCCGAGGGCAAAATATATTTTTTATCGCGGTACTCAAAAATAATTTCAATCAGATACAAAAACGCCAAACAGAGCGAAATAATCAGTCCGTAAATATTGGTCGAAGCCAGCAGCGCCAGCAGGGTTGCGTAAAGATAAGGCCGATTTTTACGATTTTCGTAAATAAACGCTAATCCGGCTATTATCGGGAACATAAGGCAATAACTGCGGGCGACCGTTCCGTATTGGTAAAACAGGAAAAACGTCCACGGCAGCAAATATTTTACATATCGCGGAAAAGGGGAACGCCAAATCAGCAAAGCCGGTCCCAGCGAAGCAATCACAACAGAAATGCAATTAAACCAACGATACGGAAAACCGAGTTTGGCAAACGGCATAATTATGATGTGCCACAAAGCGGGCGAACCCTCGTATCGCACCCGCTCGACCAGCAGTTGCCGTAGCGAACTGTCGCGTGCCAAGAGCCAACTTTGCGCCTCGTCCGCCCAGGGTTCGTGGTGCAGAGCCAGCGCAATTCCAAGGATAAGGAAGGCCGCAAAAACAATTATGTTAAGCCATTTATACAATTTCCTCGCGGTCTTTGTCCCAATATTTAGTCCTGCCTTCGAGATAGGCGCGGGTACCCATGTGGGCTGTTATAGCCTCCTCGAAAGCCGCATTAATATTGCACGAAGGTTGGCGGCTGCGGTCGCGGATACATTCCAGCCATTCGCGAATATGCAGAAAAGTCGTATCGTAACGTTTTCCGCCGATATAGGAATAAAGCAGTCCGCGTTGAGCAAAGTAAAGTTCTGTTGCAGAAGTAATTGCATCGACGTCGCTCTTGCCCGGGACGTAAGTGTAAAACGGCACGTCGGGCTTGATTTTTCCTTCGACCATCTTATCCCAGTAACGCGAGGACTGGCTGTCAATTTTAACTGTCAGAGTATCGCCGACTTCCATCGAAGCGTCGTGTCCCATAATGACTTTTCCGCGATTGCGGTTGCTGGCCAGAGTTGCGCTGTAAAGCATGGTCATATTTTTATCGGGAAACTCGAATGTGGTCTGCAAAACATCGGGAACAGTGCGGCCGTCCTTGAAGAAATAAACCCCGCCGGAAGAAGTTGCCGAATGGGGTATTCCAACGTCAAGCAACTGATTTATAGCATCATACTCGTGCGTCAGGAGGTCGCCGCTCAATCCGGTGCTGTAATCCCACCAGCAACGCCAGCGGAAAAAGCGTTCGAGGCTGAATTTGCCGCGGTCGTCAGGCCCGACGTATCGGAGCAGGTTGTTTTTAGTCATATAGTCCATATATTCGGCAATGCGGTCGGGATTGCCTTCAAACTGCTTCCAGTCAATAGTTTGCGGATTTGAATCGGGTTTTATTTCATAAACCCAGGCTCCGTTGGGGTCGTTGCGGTTGGTGCAAACCTCGATGAGCGTGATTGGGCCGAGCAAACCCTTGTCGATTATTTCCTTGGCTTTATGGTAACTGTCCACCTGCCGCCCCTGGTGGCCGAGTTGGAAAACTACGCCGGTCTGTTTTATCGTGTCGCGCAGCATGTAAGTTTCGGGAACCGTCCATGTAGCGGGCTTTTCGCAATAGACGTGCTTTCCGGCGCGGGCTGCGTCCATGGCCATTGTGCCGTGCCAATGGTCGGGAGCGGCGATGATAACGGCGTCAACATCGTCGGCGGCAAGCATTTCCTGATAATGGCGGTAGCGTTTCGGAGCCGCGCCGTATTTGCCGTTAAGGCCTTCGCGATAGATATTTGCCCCGGCGGCGATTCCTTCTTCCGCAAAAGAATCGAAAATATCGCAAACGCCGGTAATGGCGATATTCAGGCTTTCCTGCTCGCGGAACATTTGGTAGCGGGTGTCTTTTTTGTCTGCTTTCTCGCCGTCAATCAGGTCTTGCAATGATTGCGGAGTTGCGAAACCCGCCGCGCGGAGCAGTTGTTTTCCGCGTATTCCGCAGCCGATTATTCCTATTCTTATTGTTTTGCCGTCGGGATTCAGTTCAGGAATCGAAGTTTTTTCCTTGCTTAACGGAAAAACATCGCTCACATCGCGCATCTGGCGCGAATATTGCTGTTTTTTATAAACTCCGTAAGCCAATGCTCCGAGTACCGGAACGGTGGCCAATGTTTTCAGGGCGTTGCGGCGGCCGGGCGATTCAGGCCGTGATTTATCTTGATTTTGAGCGTTTTCGTTTGCCATTTTTATTTGTCTTTAATTTTTTTTCTGAAAATATAACGGTCGAAACCGATGATTCGCGAGGTCGGGAAGCAAATCAGCACAAAAAGTACGGCGGCTTCAATCAGGTTTTTGTCTATCCAGAGATAGGAACCTTCGGTCGGCATCAGGTAATCGGCGCCGATAAACGGCGGATGCGAAAGGTAATACATCGCGAGAAACAGGATTCCGCCGACGGAAGCCATACTGGCGAAGCAGCCGAGGATAAGCCCCAGTCCAACAAGCGTTAAGCCGTAAATATTGATGTAGTTTACAACAGTCAGCATAACGGGATTTGCCGCTATCGACCTGAAAAATTCGGCCATAAAACCGCCTGAATCCATAAGATAAGGGTAAGCCGACCAGCCGTGATTCAGCATCTTGGAAACGCCCTCGTACAGGAAATGCCATCCGACGAGCATCCGGAGAATCACCAACCAAAAAGTTTGGAAAAAAGAATAATTTTTAATGCGATTCATAGTATTTAACTATTTTTGAAGCGCAAAAATAATACTTTTTATTTAAAAATAAAAGCAAAACGATTTTTTACGCCGCAATTTGCCGTCAGTCGCCCAGAATCGCTTCAATAATATCTTCCTGAACAACGCCTTTTTTTATTATCCCAAACTCCTCTTTATAATCCCAAATCGCGCGTGCAATGCCAAGTTCGTAAAATGCCGTATTCATATCGGTAAACCAGCGCACAGCGTCGTCGGCCGGCGCATTGTCAATGCAGCCGTATTCGCCGCAATATACTTTAAGTCCTTTTGAATTAGCCATTTGCAGCACCTCGCGAAAGTCCGATTCTATTTTTTCGAGATTGTAAACCTGACTGTTAGCCCAGCCGAAATTTTCTTTTTCCGCCGGCGTCAATTTGGCCAAATCTTCGTCTGCAATCAGTTTTCCCGGATAGTGAACAGGGCCGTGGTAATTGCGGTTGTCCGTCCACGGAGCGAGGTAATGCGTCAGCAAAAACGGGTTATAATAATGGAAACTGATGATGATATGTTTGTCATTATCAGGCACTTTCAGGTCTTTTACCGTATCGTAACTCTGCCAGCGGTTTGAGCCGATGACGAGCGTGCGTTCCGGTTCGAGTTTGCGGACAACGGCGGCGCAACGATTGACGATGACGTTCCACTGTTCGGGGTCGTCGGCAACCGGCTCGTTCATAAGTTCGTAGGCAACCATCGAGAGCGGATATTTTTTCAATTCGCCGCTTATTTTCCGCCAGCAGTCGTAAAAACGTTCCTGCGCCGCTTCTTCGGTGAACAGCGGCTTTACGGCAGCATTGAAATTGTGCGAACGCAAAATGTGGAGGTCAACAACCGCTTTCAGTCCAAACTCGGCGCACCAGCCCAAAGCATTGTGCAGCAGCGCAAAAGCCTCTTTGTTCTTGTTGCCTTTCGTATCGAACATCTGCTCTTCGTCAATTGGGAAGCGGATATGGTCGAAGCCAACCGAGACGATAAATTCCACGTCGTCGCGGGTAAAATATGCCGCCCGCCGCTCGCCTCTGACGTTGCTTTGCGATAACCAATGACTTATGTTCACTCCCTTGCTAATGGAAAAATCCTTGTCTTCGGCCTTCATCGAAACCGAAAATAATACGCTGATAATCAGTGCAATAACCGAACCTGATAATACTTTTTTCATACACTAAATTTCAAATAAAGATTAACGCTCCAAAATAAATTTATAAACTGCAAATATAGTGATTTTTTGGAAGTTATGTTTAATAAAAATGAAAAAATCTTATTCGATATTTGAGGATGTCGGCACGATTATCTCTCAAGTTCCCTGTTCATAAAGTTTTCGAGCAGTTTTTTGTCGGGCAGATTGACAAGGTATTTCGATACGAACAGATTTTCATCCATTTCCTTAAGAAGACGTACGCCATACTTCGCCCGCTCTTCCCCATTACCGCCTCGATTTCCGCTTCTGTAAATGTAAAAAGTACCGAACCCAAACCGCGGTTTGGAGTGAAAGTTATATTGTGTAATGACATAATATTCTTGTGTTTTTATGTTTGAAATTAAGGAAAAATTATATAGAATTTTCATAAAACATAAAGCGTTTAATGCTGCTTATTTTGTTTTATTTTTTCCATATAATTTTTCCAATCCTGTTCGTTTCTCCAAATCCATTTCTCTTCTTTTAGCCAGCAATCGGAAGTAGGAAGGGAATCGGCGGCAACATAAAAGTAATCTTCATTAAGAACCTTACAGGAATTATGGTCTGCCTTTAATAATCCACTATAAGAAACTCTTTTTATGGTCCGCTTGTCAATAATTTTATATTTTTCTTCATACAAAGACCAAACTGCCCAAAAACTCCCTTTCATATATCGGTAAACTACAAGAGTATCATTTACAATTTTGTAAACGCCCCAAAAATCACCCCAGCGAACCTGCTTTTTTTCTGTCCATTTTCCAATATATTTTAACATATTGGATTTGCTTTCATTTTCAGTTGTTCCCCATTGAAACGAAAAACTAACCCACATTCCATCTTCAAAAAACATACGGCAATTGCTGTTAGGATACCCTTCTGTGTAATAATATCCGTCAATTTCTATTAAATCGCGAATATTTGTATCCCTGCCTTCCAACTTGATAGTGGATTTGCAATAATTTCTTTCTTTTGCGAGGCGCAGGAAAGACAGACAAATATTGAAATCAAAAATATTAATTTTCTTTTCATTGTATTTAATGTTAATTTATTTAATGGTCCCATATAGATAATGGATTCCTGTATCCAGTATAAAAATAGCCGCCACCTCTGAATTCATCATAACTCATAGTAGTGTTCAATTTTTTGCGAGATTGAAGAAAAGATAATATCAAAACGCTTACGTTTCTCAAATATGTGCTTCCAAAATTTGACGCTTCAATTCTTGGAATTGCGACAAAGATAAAAACCTATTTTGCTTATTATCTACGTTTCCCGTTCTTTTTCTGCTGTTCGCGGAGCATCGCCTGTTGCTGCTTTTGAGCCGCTTCGAGCCTTGCCATAAATCCGGATTTTTTCTTGGCCGGTTTTTTCTTGTTTTCTTCAAGTTTGGCGAGCAGTTTTTTCTCGTCGATAAACCAGCGCAAACCCAGTGTCTGCAATATCGAAACCAAAGCCGAAATAAAGTAATAATAGTTCAGTCCGGCAGGGTAGGAGTTGAGGAAAAACAGCATCATTACCGGCATTACGTAAATCATCAGTTTCATTCCGGGCATCTGTTCCTGGCCGGCGCTTGTCTGGTCCATACTGAATTTGGAATATATGACCTGCGTAATCGTCATCAGTAAACAGAAGAGGCTCAAATGGTTGCCGCCCAGTATGCTCGACAGGATTGGAATATTGAAATTCCAGTGAATCAGGGCGTCGTAGGTCGAGAGGTCGTCCGCCCAGAGGAAACTCTGGTGCCGCAGTTCGATAGCCGAGGGGAAAAACATCAACAGCGAGAGCAAAATCGGCATTTGGAGCAGCATCGGCAAACAGCCGCTCATTGGATTTATGCCCACCTGATTATACAGTTCCATAGTTTTTTGCTGGCGCTGCATAGCGTTTTCCTGACCGGGGTATTTGGCCGTAATCGCCTCGATTTGAGGCTTCATAACCTGCATTTTGGTCGATGACATTATTGATTTGTAGGTCAGCGGGAAAATTATTGTTTTCACAATAAGCGTCAGCAGCAGGATTGCTAATCCGATGTTGGAAATGTTGTGCGTAAGCCAGTCGAAAATTGGGATGATAAACCACTTGTTGATGAAGCGGAACAGGCTCCAACCCAGCGGTACGAGTTTTTCCAACTGCAAGTCCTGACCGGCAAATTTTGTCTTGTCGTAGTTTTTCAGTTGGTGGTAATCGTTAGGGCCGAAATAGTAGTTCATTTCCACCGGATTTGCCTCGTTAGGATTGAACTCTATACGCGTAAGCGTGGTGTAATCTTTCAGGAACTCGCTGTTTTTAAGCGGGATAGAAACAAACTGCGTGGCCTCGAATCCGTTTTTAGAAATCAGAACCGACGAAAAATACTGGTCTTTGTAAGCAATCCATTTCAGTTTGCTTTCGGGGTCTTTGCGGTCTTCTTTGTTGGGACTCATTTCCTTCACGTCGTCGGTCAGGTATTTGTAGGTCAGGCGGGCGTAACGTTCTTCGTAAGAGCGTCCGCGCTCGTTTTGGCGCACTTTCTGATTCCAAGTTAAGTCCATTGTGCCGTTGCCCTGCGAGATAATTCCCTGCAAATTGTTTGGAACTATCTTATAATCAACGATATAATCGTCCGGGTGCAGCGAATAAACGAAATCGAGCGACGAATTTGCCCCCGTTTTCAGGCTCATTGTTACCGACTTGTCGGTTTGTTTGGTAACGGTAAAAAACAGGGTGTTTGTGTTGATTACCAAGTTGTTGCTTGTCAGCAGCGTGGCCGAAAAATCCGATTCGCCCTCTTTAAAGAGGTAAAGTGGCTCGTTGAGGTAATTTGTATGTTTTTTCAGCAAGGCCGATACGATTTTTCCGCCTTTGGTCGAAATTTTCAGGTTCAAGAGGTCGTTTTCGAGAGTAACAATTTCTTCCGAACCCTGCGCTGCGCCTGCAAATGCGCCGTATTTTGCGGTTAATCCCTGCCGGATGGCGGACGAATCAGGCTCAACGATTTGCGAATTTGCAGAATCGACTGCAATAGCCTCTGTTATAGCCGTTTCTGCCTCTAATTGCCGGTTGGCCAAGGCTATTGAATCCTGAATCCGTTTTTGTTCAATCGCTTCTTGTGAAGGACGGTTCAAGTACGAAAAGCCGAACAGAATCAGCATTATCAACAAGAACCCGATAATTGTGTTTTTATCCATTTATATATTTTATTTCAATTATTAATTCTCAATTCATAGCCGCTTCTATAAAACTCATAAACAGCGGATTAGGCTTCGCAACCGTGGAGTTGTATTCGGGATGATACTGTGTGCCGAGATACCAGCGCAGAGCCGGAACTTCCACTATTTCAGCCAGTCCCGTATCGGGATTGATGCCGGAGCAGACCATTCCGTTATCTTCAAATTGTTGTTTGTACTCGTTGTTGAACTCGTAGCGGTGGCGGTGGCGTTCTTTCACGAAGTGCGTTTTGTATGCCTTAAATGCTAACGAACCCTCTTCCACAGCGCAGGCGTAAGCGCCGAGGCGCATCGAGCCGCCCATCATCGTCAGGTGTTTTTGTTCCTCCATAATGTCGATAACGGGGTAGGGGGTGTTCGCGTCCATTTCGGTAGAATTTGCTTCGGCAAGGCCCAGCACGTTACGCGCATATTCGATGACCATACACTGCATGCCGAGGCAAACGCCGAAAGTTACCATATTATGTTCGCGGGCGTATTTCAAGGCCGCAAATTTGCCTTCGATTCCGCGCTGTCCGAAGCCCGGAGCGATAAGGATTCCGTCCATATTTTTCAGCAGTTCTTCGGCATTTTCATCGTTAATCTTCTCTGAATGAATGAATTGCAGATTCAGTTTGCGATGATGGTAGGTAGCGGCTTGCAGCAGCGATTCGTTTATCGACTTGTAGGCGTCGGGAAGTTCTACGTATTTGCCTACCAATCCGATAGTTACCGTCTTTTTGGCGGTTTTCATATTGTTCAGGAAGTTTTTCCACAGGCGCAGGTCTAAACGCCCTTTTGCCGGAACTCCCATTTTTTGCAAAATTACCTTGTCCATACCCTGATTGGCCAAAGCGACAGGCACTTCGTAAATGCTCGGCACGTCGTAGGACTGGAAAACGGAATCGAAATCCACGTTGCAAAACAGGGCTACTTTGTGGCAAATATTTTCCGACAGCGGTTTTTCGGTGCGCAAAACAAGAATATTGGGCTGTATTCCCTGCTCTTGCAACGTTTTTACGGAATGTTGGGTAGGTTTGGTTTTAACTTCCTTTGCAGCAGCGATATACGGGACATAAGTCAGGTGTATGCAGAGGCAGTTTTTCCCAAGTTCCCAGCGCAACTGGCGGACGCTTTCGATGTAGGGCAGCGATTCGATGTCGCCGACCGTGCCGCCGATTTCTGTAATTATGAAGTCGTATTCGCCTGTTTTGCCGAGAATCAGCATATTATGCTTAATTTCGTCGGTGATGTGCGGCACTACCTGAACGGTTTTTCCCAGAAAATCGCCGCGCCGTTCGCGGTCAATCACGTTTTGATAGATTCTTCCGGTAGTGATGTTGTTGGCCTTTGTGGTCGTGATGTTCAGGAAACGCTCATAATGACCGAGGTCGAGGTCGGTTTCACGCCCGTCAACCGTAACGTAACACTCGCCGTGTTCGTATGGATTCAGCGTTCCGGGGTCGATATTTATGTAGGGGTCAAACTTTTGAATAGTAACCCGGTAGCCTCTTGCTTGCAGCAGTTTGCCCAGCGAAGAAGCCACAATGCCCTTTCCAAGGGAGGACACAACGCCTCCGGTAACGAAAATGTATTTTGTTTTCACGCTTAAAAAAGTTTATTTTCAAGCGGACAAAGTTAGTGAATTTTCAAATTAAAAACTAATAAATTTCAATAATGTTTAAAATAATGTTTAACTTTGCGCCTCAAAATTCATTTTATGATACGAATTGCAATACAGGCAAAAGGCCGCCTGAACGAAGAATGTATGAGCCTTTTGGAAGAAGCGGGGGTAAAACTTTCCTCCGGAAAGCGCACTTTGCTTGCGCCGGCAAAATCTTTTCCGGCCGAAATTTTGTTTCTTCGCGACGACGATATTCCGCAGGCTGTGGCCGACGGAGTGGCCGACGCGGGCATTGTAGGCGAAAACGAGTTTGTCGAGAAAAAACAGAACGCAAATTTGGTTAAACGTCTGGGATTCAGCCGCTGCCGCCTCTCGCTCGCCATCCCGAAAGAGGAAGAATACAGCAATTTGAGTTGGTTTTCCGGCAAAAAAATCGCCACTTCCTATCCTTCTATTTTAAGCGATTTCCTGAAAAAAAATGCCATAAAAGCCGATATTCACGTTATCAGCGGCTCGGTCGAGATTGCGCCCGGAATCGGGCTTGCCGACGCAATTTTCGATATTGTGAGTTCGGGCGGCACATTGATTAGCAATCATCTGAAAGAGGTGGAAATCGTGATGCAGTCGGAGGCGCTGCTGATTGCCAACCGCAAATTGCCAAAAGAAAAAACAAAAATCCTCGAAGAACTGATTTTCCGCATCAACGCGGTGCAAACGGCCGAAGACAAAAAATATGTCCTCTTGAATGCTCCGAATGAAAAACTTTCAGAAATTTTCAGCATCCTGCCGGGGATGAAAAGCCCTACCGTGCTGCCTTTGGCGCAGGAAGGATGGAGTTCTGTTCATTCGGTAATCGACGAAAAATCGTTCTGGGAAGTTATCGGCCGCCTGAAAGCCGCCGGAGCAGAGGCAATTCTGATAATTCCAATCGAAAAAATGATTTTATGATGAAGATTATCAACAATCCGCCCCGCGGGGATTGGGACGCGCTTGCAAGCCGTCCGCACCTCGATAACGCCGCTCTTTTTGAAACCGTCGGCGCGATAATCGAAGACGTCCGATTGCGCGGCGACGCCGCTGTTTTGGAATACGAGCAAAAATTCGACAAGGTAAATCTGTCGCAACTGCTTGTGCCGGAGGAAGAAAAAGCCGAGGCGGAAACTTTGGTTTCCGGCGAACTGAAACAGGCAATTTTTGCGGCAAAAGCGAATATCGAAAAGTTTCACGCTGCGCAAACGCTTGATATTAAGGAAATTGATACCGCCGCGGGAGTTGTTTGCTGGCAAAAACAAACGCCGATTCAGAAAGTGGGGCTTTATATTCCGGGCGGGACGGCTCCGCTGTTTTCGACGGTTTTGATGTTGGCTGTTCCGGCTAAAATTGCGGGCTGCCGGGAAATTGTACTCTGTTCGCCGCCGGCGGAAAACGGGAAAATCCATCCGGCCGTCCTCTTTGCCGCGCAGGCAGCGGGAGTTGATAAAATTTTCAAAGCGGGCGGAGTTCAGGCAATAGCGGCTATGGCTTGCGGAACAGAAAGTATTCCAAGGGTTTACAAGATTTTCGGCCCCGGAAACCAGTATGTTACGGCGGCTAAACAGTTGGTTGCGATGAAATATGCCGCAATAGATATGCCGGCCGGCCCTTCGGAAGTGGAAGTTATAGCCGACGCTTCGGCCAATCCCGCTTTCGTTGCCTCCGATTTGCTTTCGCAAGCCGAACACGGAGCCGACAGCCAGGTAATTTTGCTGGCTTCAACAGAGGATGTAGCAAAGTCCGTCCTTGTCGAATTGGAAGGCCAGTTATCCCGCCTTCCGCGCCGCGAAATTGCGTCGAAAGCCCTCTGCAACAGCCGGATAATAGTTATACCCGATGTACGGGACATAATAGATTTTACCAATCTTTACGCTCCCGAACATCTGATTATTGAAACGGAAAACTACCGCGAAATAGGCGATAAAATCGTAAATGCAGGCTCGGTTTTCCTCGGCGGCTTAACTCCCGAAAGCGCAGGCGATTACGCATCCGGCGTCAATCACACTTTGCCGACTAACGGACACGCGCGGGCTTACAGCGGGGTAAACCTCGACAGTTTTACGAAAAAAATCACGTTTCAGGAAATTTCGCAGGAAGGCATAAACCGCCTCGGCCCGGTAATAAAAATTTTAGCCGAAAACGAGAGCCTCGACGCTCACGCCCGCGCTGTGGAATTGCGGATGAAATCCTGATTTCAGGCGAGTTATTTCCTGTTGAACTTCACGTATTTCGGAACCGTAGGAACATAATCCTCCTCGTCCCAAAGCGTGCTGGTAATCATCAGGTCGGCGCTGTAACGGTTGCAGGCGATAGGTACGTTGTGAATCCTGCACTGGCGCAGAAGCATCTGAATATCAGCCTCGTGCGGCTGCGGATTCAGGTCGTCAATCAGGAAAATAGCCAGATTTATTTCGTGGCGCACTACCATAGCGGCAATTTGTGCGTCGCCGCCCAGCGGGCCGGAGTTCATACAGATAATTTCGGCTTTTATGCCGCGTTCTTCAAACGCTTTTTTTATCAGGCTGCCGGTTGTGCCGGTGCATACCAACTTGTGGTGCGACAAGGTTTCGGCGTTGAAAACTGCCCATTCCACCATATCGGCTTTCCGCTGGTCGTGGGCGACGATAGCAATTGTTAATTTCTTATTCATAACCTAAAATAATATAATTCGGGTGCAAAGGTATGAAAAATTTTTCAAGAACGCTTGTTTTTGTAAAATTAGTGTTATATTTGCATCGAAAAAAGGATAGATAGCACATATTTTAAAAAAAATTAAATAAATTTTTAAAAAATTTTATAAATCTAAAATCTAATGAAAAGTACATTAATGAGAATTGTTCTGACGATTTTTGCTTTTGCAGTCTGCAACGAGGTTTTCGCGACAATCGAGTTGCCCAAGTTTTTTACCGATAATATGGTGTTGCAACGCCAAACGGAGGCTGCAATCTGGGGAAAAGCCGCACCCGGAAAAGAAGTTAGAGTCGCTACTTCTTGGAACAAGAAAATTTACCTCGTAAAAGCCGAAGCATCAGGCCGTTGGCTCGTAAAGGTCAGCACTCCCGAAGCCGGAGGTCCTTACTCGATTTCGATTTCCGACGGCAAGGAAGTCCGCCTCAACAACATCCTGATTGGCGAAGTGTGGCTCTGTTCGGGACAGTCGAATATGGAAATGCCGCTTGCAGGCTGGGGAAAAGTGAACAATTACGAGCAGGAAATTGCCGATGCAAAATATCCGCAAATCCGCTTGCTCACTATAACAAAGACAACAAGCACAAAGCCTTTGGCCGACGATGTGAAATCGGTCGGGGGCGACGGCTGGCAGGAATGTTCGCCGCAAACAATCGAAAATTTTTCGTCCACCGCATACTTTTTCGGGCGGAAACTGTTTAAGGAACTGAACGTGCCGATAGGACTGATAAATTCTTCGTGGGGCGGCACGATACTTGAAGCCTGGATGAGCGGCGAAACGCTGTCGCAAGTCCCTGATTTCAAGGATGCAGTAGCCGATATGCAGGCTAAGGCCGCAAGTTCGGCAACGGAAGCCGAAAATGCCCGCCGCCTTGAAGAATGGAATCAGACAATTCTCGCTGCCGACGAAGGTTTTAAGGGACTTACGCCGGTTTGGGCAGCCCTCGGTTTCGACGATTCGGGATGGGAAGAAATGAACATTCCGGGAGTGTGGGAAAACGGCGTCCATAAAGGACTTGACGGCCTCGTGTGGTTCCGCAAAACGGTTGAAATTCCCGAACAGATGAAAGGCGAAGATTTGGAAATCAGCCTCGATATGATTGACGATGAAGATATTACCTATTTCAACGGCGTGAAAATCGGCGAAACCAAAGGTTATGCCGTTTCGCGCAAGTATGTGGTTCCCAAAAAGTTAGTGAAAACCGGTAAAAATGTTATCACTGTCCGCGTAAATGATACCGGCGGCGACGGCGGGCTATACGGAAGCGAAAAACTGATTTACCTGTCCAAAAAAGGCGCAGAGCAGGCAATTCCGCTGGCAGGCGCGTGGAAATACAAGGTTGCGGTCGATTATGCCAAATATTCGCCGATTCCCAAGAGCGAGGACGATACGCCAAACCGCGTTACAGTGCTTTACAACTCAATGATTAATCCGCTGAAAAATATGGCAATCCGCGGCGCAATCTGGTATCAGGGCGAATCCAACGTCGGCCGCGCCGAGCAGTACAAAACCATTTTCCCGCTGATGATTGAGGACTGGCGCAAGGCTTTCAACAACGATTTCCCGTTCTATTACGTGCAACTTGCCAATTATTTGGCACGGCAGCCGGAACCCGCAGAATCGGCTTGGGCCGAGTTGCGCGACGCTCAGTTGCAGACCCGCCATCTCGAACATACCGGAATGGCTGTAATCATCGATATTGGCGATGCAAAAGACATTCATCCCAAAAACAAGCAGGACGTGGGGCTTCGGCTGGCGCTGATTGCGCTTGCAAAGACTTACGGACAGACGAAAACAGCCTATTCGGGGCCGGTTTATTCATCGTTTTATATTGCCGGAAATACAATCCGAATCTCGTTCAAACACGGCAAGGGGCTGAATTCCGGCGGCGGAGCGTTGAAAGGCTTTGCAATAGCAGGCCCCGACGGAAAATTCCATTGGGCAGACGCCCAAATCGACGACGACGAAGTTGTGGTAAGTTCGCCGGCAGTGGAGTTCCCTAAGGCCGTCCGCTACGGCTGGGCCGACAATCCCGAATGTAACCTTTATAATGGCGACGGTTTGCCCGCATCGCCGTTCAAGACTGATTTCAGATATTGAATATTTATCGAAAAGTAAATATGAGAGTTAAGTCCTTTCGTAACTGCCTACGCATTTTGGATTCTGCTTGTAGCCTTCATTGTGCTGCTTGCAGGATGCGTGTTAAAAGGCCTGTAAAACAGGCGTGAACCTTGCAACGGGAAGGGGTTGCCGGAAAAAAATACCGGCGGCCCTTTTTTTTTATTTTTTTTTACGGTACAATTTTAGGCATAATTGATTTACTTTTTTTCTTTATTTAGAGAAAAAGTGTATCTAAATATTGAATTATAAATGAAAAACATATTTGTTAAATCTTTAAAAAAAAAATTGTGTATGAAGAAAGTTTATTTACTCTTATTATGTTTGGCGTGTTTTACTATAAACATGCTGGCTTACGACTTTGTGGAAGGCGGTATTGCTTATGAAATCAATGCCGACGCAACTACCGTTTCGGTGGTGCAGGGCGATTCCCCTTACACAGGTACTGTGGTTGTTCCTTCCACGGTTACTCACGACGCTGTTACCTACACGGTAACAGAAATTGGTTTTCTGGGAATGGGCGATGGCACAATGACTTCGCTGACATTACCGCCTACGATTACCTCAATCGGCGCCTATGCGTTTCGAAATCAGCAATTTACGCAACTTGTTTTGCCTGATGCACTTACTACGATTGGGGCAGTATGCTTTCAGGGCTGCAACAAACTTACGTCAATTGTTATTCCCGACAATGTAACTGAAATTCCTGATGCGTGCTTTATGAATTGTACTGCACTGAAAACGATTACTATCGGTGCAAGCGTTACATCCTGTACGGGCGGAAACGGCGTGTTTAATGGTTGTAATTTATCCACCATTATTTTGAAGCCTACTACGCCGCCAACTATTGGCGCATGGCCTGATTTTACCAGTTATAATTTTATACTGGTAGTTCCCTGCGAGGCAAGAGATGCGTATCTAAACACTAATGGTTCAACGAATGCCTGGGCATATTGTGCAGGATCTACTGCTGCCAGTGTTTTTAATTCGGGCGACGTAGCAGCCTGGGAGGCTTATGCTGCTACGCACATTCTCGGCACAACTGCGCCGACAGTTGTTACCGACGAGGCAACTAACGTGCAAGATTATTACGCCACATTGAATAAAACCGTTACATCAAGTACCGACTGTGTTCCTTCAAGCGGTTTTGAATACCACGTTCAGGGCGCTGCAACATGGACTACCGTAACCGACGGCGCATTAAGCGGCTTAACAGAAAACACAACCTACGAATTTCGCGCTTATGTAATTGGCGACGACGGCAACAAGATTTACGACGTAACAAAAACCTTTACGACCCTTGCCCCGCAGCCGCGCACAGTTAAATTCGATGCAGGTACAGGCACTGCTTCCGATACAGAACTGACCGGAGCGTCAATCACATTGCCGAATGCAACCGCTTGCAGTCCCGCTTCCGACGGCGAAACATGGACTTTCAAAGGATGGGCAACCGCACCGGTAACTACTACCACTACTTCTTCTGCCGCTTGGCTGGCTGCGGGCACTACTTATGTGCCTAAATCCGAAGGAATAGTTTTCTATGCGGTATATCAAAAAACAGTTTCCGCATCTACCACTTTGACCTCTTCTATCACGAGAAGTCAAGTTACACAAATTGGTAATTCTGCGGCTCAACGCAACTGGACAATAACCACCAGCGGAATAACCGTTGCAGGAATAGCAAGTTCAATATCTCAAGGTGGTTCGGGAAATAATCGTTATATGGTACTTGCGGCAAACAGCATATTCTATAATACTGCCGCAATTACAGGCGGATTAAAATCCATAGCCATTACTTACTACGGAACGCCTACGGCAACAGTGTCTGCTACGGTATATACCGGAACAACACAACAGCCGACCGCAACTATGGCAGGCGTATTGGATAAGGATAATACTACCTTAGATATTACAGGCAGTCCCACTTATTTCCTTATCGAATGTAACGGCGAGGTTACTAATGCAAGCAGCATTACACTGACTTATGATGCAACGCTTACTACCACCACTTACGATTCCAACCCGTTGTGCGACAATACAACGACTTACACCGCAACCTTTGAAACCAACGGCGGAAGTCCGGTACCGGCTGACCAAACGGTTTATGGAACGAAAAAGGTTACCAAGCCGGCAACCAATCCGACCAAAGCAAAAAGCACCTTTGTAAACTGGTATGCCGATGCAGACTGTACCACATTGTACGATTTTACGGCTGTGCCCAATTACACAGGCAATTTTACCATTTATGCCCTCTGGCTGAACAACTACGATGTAACATTCGAAACCTACGGCGGCACTTCGATTGGAGGGCAGGTAGTTAACGAAGGCTTAACGGCTGCAAAACCCGCCAATCCGACCAAAGAATACAGCATTTTCGACGGCTGGTACACCGATGCAGATTGTACTGCCGCCTATGATTTCAGTACGCCTGTAACGGCTGATATTACGCTGTATGCAAAATGGATTAATGCCTGTCTTAAATATACATATTCGTTAGACGATACTGAAGGATATGGATGGAGCGATGTTACGGTACATATTATTCAAGATGGTAAAGTTGTTGCCATATTGCCCCAAATATATCCGTATGACGACAACACTTGGGGCTTTCAATATTATGAAGACGGAGAAGTTTATTTGTTGCCTGATGCAGAAACCTCATTAGAAATAGTGACGGGTATGTATGGCGACGGATATATAACTTCTGCTTCAATGTCGCTGACAGACGCTGATGGAAATGCTGTATATCAATCTGCGGCAGGCGATTGGCAATATGACGGCGCTTATCCCAGTCCGTTGACAAGTTTCACAACCGACCATTGCGCAGGTTCGCCCACAGTAGTAACCGGCGAAGTTACGGTTAACAAAACTACGGCTACGCTGACAAGCACGGTTACCGCCGGTAGCGACCCAATTATAGAACAGGGTTACGAATACCGCGAGGAAGGTGCGGCCGTATGGCTTATTTCTGCCGATGGAAATTTGACAGGATTAACAGCAAATGTTACATACGAGTTCCGCGCGTATGCAAAAACCGATTACGAAACCATTTACGGCGAAACAGTAACTTTTGCTATCTATGACGCTTATGTTGCAGTTACCAACGTATCAATCAATCCGACAGTAGCAACTCTCTATGTTGGCCAAACGCAGGCGCTTACTGCTACGGTAACTCCCTCGGATGCTGCAAATAAAAATGTTACATGGTCTTCGAGCGACGCCTCTGTTGCAACGGTTGACGCCAATGGAGTAGTTACAGCCGTAGGCCCCGGAACTGCAACGATTACCGTAACTACCGAAGAGGGCGGATATACTGCCGCTTGTACTGTAACGGTAAAGGCTTATGTAACCGGCGTAACCCTCGACAAGACAAGTATCAGCATAATGAACCACTCGACCGCCCAACTGACGGCGACAGTGATTCCGGATAATGCTGACAATAAGAGTGTTACATGGTCAACAAGCAACGCTTCCATTGCAACCGTATCCTCGACCGGCCTTGTTACCGCAGTTGGCGAAGGCGAAGCAACTATCACAGTTACAACGGTTTCCGGCCTTTACACTGCAACTTGCGCTGTTACCGTAACTCCCGATACCGGCCTCGATGCAATTTCGTCCGAAGTCAAGGTTTACGTTCAAGACGGCAATCTTTACGTAGAATCGCCTGTTGCAGAGAAAATCAGCGTATATTCAGCAAGCGGAACCATGCTTTATACGGCTGTTAAACCGGCCGGAAAAGCGCTCATTACGCTCGACGCAGCTCGAAACGGCATTTTCGTAGTAAAAGGAACCGGCTGGGTTAAAAAAGCAGTCAAATAAAAACGACTGACCGAGGCCTCTTGGCCTAACTTTTTCAAAAAAGCGGGGTATGAAAATTAAGCATATCCCCGCTTTTTCTTTTTATTTTTTAACATAAAATTTTTAGGCATAATTGAATTTCATTTTTTCTTTATCTAATGAAGAAGTGTATCTAAATATTGAATTAAAATGAAAAACAACAATAATTCTATTTGTTAAATTTAAAACAAATGCGTGTATGAAGAAAATTTATTTACTCTTATTAAGTTTGGCGTGTTTTACTATAAACATGCGGGGACAGTCAATGAGCGGTACTACCGGCGATTGTACATGGTACCTCGATGAAGACTGGTACACATTAACAATTAGCGGTAACGGAGCAATGGCTGATTATGACTACGGCGAGGCTCCCTGGTTGGCTTGGGACAATGATTGGGGTTATATTTCGGATTGGATTATGGAAATTGTTATCGGAAACGGCGTTACGCACATTGGGAATAATGCTTTTGAATATTGTTGGTATGTGCCTACTCTTGATATTCCGGCAAGTGTCGCGTCTATTGGCGAGTATGCATTTTACAGTTGCGACGGATTGGAATCAGTAACCGTGCATTGGACGAGCAATTTGCCGACAGTAGAATCTACTGCTTTTGACCTTTATGACCTTCCGCTTAGCAAAGTTATCCTCAACGTTCCTGCCGGAACTTATGCCCTCTATGCTGCCGACCCGATTTGGGGCCAGTTTAATATCAAAGACCCCGGCGGCTCTTCTGTTGTATCGGTTAGCGGCGTATCAGTCAGCCCTGCCAGCGTAACGCTTAATGTTGGCCAAACGCAGGCGCTTACTGCTACTGTTACTCCCTCGGATGCTACAAATCAAAATGTTACCTGGTCATCGAGCGACGAGTCCATAGCAACCGTTTCATCTACCGGAACTGTTACCGCTGTTGCTGCCGGGACTGCAACGATTACCGTAACTACCGAAGACGGCGGCTATACGGCCACCTGTACCGTAACGGTAAATCCAATCGCTGTTACCGGCGTATCAGTCAGCCCGACCAGCGTAACGCTGAGTATTGGCCAAACACGGGCGCTTACTGCTACGGTAACTCCGTCGAACGCTGCAAATAAGAATGTTACATGGTCTTCGAGCAACGCCTCTGTTGCAACGGTTTCGTCTGACGGAACTGTTACCGCTGTTGCTGCCGGGACTGCAACGATTACCGTAACTACCGCAGACGGCGGATATACGGCTACCTGCACAATCACAGTCAATTCGGCTACGGTAGATGTAACCGGTGTATCAGTCAGCCCGACCAGCGTAACGCTGAATGTTGGCCAAACGCAGGCGCTTACTGCTACTGTTACTCCCTCGGATGCTACAAATCAAAATGTTACCTGGTCTTCGAGCGACGCCTCTGTTGCAACGGTTTCGTCTGACGGAACAGTTACCGCTGTTGCTGCCGGAACCGCGACAATTACCGTAACCACCGAAGACGGCGGATATACGGCTACCTGCACAATCACAGTCAATCAGGCTACGGTAGATGTAACCGGCGTAACCCTCGACAAGACAAGCATCAGCATAATGAACCACTCGACCGCCCAACTGACAGCGACAGTGCTTCCGGATAATGCTGACAATAAGAGTGTTATATGGTCAACAAGCGACGCTTCCATTGCAACCGTATCCTCGACCGGCCTTGTTACCGCAGTTGGCGAAGGCGAAGCAACTATCACAGTTACAACGGTTTCCGGCTTTTATACTGCAACTTGTGCTGTTACCGTAACTCACGATACCGGCCTCGACGCGATTTCGTCCGAAGTCAAGGTTTACGTTCAAGACGGCAATCTTTACGTAGAATCGCCTGTTGTTGAGAAAGTTAGCGTATATTCCATTAGCGGAACCATGCTTTATACGGCTGTCAAACCGGCCGGAAAAGCGCTTATTACGCTCGACGCTGCTCGAAACGGCATTTTCGTAATAAAAGGAACCGGCTGGGTTAAAAAAGCAGTCAAGTAAAAACGACTGACCGAGGCCGTTTGGCCTGAAACTTTTTCAAAAAGCGGGGTGTGGAAATTAAGCATATCCCCGCTTTTTCTTTTCTTTAAATTAAAAAAATGGTATCTTTGCCTGAAAAAACCATTATGGGTAACTTTGTAAAGAAAATATTATTCTGTATATTATTAATAATCAATATACTACAAATAAGTGCGCAAAAGGCGGGCGATTACAGTCCGGTGTGGACTTTGCCCTCGCACAACTCGGCCGGCTCAATGCCTTTGGGCAACGGCGAATCGGGCGCGAACCTGTGGGTAGAGGAAGACGGCGGCCTGCTGTTTTACCTTTCCCGCACCGACGCCATTAGCGAAGCCAATCGCCTGATGAAACTCGGCCGCGTGAGGGTCAGCCTCTCGCCAAATCCTTTCCTGAAAGGCAAACCGTTCCGCCAAACTTTGCTGCTCGACGAGGGCGCAATAGAAATTGAAGCGGGGGAAGCGGACGAAAAAACCGTTCTGCGCTTTTTCTGGGATATGGACGGCAACACTGCCTATTTGACCTGCGAAAGCCGCACAAAAAGGGAAATCCGCGCAACTGCCGAGTCGTGGCGGAGGGAAGAACATACGCTCGCAAAAAACGAATCTACTTCGTCATGGACGCTACATCCATTGCCCGACGACCTGAAAATCACCGAATCGGCCGACGTTTTCCTGCCCGAAAAAAACGCCGTAGCGTGGATGCACGCCAACCGCGGCTCGCAACTTTACGACCTGATAATGAAACATCAGGATTTGGAAAGCCTGAAAGAAAATTTTCCCGACCTTGTGAGCGGCCGCATTTTCGGCGTTTATATGAGCGGCGAAAGCCTGTCGAGGCTTAACGATTCGGTTTTGTGTACAAAAAATCCTGTAAATAAGGCAATTATAAAAATAACAACACACTCGGCGCAAGTAAAATCGCCGGAAGAATGGACGCGGCAAATCAAGATTAACGACGCTCGCTCGCAGTTGAACAAGGCTCTTGCCGGAAGCCGCGGCTGGTGGAAAAAATACTGGGAACGGAGTTACGTTTATATTGATATTCCTGATAATCAGGATTTTGCATTCCGGCTTACGCAATCCTGCATTTTGCAGCGTTTTATGGCGGCCGGCAGCGGGCGGGGAAATTTGCCGATTAAGTTCAACGGTTCGATTTTCACGGCAGACCCTGTTTTTACCAACGAACAATATCCGCTGAATCCCGATTACCGCAACTGGGGCAATGATTTCTGGTTTCAAAATACGCGCCTGCCTTATTTTTCGATGCTCGCTTCGGGCGATTTCGATTTGATGAAGCCGTTTTTCCGCTTTTATCTCGACCGCTTGCCCGCTTTCAGGGCTTTGGCGAAGAAATTTTACGGAGCCGAAGGATTTTTCATTCCTGAAACGGCCACTGTTTTCGGAACTTACTCAAACGGCGATTACGGCTGGAACCGCGAAGGCGTAACTCCCGACAAGGTAACTAACGAATATATCCGCCATATCTGGTCGCAAACGCCGGAAATGATTAAAATAATGCTCGATTACTGCTCCAAGGCCGGCGATACCGCATTTTTGCGCTCGACGGCTGTTCCTTTTGCCCGCGAAGCGCTTGAATACTTCGATTCCCGCTTCGTTGCAGGGAAAAACAATATGCGAATCGAGCCGACGCAATCAATAGAAACTTACTGGTACAACGTGGCAAACGACCTGCCTTGCGTAGCCGGATTACACTGTGTTACAGAGGCTTTGCTCAATTTGCCGGAAAATGCGATGAGCAAATCCGACCGAGATTTTTTCAGCCGGATTGCCGGAACTTTGCCCGAAATACCGGTTCAATGGACTGTCGAGGGCGATATTTTCATTCCGGCCGAAAGGTATCTGAATATCCAGCGGAATGTGGAAAACCCCGAACTGTACGCTGTTTTCCCGTTTGATATAACCGGAAAATCGGACAGCATAAGGGAAATAGGCATAAGAACCTATAAACGAAGGATTTATAGTCAGAATCGCGGTTGGGGTCAAGACGGACAAACTGCCGCTATGCTCGGCCTGACGGACGATTTGCCGGAAATGCTGAAAGCGAAAGTCGCAAACACCAATCCCAATCATCGTTTCCCCACAATGTGGGGGCCGAATTACGACTGGACGCCCGACCAGGACCACGGCAGCAACCTACTGCTGACCGTTCAGGCAATGCTGCTCCAAAACCGGAACGGCAAAAATCTGATTTTACCCGCCTGGCCGAAGGACTGGAACGTAGTTTTCAAACTTTACGCACCCAATCAAACGGTGGTGGAAGGCGAATATCGGGATGGAAAATTGGAATATAACGAATTAAAAACAGATAAAAAATGAAACAGACGCTAAAATTAGTCTTGTTGATATTGCTTTCAACATCAAATATTTATGCGCAGGAACGGCCTTCGTGGGCGAAAGAAACAGCGGCGCAAAAAGAACAGCGGATGGCCTGGTGGACGGACGCCCGTTTCGGAATGTTCATCCATTGGGGGCTTTACTCGCTGCCTGCACGCCACGAATGGGTGCAGCACAACGAAAGGACTTCGGCCGCCGATTACCGCAAATATTTCGAGAATTTCAACCCCGACCTCTATAACCCGAAAGACTGGGCGAGAAAGGCTCGTGAAGCGGGATTCAAATATGTTGTAATCACTACCAAACATCACGAAGGTTTTTGCCTCTGGGACACGAAATATACTGATTATAAGGCAACTAACACGCCTTACGGCAAAGATTTGATAAAACCCTTGGTCGATGCTTTCCGCGCCGAAGGTTTGAGAATAGGATTTTATTATTCGCTGATTGACTGGCATCATCCCGATTTTGCATTAGACCAGATACATCCCGAATGTCCGGGAATCCCCGGCAAATACCCGTTTGAAGCGGATACCACCGCAATGGCGAAAGCCAACGAGAAGCGGGATATGAAGAAATATCAGCAGTATATGAAAAATCAACTGACCGAACTGCTCACAAATTACGGGCAAATCGACGAACTGTTTCTCGATTTCTCATATCCTCCCGAAAAAGGGCGTAAGGACTGGGATTCCGAAGGTTTGATAAAACTTGTGCGCCAACTGCAACCGCAAATTATCATCGACGACCGCGCCGACCTGAAAGATACCGACTGGGGCTGGGATTTCAAAACTCCCGAACAGTTTATGCCCCAAACTTGGCCTGAACTCAACGGCAAACGCATTCCGTGGGAAACTTGCCAGACATTTTCGGGTTCGTGGGGCTATTACCGAGACGAATATTCTTGGAAAAGCGTTCATCAACTTGTGGTTATGCTTGTCGAAACGGTCAGCAAAGGCGGAAATCTGCTGCTGAACGTCGGCCCTACAGCCCGTGGCCTCTTCGACGAGCGAGCCGACGACCGTTTGGCCGGCCTTGCCCGCTGGACTTCGCTCCACAGCCGCTCAATTTACGGCTGCACGCCGGCTCCGCCGGAATTTCAGGTTCCGCAGAACTGCCTGCTGACCTATAACCCGACTACAAAACGGCTTTATATCCACGTTCTCGAATGGCCGTTCAAATCGCTTCATCTGAAAGGATACAAGGGAAAAATAAAATACGCCCAACTTCTGAACGACGGCTCTGAAATCCGCTATTGGACTGAAACAGAGGAAGAAAGCAGTATGAGCGAAACATCCGGCGCAAACGACCTGATACTTTCCCTGCCCGTAGAGCGTCCGAATGTGGAAGTCCCTGTAATAGAACTGTTTCTGAACTAAAATTCTTTAACTGAAAGATTAATTATGAAAACAAGAATTATTCTTATAATGTTGATTGCGACAGCGTTTACAGGCTATTTTTTCACCACCTGCGATGAAAATAATGAACTGCCCGACCCAATAGTTGTAACGCCTGACACTATACCTCCGGTAAATCCGGATACGGTCATTACCGTCGTAAGTCCTATCCCGAATCCCAACTATCCGGACGGCAAAACGCAGTGGAATCACAGTGATTATATTGTAATTCAGCAGCCGACGAAAGGCAACGGCGTTGTAATAGTAATGGTAGGCGACGGATTTTCAAAAGAAGACAATAAAGTTGGCGGGAATTTCGAGAAAGTGTGCCGCGATTTGGCTGCTCAATTTCTGAAAACGCCGATTATCAAAGATTTTAAAGAATATTTCGGAATATATGCCGCCGTCGCCGAATCGGGTTCGAGCGGCATAAATGCGCAAAATTTCTTCAAATCGGGCGCAGGCGGAGCCGATTTTGCTGCGGCAAACATATTTACCTGCGAAGCAATTCCGGGATTGGCAGCCGTACTCGACAGAGCGTGGATTTTCATCGGCAACGGCATGATTGGCGGATTCGCCAATTTCGGCGATAACGGCAACTGCGGCAGCGGAGTCTATTCGGTTGCAGAAGGCGTGAGTTATTACTGGATGACCCACGAATTTGTAGGCCACGCATTTGCCTCGCTTGCAGACGAATACGATTGTTACGGATTCGGCGAAGGCTACTACGGCGGAGTTTCCACACTGACATGGTATCAACGGCTGGGAATGTGCATGAACTGTTCTTCCGTCACTAATTCCACATCGCCATGGCAGCGCTTTATCGGACGCGCGGGCTACGAAGAAGTAGGATTTTACAAGGGCGGTTTCAGCAACTGCAACGGTATTTGGCGGCCTGAGCAGTGGTCGATTATGGTCGATAACTATTACGGCAACGGCTACGACGGTATGTACTTCAATGCGCCCTCGCGGTGGATTATTTACAAACGAATCCGCACGATAGCCGAACTGCTTACGCACGAAGAAATTACGAGAGGCGTCAAAATCACGCAGGAACAGGAAGATAAACTGTTTGAAGATTTTTTGGAATACGATAAAGAATATAACATAAAATAAAAATGAAAAAGATTCTGATTTTATTTGCTTTTTTTCTTTCCTGCACGCTTGTTTCGGGCAAGGAAAATTCAGTAATGTCCCTTTTGGAACAGGGTTTCCGCTCAGCCCCCGACAGCGTTAGGATAGGCTGTTACTGGTACTGGCTATCCGACAATATTTCAAAAGAAGGCGTAGTAAAAGACCTCCACGCGATGAAGCAGGGCGGAATAACCCGCGCATACATCGGAAATATCGGCTTGAACGATATTCCGTTCGGGAAAGTGAAAATTTTTACCGACGAATGGTGGGATATACTCCACGCCGCGCTGAAAACGGCTACTGAACTCGACATTGAAATCGGAATTTTTAACAGCCCCGGTTGGAGCCAGTCGGGCGGCCCCTGGATTACGCGCGAAAAAAGCATGCGCTACCTGCATTACACCGATGTTCCGGTCGAAGGCGGAAAAACGCTGAAATACCATTTTCCCGAATTTTCCGACACGACGCAGGTTGTGAAAGTTTTGGCATACCCGATGAATAACGACGAATACAGCGTTCAGAAAAGTTTTCCGCTGAAACCGAAAGAATCCTTGGGCATAGAAATCCCGGCCGACAGCACAAAAACTATCCGCAGTTTTGTTTTCAAAACCAGAGATTATATTCAAACAAAAGTCTGGATTCAGGCCAAACTGCCGGACGGAACTTACCGCACGTTGCGCATAATTGATTTAGACAGAAGTAATTATCAAAATATTGTCGGTTTCGACAAATACGCTCCTGTGGCAATCTCGCTGCCGGAAACCAATTCCTCGCTTTATTACATCTGGTTCGACGTTCCGAAAGACCAGTACGGCAAATACGAAAGCACGGTTACACTGTCGAGCGAGCCGGTTGTGGAGCGTTATCCCGAACAGACTTTGGGAAAAATGTTTCAGCGTCCGCTCCCGTTTTGGGATACCTATATGTGGGAAAAACAGGAATGGTACGACGAGCAGGGCGGATTCAAAATTCCGGCGGCCAAAGTGCTTGACATTACCTCGAAACTCGGCAAGGACGGTACTTTGAAGTGGAAGGCTCCGAAAGGCGCTTGGAATGTTTCACTCGTCGAAATGCGCACTACCGGAGTTGTGAACAATCCGGCAACGCCCGACGCAACTGGCCTCGAAGTCGATAAAATGAGTAAAACCCACGTTGCCTACCACTTCGACGAATTTTTGGGCGAAATCTTGCGCCGGATTCCCGAAGCCGACCGCAAATCGTTCAAAGTGGCCGTTCAGGACAGTTACGAAACCGGCGGCCAGAACTGGACTGACGATATGGAAGCCGTTTTCCGCCAAACCTACGGCTACAATCCGATTCCGTATTTGCCGGCTATGGAAGGCAAAGTTGTTGTAAATGAGGATGTTTCATCGCGTTTTCTCTGGGATTTGCGCCGTCTTATAGCCGACCGCATTGCCCGCGATTATGTAGGCGGACTGACCGAAATTTGCCACAAACACGGACTTACAACCTGGCTCGAAAACTACGGCCACTGGGGATTTCCGGGCGAATTTCTACAATACGGCGGCCAATCGGACGAGGTTGGAGGCGAATTTTGGAGTTCCGGCGAACTTGGCGATATTGAAAACCGCGACGCCGCTTCCTGCGCCCATATTTACGGCAAAAACAAGGTCTGGGCGGAATCATGCACCAGCGGCGGGCCTAACTACGGCCAGTATCCCGCCACAATGAAGCCGCGTATCGACCGCTTTTTCAGCGAAGGAATCAACGCAACCCTGCTCCACGTCTATATTCATCAGCCTTACGAGGATAGAACTCCGGGTATGAGCGCGTGGTTCGGCAACGATTTTAACCGTAAAAACACGTGGTTCAACCAGATAGACGGGTTTACCGACTACCTGCGCCGCTCCGATTTTATGCTGCAACAAGGCAATTATGCGGCCGACGTTGCCTATTTTATAGGCGAAGACGCGCCCAAAATGCGCGGAATTGAAGACCCGAAACTGCCGAAAGGCTACTCGTTTGATTACATCAACGCCGAAATTTTAATGAACCGCGCTCGCGTCGAAAACGGCTGCCTCACATTGGAAAGCGGGATGAAATACCGGCTTCTCGTGTTGCCGAATCAGAAATCCATGCGTCCCGAACTGCTGAAAAAAATCAGCGAATTTGTTAAGGCAGGATTGGCTGTTTACGGCTCTGCGCCCGAATATTCGCCGAGTTTGCAGAATTATCCGCTTGCCGACAAGGAAGTGCAGCGTATCGGCGGCGAACTGTTTGCAGGCGATAAATACGGCGAAGGCAAGGTTTTTCATCGCGGAACGAGCATTCAGCGGGCTTTGTACGAACTTGGCGTAAGTCCCGACTTTTCGACGCTCCAAGATTCGGTGTTGTTTATCCACCGTTCTACGCCTGATTGCGAGATTTATTACCTGTCGAACCAGACCGGGAATAAGGAGTTTTTTGAGGCTCAATTCCGCGTTGCAAGCGGCCTTCAACCCGAACTTTGGAATCCGCTGACCGGCGAAATACGCCAACTTCCGCAGTTTGAACGCCATTTCAACGGAATCTCTCTGCCCATCGAACTCGACGAATACGAAAGTTCATTCGTCGTGTTCAGAAAAAGCAGCCGGACGCCCGAAAACAAGGAAAATTTCCCCAAACCCCAAACGCTGCTGACGCTCAATTCGCCTTGGAACGTGGATTTTGAATCGGATGAAATCCACAGAGGGCCTTCGCAGACGGTAGTTTTCGATAAATTGCAGGATTTGACGAAAGACGACAATCCCGAAATAAAATATTATTCGGGCGATATTATCTATTCTACTGTCTTTAATATCAATAACTTACCTCAGAAACAAATCTATTTAGACCTCGGTAAAGCGATGGTTATGGCAAAAGTTACGCTCAACGGCCGATACATCGGCTGCGTCTGGACTACGCCTTACAGCCTGAATATCACCAATTTCATAAAAGAGGGCGAAAACCGCCTCGTCGTTACTGTGGTCAATAACTGGCAAAACCGCTTGATTGGCGACCTTGCGCTGCCCCAAGACGAGCGTCCTACCCAGACGACTGTCAATCATTTCAACGCAAAAACGCCTCTGCAATCGTCGGGACTGCTCGGCCCCGTTGAGGTGCAAGCTTTTGATTATTAAAAGAATATATATGAAGTTCTTAAAATATACATACCTGCTGTTATTGACCGTTTGCCATCCTTTGCTGATTTCGGCGCAAAGTCCGCTTCCTGTTTCTTTGCAAAAAATATTGCCTGTTGATTCGGGTAAATATTTGATTAACAACACAATAGAAAATTGGAAGCCTTCGGAAACCGCAATCGTGATTTGCGATATGTGGGACAGGCATTGGTGTCCTTACGCGACGGCAAACGTGGCAGAAATGGCGCCTGCAATGAACAATATGCTGGCCGCCGCCCGCGAACGCGGAATCCTTATCATTCACGCGCCAAGCGAATGTATGGACTATTACAAGAATTTTCCGCAACGCAAAAAAATGCTGAAATTCAAGGATAAACGCATCAACGAGATTGCTTACGACGATTCGCGTTTGCCTTCG
>JAISUN010000038.1 GCA_031272085.1 Dysgonamonadaceae bacterium | reverse complement strand
TACATAAACCAGTATGCCTTCCGATTTGTTGATGTCTATTCCTTTTGGATAGGTGCCGGGAGTGTTCCATTTTGTTCTCAACTCGTTGCCTGTCAGTTTTGGGATAAGTATCCCGTCGGGTTTAGCCGTTTCTGCGGGTTTCCCCTTGACTTCGAGGGTAACTATGGGCGCGTCGTTTGCGCCTATTGTTACCTGCGCTTTCGCGCCTGCGGCCAACATTATCAGCGCAGCCGCCAAATAAATTGTTTGTTTCATTGTTTTTGTTGTTTTATTAGTTTTTTGTTTTATTTTTGCTTTCTCACTTGGTTTCAAGGCTTAAAGTTTTCTCTTCCGAGGGGAGGCGGTCTCCAAAACAGCAGCCCCCGGCAGCAATAACTAACAATATAAAGGGCAGTAATTCCCATTCTGTTGTTCATCAAACGCACTGACGTTACAGTGCTTTGCTGCCGTACTGCTGTAGCAAACACTTTTTTCTCTGTCGGCGGCGAAGCCGTGCACGAGGCCGAATTGCCCTCTGCGAGGCTGCCGGTTTCCGTTTTGCCGGCCGGTTTCAGCGAAATTGCGCTTTTGTATGTGGCCTGCCCCGTATGGTCTTTTATTGTTATTGTCCTGCTTTTCGGTTTCTTCAAGTCTTTAAGGTTTAAAGGTTTGAAGCAATTCTCCTTCCCGACAAAAACCTCTGTTCCATCGCCTACATAAAACTGCGGAAAACAGGGGCAAGAAAAAACAAGGAAAAACAAAACAGCAGCAGCAAATGTTCCTGCCTCGCGAGCCAAGAGCATTTTCATTGCGCCAAATGTCAGTTTTTTCTTTGCCATTATTTTAATGAATAATTATGACGCAAAAATATTGCAAGCCTGCTTTTTTATGAAAAAATTTCCGAAACAATCCGTTATCAGTTACCGAAAATGCCGTATCAATTCGTTATCATTTTTATAAATATCTGAAAAACAATTAATTAACAACATTGTTAAAAATGACATTTTTTGATGATTTATTGACGATAATTACTAACTTTGCACGGATAAAAAGCGACAATTTTATAATTAACTAATTATTAATTAGACAATGAAACATTCAGTTTTCGCGTTAATAATAACGCTCTGTTGGGCTACCCAACCGCTCGCGGCGCAGTTTAAGGTTCGGGCTGACATTGATTCTTTAACCCGCACGGTTAATAACCCCAAAATTGCGGATGAGGACAAAATTGAGCCTCTGATGAATCTGACGAGGATTTATTCTTCGCTCGGCGACAGCGCAAACACGGCAAACAGTATGTTTGCGGCGCAAAAAATTGCGCAAAAATCTACAAATGTCAATCATCGGCTATTATTGCAATTTGCCGAATTTCTTTATTATTATATGATAAAGAAAGATTATCAAACTGCTTTTGAAAATATAAAAACTTTGCAAACGCTGGCTGACGCGGCGCCAGATACGGAAACCCGCGCCCTCGCGTATGATTTTCTGCAACGCACGAAAGCACGAGCCTATTACGACGCTGAAGAAGTGATGAAAGATTGTTACACCTGCATCGCGTTAGCCGAAAAATTACCCGAATCGGACAAAAACCGTTCCAAATTTTTACTGAACAGTTACAACACCATTCTGCTTTATTCGGGCAACCAAAGCAACGATGTTTATGAAATGATGTCATACGCACAAAAAATATATGACGAAGCGCTGAATTTGAATGATTTGCATTATCAGTGCTACATTTTAAATAAGATAGCATCGCTTTATGCCGACCGCTATCCGATTGAAAAAAATCCGCTTTTGCTCGATTCGGCGCTGGCAATACTGAAAAAAGTCGAAACTATTGCAGCCGCAAATCCTGACAGGGTTGATTCATTAGCATACAGTTATAATTATCTTGCCGATTTACTTGTGTTGCAAATGAAAAACGCCGATAAAGATTCCATTCAAGCCGTCGTCAAAAAAGCGGAAAAATTTTCGCTGGAAAATCCGGGAGTGCTTGACTGGTCAACCGTAATGCACCTCTATTTGTTTACAAGCGACTACGACAAAGCGGAACAGTATATTTTGGACTACATAGAAGGACATTCGTTGAAAGGCGAGTTTTTAAAGAAATTTTCCGCCATAAAAACTTTGGCGCAAATATACGAGGAAAGAGGCGATATGAAAAAGGCTGCCGAATACTACAAACAAGCGTTCGACACGTATAACACCGGCATACAGGCGGAAAATTTGGAAACTACAAAAAAAATCACCGCACGATATGAACTCGGCAAAAAAGAACAGGAATTGAAGTTCATCAAAAAACGCAACGCGCTTATTTCCGGCAGTGCAATAATTATCATTTTACTGTTGAGCGTAATGTTCTGGCAATACCGAAAACGCGCCGAAACAAAGCGTAAAAATCTGCAATTAGCGTCGCAGTTGGAACATTTGGAAGCCGAAAAAGCCCGTAGCGAAACCATTGCCGCAAACCTGCATGTAGAACATCACAAAAAAATACTTTCCGAAGCCCGGCAAAAACTGAAAGAAAACCGGATAGAAAACAGCGAAATCGAGCAACTGTTCAGAAATGAGAATGTTATCGACAAGGATTTCAGCAGTTTCAAACAGTTCCTCTCCGAAACTTCGCCGCAGTTTGTGCTTGCCCTCAAAGAGAAGGCCGCTCCCAATAAACTGACTAACGACGATATAAAACTCGCCTCCTGCATACGCCTGAATATGGACAACAAGCAAATTGCCGATATTCTGCGCCTCTCGCAGGATTACGTGAGGACAAAAAAAGCCCGCCTGAAAAGCAAACTGAACCTTGCAAAAGGCGAAAAATTGGAAAATTTTATAATCGGCGTTTACCCCCCCCCCCACTTGTAATAGACTTATAATCAGAGAGATACTGAATATTGAGCGTTTGGCGGCGTAAAAATTGAAGAAAATAAACTATATTTGCATAATTTTTTATGCAAAATGAATTCTAATATATTATATCATATTGCCGAACTTATAGATTCCGACCGGCTTTTCCGGCTGGCAAAGCCGTTGGTGTTCAACCTTTTTTACCATACGGTATCCGATGTTTACCTGCCTCATATTGACCCTTTGTACAAAACAAAAAACCTTAAAGAGTTCGGTTGCGATTTGGATTTTATTCTGCACCATTTCGAGGCTGCCGACATACATAAAATCAATTTTTACAGGAAAAATGCCGAAAAACCGGAGCGGCACATTTTCAACCTGTCTTTCGACGACGGATTGAGGGGAGTTTACGAAAATGTTTTGCCGGTATTATGCCGAAAAGGCATTCCAGCAACAATTTTCATAAATAAGGCTTTTACCGGCAATAAGCAACTGTTTTTCAGGCACAAGGCCTCGTTGATAATAGACCGAATAAACAAGACAAATATTTCTGCCGCCGTAAAAAATGAAATAATAAAGCGCGTAAATAATTCTTCAATACCGGCGGGCGTTTTGTCGGTTCCATATTCCAAACAAGCGCTTCTCGACGAGATTGCGCTGCTGTTGGATATTGATTTTCAGGAATTTCTGAAAAATGAAAAACCATATCTGACAGTTAAGGAGTTAAAAGAAATGCAGGAAAAAGGCTTTACAATCGGGGCGCACAGCATCGACCATCCCGATTTCTCGGAACTTGATGAAAATGAGCAGATTAAGCAAGTCAGCGAATCGTGCAGTTTTGTAACAGAAACTTTCGGCGAGAAAGAAACGTTTTTTTCGTTTCCATTTTCCGATGAAAATATTACGGATTCTTTCTTAAAGAAAATTGAAAACACTGTTGATATGAGTTTTGGCATTACGGGAATGTTGACAAGAAACGGCGGACGGCACGCCGGACGTATCGATTTGGAAAAACAAGTGAAAACAGCGAAAGCAATTATCAACAAATCGTTCTTGAAGTACCTGGCATACAACAGATTTAGTTAGGATTTAGTACATCTGAAAATGAGTTCGCGGCTGCCGTCGCCCAGAGCGAATCTTTTTCTCGTTTCAGCGCTCATAAAAGCGGGATAATTAATAGTTTCCACCTTAAATCCGCATCGAGCAAGGCGTTGGTCAAAATCCCTGCCGTGCAGTCGCAGCAGGTCCGGCTCGGAATAATACCGCAAACGTTTTTCCGGCGTATCGGCGTCTTCGGTTTCAAAAGTAACGGGATTTTTAAGGTCGATAATTGTTGAAATCAGGGCTACGCCATCGTTTTTCAGCACTCTGAATAATTCTTCGACCGCTTTTTTCTCGTCGGGAACGTGTCCCAAAACGTGGGCGCAAATAATGTAGTCGAAAGATTGGTCAGGAAACGGAATATCCATTATATCTACCTGATAATCAGCATAATCAGGATTAATATCGGCTGTGATGTAATCTAAATTATCGGCTTTTTTCAGGATTGGTAGCAGGCACCATTCGGGGGCGAAATGCAAGAGGCGCAGTTTTTCCTTTAACAAAGGCGTTTCGTTCTCAATATAAAATAAAAGATTTCTGGTTCTTTCCAATGAAGTACAATACGGACATTCGGCATTTGGCCTCGTTTTCAGAGAAGTGCCTTTACTCTTGAATTTTCGGAAAGATTTGCCGCAACAGTTGCAGTAAAAAGTGTTTCCAAAATAAAAAAATGACGTTAATTTGCTGAATAACAGCCTGTTTTTCATTCTTCGCTTTTCTGAAAAAAGTCTTTTATATATTTTTTTTATCATAATTTTTTATTAACTTAACCTCATCCTTATTTTATCTAACAAGCCTATTTTTCCTTTTTCGATAGTAAAATAAGGCATTTGAATACCGCCAAACTCGCGGAAAAACCGCTCTACTCCGCAAATCATAGAACCGTCAAAATCGAAACTTGCCGAATGTTGCGCCGCGTCGCCGACAGCCGTCCACAGGGCAAGCGTAAGCCCGCCGGTATTCAGAAATTCCGTAGCGTTTCCGCCGGCAATATAATAAGCGCAACTCGGCTGCCATGCGAGAAAAACTGCGGCGTGGAGCCGGTTTTCCTCGTCTATTGCACCCCATATTTCGCCCTGTCCGCGCTCGCGGGCGAGGCGTATCAGACGCTTCAATTCTTTTGGACGCCAAGTTTTAAGTCCCTGCCGTTCAAATGTTTGTGCGATTATTTTCATAAAATCGTCAATCGAAATTCCGGTTTCGACCGTAAGACGCGATTTTTCTATTGCTTTCTTGATGTTTTGGCGTTTTTTAATGCTTAAATTCCGCTCCAAAACTTCCTTATTGTCAATAGATTGCAAAAAATAAGTATAACGCGTCGTTTGCCTGAAACCGTTCCAGTAAAACGGCAGCCAGTCGGTAAACGAAAAATGAAAATTCTGCAAAAAAACGGAATGAGGCGGCAAACGCTTGATAAGTTCCTCGCACACAGCCTGTTTACGGGACAGATTATTGGAATAGTTTTCCGATTCAAAAGCGGGATTGAACCAAATACCCATTGTCTGGACGTAAGGCGGCATCATAATTATCCCCGAACAGGGCATATAATAAGGCATTGCGGCCGCAACCGCCTCGCCTTGCCGCGACAGAAGCACATCCCATCGCCGCTCGCCGCAAACGCAGTCGAGCCACCACGGACGGGAATAAATCGGAATCGACTGTTCCTGCCCGCAAAGGTCAATATATTGTTGTTTGTCGCTCATTATTTTTTTGCAAATATACTGATTTTTTATTTTTATTGAGATTTTTTATGTAATTTTGCCTTTTAATTAAGAATTAAGCAAACAAAATTGTCTGAAATTTCCCAAAATGGCTGAATTGAAGAACAAAGATTATAACGTTTCCGAAGACGGTTTCTACGGCGAATTTGGAGGCGCGTGGATTCCCGAAATCCTGTATTCCAACGTGGAAAACCTGAAAAAGGCATACCTTGGAATTTTGGAAGACCCGCAGTTTCAAAAGGAGTTTCACGCCCTGCTGAAAGATTATGCCGGACGCCCTTCGCCTCTCTATCACGCACAGCGGCTTTCGGAAAAATACGGCTGCCGCATTTTCCTGAAACGCGAAGACCTGAACCACACCGGAGCGCACAAAATAAACAATACGATAGGGCAAATCCTGCTTGCGAAGCGGATGGGTAAAACCCGCATCATTGCAGAGACAGGCGCTGGCCAGCACGGAGTGGCTACGGCTACCGTCTGCGCCCTGATGAATATGAATTGCATAGTTTATATGGGCAAAACCGATGTGGAACGCCAGAAACTGAACGTCCGCAAAATGGAAATGCTCGGCGCAAAAGTCGTTGCGGTAACGAGCGGGAATATGACGCTGAAAGACGCTACAAATGAGGCAATTCGCGACTGGTGCTGCAATCCGTCCGATACACATTACATAATCGGCTCCACCGTCGGCCCCCACCCCTACCCCGATATGGTTGCCCGCCTGCAATCGGTTATCAGCAAGGAAATTAAATGGCAGTTGCAGGAAAAAACCGGCCGCGATTATCCCGAATATCTTGTCGCCTGCGTCGGCGGAGGAAGCAACGCCGCCGGAACGATTTACGAGTATCTGAACGACCTCCGCGTGAAAATCGTGCTTGCCGAGGCGGCCGGCGACGGAATTGATTCAGGCCGTTCGGCGGCTACAATCCAACTCGGAACGGTCGGCATCATTCACGGAGCCAAGACTTTACTTATGCAAACCGAAGACGGCCAGATTGAGGAGCCGTATTCCATTTCGGCAGGGCTGGATTATCCCGGAATCGGGCCGATGCACGCAAATCTGGCTCGCACAGGGCGTTCCGAAGTTTTAGCCGTTGACGATAAAGAGGCTGTCGAGGCGGCTTTTGAACTTACGCGTCTGGAAGGCATTATCCCCGCTCTCGAATCGGCTCACGCGCTCGGCATTTTCCGCAAAAAACAGTTCAAACCCGACGACAATGTTGTCGTGTGTCTTTCAGGGCGAGGCGATAAGGATATGGAAACCTACATAAAATATTTCGATTCAAAAATCTGAAAATGCAAATCATAAAAAAATATTTCCCCTCGCTGACGGAGCGGCAAACAGCCCAATTCGAGGCTTTAGACGCGCTCTACCGCGACTGGAACTCAAAAATCAACCTCATTTCGCGCCGCGACATCGACAATCTTTACGAGAAGCATATCCTTCATTCTCTGGCAATTGCGAAGATTATCCGCTTCCGCGAAGGCAGCGCCGTTCTCGACGTCGGCACAGGTGGCGGATTTCCGGGAATCCCACTGGCTATCCTGTTTCCGGAAACAAATTTCCTGCTTATCGACAGCATCGGCAAAAAAATCCGCGTAGCCGAAGATATTGCCTCAAAAATCGGACTTGACAACGTAGAGTGCGTTCAGGAGCGGATTGAGGACGAGAAGCGGCAGTTCGATTTCGTGGTCAGCCGCGCCGTAATGCCCCTGCCCGATTTAGCGAAAGCGGCGAAGAAAAATATCGCCCGCGACTGTCATAATGCGCTTCCAAACGGATTTATCTGCTTGAAAGGCGGCGATTTGCAGGCCGAAACAAAACCTTTCGGCAACCGCGTAATTACTTATGAAATAAGCGATTACTTCGACGAAGAATTTTTCAAAACAAAAAAAATAATCTATTTGCAATGTTAAATATTAAAATATTTGTAGTCAATCAGGTGCGTGAAAATACCTACCTGATATGGGACGAAACCCGCGAAGCGGCAATTATTGATTGCGGCGCATATTACGACGAAGAAAAAACCGAAATCGTAAAGTTCATTAAAGACAACAACTTGACGCTCAAACGAATACTGAATACTCATCTGCATTTCGACCATATAATGGGCAACGCTTTCCTGTTTAAAACTTACGGCATAAAGCCCGAATACAATGCGGAAGACGAGGAAATGCCCTTCAAATCGGGACACGTGAAGGCCGAGCATTATTTGTCCGACGGCGATGAAATTCGTTTCGGAAACACTGTTTTGAAGGCTATCGCAACGCCCGGACATTCGCCCGGCAGTCTGTCGTTTTACTGTGCCGATGCGGGTTGCGTGTTTACCGGCGATGCGCTTTTCCATTTAGACATCGGCCGCACCGACCTTTGGAAAGGCGATTACGAAGAATTGTTGCGCTCAATCAGGACGCGGCTGTTTGCCTTGCCCGAAACGACCGTCGTTTATCCGGGACACGAAGAAAGCAGCACGATAGGCGTAGAAAAGCGGGAAAATCCGCATGCAGCCTGAAAAACGGCTGTTTTACTTTTCGCGCTCTATCACGTAATCAACAAGTTGGAGCATAGAATTTTTGGCTTCCGAAGCCGGAAAACCGCCCAGCAGAGCGACGATTTGCGCCTTTATTTCGCGCATTTTCCGTTCGGCATACTCGATTCCGCCGTTTTCGCGGGCGAAAGCCGTGAGCAGTTTTATGTTTTCGGGAGTATAATTTTTTGTTTCTATAAGGCGGAACATTTCTTCGGATTTGGCTTTGGGAGCGGTTTTAAGCGCATACAGCAGAGGGAGAGTAATTTTGCCTTCGCGGATGTCGTTGCCGGTCGGTTTGCCAATATCGCCGCTCTCGAAATAATCAAAAATGTCGTCGCGCAACTGGAAGCAAAGTCCGATATTTTCGCCGGTTTGACGAAGAATTTCCCGGGTTTCGGGCGAGGCTCCAACAGAAATTGCGCCCATTTCGCCGCAGGCCGCAATCAGGACGGCTGTTTTGTTGCGAATAACGTTGAAATATCGCGTTTCGTCGAGTATAATTTCCCTTGAATTAATGAGTTGCGTAAGTTCGCCGTCGGCCAAAAATCGGGCTACGCGGGCTATGATTTCCATAATATTCAGGTTTTGAGCCATAACAGCCCGCGTAATTGCCAAAGCCAGAATGTAATCGCCCAGCAGGACGGCCACGCGGTTGTCGTATTTTGCATTGACCGAAGGGCGCGAACGCCGCTCCATCGTGTTGTCCACCACATCGTCGTGAATGAGCGTCGTAGTGTGCAAGAGTTCGATAATCAAGGCATAATCTATTGATTTTTGATTGACTTTTCCGCACAATCCTGCCGAGAGAAGCGTAATCAGCGGGCGGATTCGCTTCCCGTTTTTCCCCGAAATGAAATCAATCATTGATTGAAAGTCAGGATTATGTCCCCGTAAAATAGTGGCAAACAGAGAGTTAAACTCCTCAACCTCTTTTGCCACCGGCTTTGTGATGGCCTGTAAATTATCCATTCGTTTTAAAGAAATAATGCACAAAGATACAAAGAAAATTTAATTTTTTGTATCTTTACGGCCAAATACAGTAAAAATTCAACAAAATGAAACTTTTCCTATTAGACGCTTACGCCTTGATTTACAGAGCATATTACGCTTTTATGAAGGCGCCGCGGGTAACTTCCTACGGCTTGAATACGTCCGCTGTCTATGGCTTTATCAATACTTTGGAAGAAGTTCTGAAAAAGGAAAATCCGGATTATATCGGCGTGGCTTTCGACCCTTCGGGGCCGACTTTCCGGCACGAGGCCTTTGAACAATACAAGGCGCAGCGCGAGGAAACGCCCGAAACCATCCGCCTTTCGGTTCCGATAATCAAAAATATCATCAGCGCATATCGAATCCCGATTTTGGAAGTTCCGCGCTACGAGGCCGACGACGTGATTGGCACCCTTGCCGCGAAAGCGCCCCGGAGTATCGAGGTTTTTATGATGACGCCCGACAAAGATTACGCCCAACTTGTGGCTCCAAACGTGTTTATGTACCGCCCGAAATACGGAAGCGCCGAGTTTGAAATACTTGGCGTTGAAGAAGTGAAAACAAAATACAGCCTTGCAGAGCCGGCACAAATGATTGATTATCTTGGACTTACCGGCGATAAATCAGACAATATCCCCGGCTGTCCGGGCGTGGGCGAGGTAACTGCCAAAAAACTGCTCGCCGAATTTGGAAGCATCGACAATTTGCTCGCAAATACCGACAAACTGAAAGGTTCCGTCAAGGCAAAAATCGAGGAAAACCGCGAAATGATTGTGTTTTCGCGATTTTTGGCGACGATAAAAACCGACGTTCCCATTGATTTTAATCTCGATGAACTGAAACGCGAAGAAATTGACGAACCCGCTCTGCGAAAGATTTTTGACGAACTCGAATTTCGCCAGATGGCCTCGCGGGTTTTCGGCGAGGCGCCCAAAAAACCTTCGCCGAAAACGTTCCAGCCCTCGCTTTTCGACAATATTCCCGACGCTCAACCTGCGGCGGGCGTGAATCTTGTCATTGGCGCCGACGATGCAGATTCTGACGCGCCGAGCGGCGGTTTCGACACTGTAAAAACCTTTCCGCACAACTATTTTTTACTCGAAAATGAGGAGGAAATAAAAGCCTTTGTGGCGAAAATAAAGGCCGCCGGACAGGTCGCTTTCGATACCGAAACAACAGGAATAGACCCGCTTTCGGCCGAACTTGTGGGGATGTCTTTCGCCCTGAAAACCGGCGAAGCCTGCTACGTGCCTGTTCTTGCCGAGAGGGACGAAGCCTTGAAAAAAACCGAACTTTTCCGCGAAGTTCTTGAAAATAAGGAAATTAAGAAGATTGGACAAAATCTGAAATACGATATTAATGTAATGAAAAAATACGGAATTCGCGTTCACGGCCTGTTTTTCGACACTATGCTCGCCCATTACCTGCTGAATCCCGAAAACCGGCACAATCTGGATTTTTTAGCGGAAACTTATTTGCATTATCAAAACATTCATATAGAAGAACTTATCGGAGCGAAGGGGAAAAATCAACTGAATATGCGCCAACTCGAACCCGCTCAAATCCTTGATTATGCCGCCGAAGACGCAGATGTTGCGCTCCGCCTGAAAGAGGTTTTTGAGCCGAAAATTGCCGAAAATCAACTTTCTCATCTGCTTTACGATATGGAAATGCCGCTTGTAGAGGCGCTTGCTGATATGGAAGAAGCCGGCGTCAGGCTCGATGTAGAAGCCCTGAAACTCTCGTCGGCAAGCCTGAATGAGAGCCTTGCAGAGATAGAAAAAACGATTCACGAGATGGCCGGAGTGAAATTCAACATCAGTTCGCCGAAAATAGTTGGCGAAGTGCTGTTCGACCGCCTCCGGATAGTGGAAAAATCGCCGAAAACCAAGTCGGGACAGTACTCCACGAGCGAGGACGTTCTCGAAAGCCTGAAATCGAAACATCCGATTGTGGAAAAAATACTGCAATTCAGGAAGTTAAAAAAACTGCTTTCAACCTATATTGATGCGCTACCGGAACTGATTAGTCCGATTGACAATAAGGTGCATACTACCTATAATCAGGCAGTTACAGCCACAGGCCGATTAAGTTCGACCAATCCTAACCTGCAAAATATTCCCATTCGCGACGAGGAAGGCAAGGAAATCCGCAAGGCCTTTATCCCCGACGATGGCTGTCTGTTTCTTTCGGCCGACTATTCGCAGATAGAACTCCGCATAATGGCGCATTTGAGCGGGGATTCGGGTATGATTGAGGCCTTTCTCGAAGGTCAGGATATTCACGCCGCCACTGCCGCAAAAATTTTCGGATTGCCGCTCTCAGAGGTAAACCGCGATATGCGCCGCAAGGCTAAAACAGCCAATTTCGGGATTATTTACGGCATTTCAGCCTTTGGGTTAGCCGAGCAGTTGCACATTTCCCGCACCGAAGCCAAGGAACTGATTGACGGCTATTTCGCGTCCTATCCGGGAGTTAAGGAATATATGGACAGGAGCATCCGCTTTGCCCGCGAAAACGGATTTGTGGAAACAATTTTTCACCGCCGCCGCTTTTTGCCCGATATTAATTCGCGGAATGCGACGGTGCGCGGTTATGCCGAGCGGAATGCGATAAACGCGCCTGTTCAGGGTTCGGCAGCCGATATTATAAAAGTTGCGATGAACGCTATTCATCGGCGTTTCGGCGAAGAAGGCCTGCGCTCGAAAATGATAATGCAGGTTCACGACGAATTAAACTTCAATGTTTTTCCCGACGAGTTGGCTGCGGTGAAAGAAATCGTGGTCGGCTCGATGGAATCGGCTGTCAGCCTGCGCGTCCCGCTTGTAGCCGATTGCGGAGTGGGGGCAAACTGGCTGGAAGCGCATTAAAAATGCAAAAAACAGGGATAATGTCAATTTTTTTATATAAATTTGCAAATTGAGTTTTACAAAAATAATCATCCAATGAAAAAAACATTTTTTTTGCTTGTAATCATCGCTTTTAACCTGCAATTTTCGCAGGCGCAGAGCGAATACAAATTCCCGTTTCAAAATCCGGCTTTGAGCGTCGAAGAACGCGCTGCCGACATAGTTTCGCGTCTCGGACTGAAAGATAAAGTCCGTCAGATGCTCAATAAGGCTCCGGCTATCGACAGCCTCGGAATTTCGGCTTACGACTGGTGGAACGAGTGCTTGCACGGCGTTGCCCGCACCGAATACAAGGTTACTGTTTATCCGCAGGCCATCGGGATGGCGGCAGGCTGGGATGCCGATGCAATGCGGCTTATGGGCGATTATACCGCTACCGAAGGCCGCGCGATTTACAATACATCTTCGGCAAAAGGCGATTTTTCGATTTATCACGGCCTGACTTACTGGACGCCTAACATCAACATTTTTCGCGACCCGCGCTGGGGACGCGGTCAGGAAACATACGGCGAGGACCCGTATCTGACTTCGGCTCTTGCTGCCTCTTTCGTAAACGGTTTGCAGGGCGGCGACCCAAAATATCTGAAAGCGGCCGGATGCGCCAAGCATTTTGCCGTTCACAGCGGGCCGGAAGCGCTTCGCCACAATTTCGACATTTCGGTTTCAAATTATGATTTGTGGGATACCTATCTGCCTGCATTTAAGCGGCTTGCAGAAACGGGAGTAGCCGGATTTATGTGCGCCTACAACGCATTCGACGGCCAACCCTGCTGCGGAAGCGACAAACTTATGCTCGACATCCTGCGAATCGACTGGAATTACAAGGGTTACGTAACATCCGACTGCGGCGCTATCGACGATTTTTACAAGCGGCACCGGACGCATCCAAATTCTGCGGCAGCCGCTGCTGATGCGGTATTTCACGGAACCGACGTGGATTGCGGAAACGAGGCTTATTTCGGACTTGTCCGCGCCGTCCGCGACGGGCTGATTACCGAAGACGCCATCGACATTTCGCTGCGCCGGCTTTTCGCTACCCGCCTGCGCCTCGGCCTGCTCGACCCGAAAGAAATCGTGCCATTCTCGAATATAGATTCTACTTATTTAGAACTGCCTGAACATAAGGAACTTGCGCTGAAAATGGCAAGACAGTCGATTGTGCTTCTGAAAAATGAGAAAAATCTGCTGCCGATTGACCGCAAAAAAGTGAAAAAAATAGCCGTTCTCGGCCCCAACTGCGACAATGAATGGGTGCAACTCGGCAACTACAACGGATTTCCGACCGAAAACGTAACCGTTTTGGAAGGAATCCGCCGCGAAGCAGGCCCCGGAATCAAGATTTATTCCGATACCGTAATCGGCTATGCAGGCGCAACTCCGGCCTCTTTTGCCTCGACGATAGAAAACGTTAAAGACGCCGACCTCATCGTTTTCGTCGGCGGAATCAGCCCCCGTCTCGAAGGCGAAGAAATGCGGGTAAACGTTGATGGATTCCGCGGCGGCGACCGCACCACCATTGCACTTCCCAAAATCCAGACCGACCTGATGAAAACCCTGAAATCGACCGGAAAACCGGTAGTCTTTGTAATGATGACCGGCAGCGCAATAGCCGTAGAATGGGAATCGCAAAATATTCCGGCAATAATGAACGCATGGTATGGCGGACAATCGACCGGAACTGCCGTTGCAGACGTGATTTTCGGAAAATACAACCCCTCCGGCCGCCTGCCTGTTACGTTCTACGCAAAAGATTCCGACCTGCCGCCGTTTGAGGATTACAATATGGAAAACCGCACTTACCGCTATTTTACCGGAAAAGCGCTTTATCCTTTCGGTTACGGATTGAGTTTCAGCAACTTTGCCTATAACTGGACAAAAATTCCATCTGCAAGCATTTCGGACAAAGAAACGATAGAATGTGCGTTCAAAGTTACAAACAAAGGCAAATTTTCGGGCGACGAAGTGGCGCAAATTTACATAAAATATCCCGACGGTAAAAAACTGCCGCTGAAAGAGTTGCGCACATTTAAGCGCGTCGGCCTCGACAAAGGCGCAAGTTCGGAAGTCAATGTTTCAATTCCTGCATCCGACCTATCAAAATGGGATAACGAAACCGGTAAAATGGCTGTTCCCAAAGGCATTTACACAATATTTGCAGGCGGAAATTCTGAAAACGAGGCCATTTCTGCACAATTTGAAATAAAATAATCTATAAAAATGAGAAAACCATTAATATTCAATTTGTTAGCAATATTAATTTTGGGCTGTGCAGCAGAAACGGCAGCCCAAAATTCCGCTCCGCCGGCGCCTTTCGGCCCGATTCCCGACGCTCGGCAGTTGGCGTGGCAAAAAATGGAAACTTATATGTTCGTCCACTTCGGGCCTAACACTTTCACCAACGTGGAATGGGGCAGCGGAGCGGAAAACCCGGAAGTTTTCAACCCCACTGACCTCGATTGCCGGCAGTGGGCTGCCACCGCAAAAGCGGCCGGAATGAAAGGAATAATCATTACCGCCAAGCATCACGACGGTTTTTGCCTCTGGCCCAGCAAGTTCAGCGAACATACCGTTGCCCGGAGCCTCTGGAAAAACGGACAGGGCGACGTGCTGCGCGAACTTTCCGACGCTTGCCGCGAGTACGGCCTGAAATTCGGAGTTTACCTTTCGCCCTGGGACAGGAATCATCCGACCTACGGAACTGCCGATTACAACCAAGTTTTCGTGAATATGCTCGACGAAGTCCTGGGCAACTACGGCGAGGTTTTCGAGCAATGGTTCGACGGAGCAAACGGCGAGGGGCCGAACGGGAAAAAGCAGGTTTACGACTGGCCGCTTTTCAATTCCACGGTTAATCGCCTGCAAGCCAAGGCAATGATTTTCAGCGATGTAGGCCCCGATTGCCGCTGGGTTGGCAACGAAAACGGGGTTATGGGCGAAACAAACTGGTCGCGCCTCACAACCGAAGGTTTTACTCCCGGCTGGGGCGCTCCCGACACTAAAACGCTGAATACCGGCCAGATAGACGGCGCCCGTTGGCTGCCCGGCGAAGCCGACGTTTCAATCCGTCCGGGCTGGTTTTACTCGCCGGAAACCGACAATAACGTCAAGTCATTGAGGCAGTTGCTGAATATTTACTATACTTCGGCAGGCCGCAACGCCAATCTGCTGCTCAACGTGCCACCCGATACCCGCGGACATATTCACAGCAACGATTCTGTGCGGCTTGTGGAATTCCGCGCTGCGCTCGACCGCATTTTTTCGGTGAATTTGGCTGCCAAGGCTAAAATTACGGCATCCGAAACCCGCGCAAATTCCCCGCTTTTCGGCGCAACCAACCTGCTTGACGGCAATTTCGATACTTACTGGGCGGCCGACGACGGGCAAACAAAAGCCGAAATAACAATAGATTTAGGCAAAGAAACCGCCTTCAACCGCCTGCTGATTCAGGAATATATCCCTCTGGGACAAAGAGTTAAACAATTTTCAGTCGATTATTGGGACGGTTCGCAGTGGCTGACTATTGCCCGGCAAACAACGGTAGGTTACAAGCGAATCCTCTGTCTGCCAAGGGTTAAGACGAAAAAAATCCGCATTTCGATTGAGGATGCCCTGGCTTGCCCCATAATCAGCGAGATTGGGTGCTATTTGGATGATATTCAGTGAATTACCTGCATTTCGCACTTTCGGCAATCGAAGCGCAGTTCAAAGCGGTTTTTGCCGGAAATGACGTAAAGCGGCTCGACATAATTGTGGTCGGCCGCTTTTTCCTTTTTGCAGCGGCCTGTTTCGCGAAGAATGCAATGTTTGGTAAACATTACCGGAAGACCGTTTGCAGGATGCAATTCAAAGGCAGGCTCAATGCGGCTTACGCCGTGTTTTTTGTAAAATGTTTCGGCATTTTTATTGGCAACATTGCCTAGGTAAGTCAATTCCTGTTCGGGATAAAGCGGCGCAGCATCGGGAGTTTTCCGCGTTTCGTAAAAATAGGTCATTTTCCGCGCCGAAAGCAAGGCCTCTATTGCGCGGCGGCGGAGGTCGTTGAGCGCAGAAACGGGGATAAAGCGGTTTTCCGAGAGGTTAATTTCTAAATTTTCAAGCGAAAACGGAGTATTTCCAAGTTTTGAAAGTTGAGTGCGGATATTTTCGTTTTGCGGCGTCCGCGCCTTTTCTTTCGGCATTTCTGCGGCAACAGTTGCGCGGCAATTGTCTTCGTCCTCGGCTGTCAGGCTGTAACCGAAATTGTTTTCGTCAAGCACAAGGCGCAGAGCGAGTTTCCGCTCGGCCGAGCGTCCGGCAAGCGTCTTCTCGAACTCGTGGTCGAAATTGCGGTAAAGCGTGATTCCGGGCGTGAATGAAGGCATTTCGGCCGGATAAATTTTGCCGTCCTCATCAACGCGGTTTACTCTGAAACCCTGCAATTCTTTCCGCTCATTGAAAAAACAGAGGCCGTCGCCGTTGTGAACTGCTTTTCGACCGGAAATTGTGAAGAAGCGGCGATTCAGGTCTTTAACATTGCCAATCGGCTCGCCAAGCGACTTTGGAGTGTATGGCGAGGCAATATCCGGTTTTTGCTCGGTCAGAAAATAACTTGTGAAGCCGCGGTTGAAACTTTTTGCCGGTTCCGGCACGAAAAACGGAGTGGAAACGCCCGACGAAGCGCGGACAAATTCCGGCCTGCGCTCAATGATTGCGTCCAATTTCCGGCGATAAAAAGCGGTAATATTTTTCACGTAAGAAATTTCTTTCAGCCGCCCCTCGATTTTGAAGGACGTAACGCCCGCATCGAGCAGCCGTTCAAGGTTTTCCGACTGATTGAGGTCTTTCAGCGAGAGCAAATGCCGGTTTTGGGACAGGATTTTGCCCGCAGAATCTTGAAGCGTATAGGGCAAACGGCAAAACTGCGCACACTCGCCGCGATTGGCGCTTCTGCCAGTAACTGCCTGACTGATATAACATTGCCCGCTGTAAGAAACGCAAATTGCGCCGTGGACAAAGGCTTCGAGTTCGATAGATGTTTTGGCGGAAATTTCCTTTATTTCGTCAAGCGAAAGTTCGCGGGCTAAAATCACGCGCGAAAAACCGGACTGCTCCAAAAACCGGATTTTGTCGATATTCCGATTGTCGCATTGAGTGCTGGCGTGCAGCGGAACAGGCGGCAGCGGAAGGCCGGAAATCCCCATATCCTGAACGATGAAAGCATCGGCTCCGGCGGAATAACATTCGCGGATAATGCGCTCTGCATCGGATAGTTCCGAATCGTACAAAACAGTATTGAGCGCAACGTAAACCTTGGCTCGGAATTGATGGGCGTAATCGGCCAAACGGCCAATGTCGGCGGCAGAATTTCCGGCGGCAGCCCTCGCGCTGAATTGCGGAGCGCCTATGTAAACCGCATCCGCGCCGTGATTGACGGCTTCGATGCCGATTTCGGCATTTCCGGCCGGAGCGAGGAGTTCGATTTTCCGGGCAATCAGGCTACACATCCAAATTTTCCAATTTGCTTATTTCCAAAGGATTAAACGGCGTCGCCTGATAAACGTAATAGTTCAGCCAGTTCTTGAAAAGCAGGTGGGCGTGGGCACGCCAGCGGACAACCCAGCCCTTGTCGGGGTCGTCGTCGCGGTAATAATTTACGGGCATATCTATCGGCAAACCTTTGGCAAGGTCGCGCCGGTACTCGTTATTGAGCGTGTCGGGCGCATATTCCGAATGTCCTGTCATAAAAATTTCGCGGCCGCCTCGCGACATCACGATATAAACTCCGGCTTCTTCCGATTCGGAAAGCAGCGTCAGAGCGGGATTTTGAAGAATATCCCCGCGGCGGATTTCGGTATGCCGGCTGTGGGGAATATAAAATTCGTCGTCGAACCCGCGGAAAAGCGGAACGTGATAATTGAAAGTATGCCGGAAAACCCCGAATTTCTTCTTCGGCAGCGGATATTTCGGGATATTGTAGAAATGGTGCAAACCCGCCTGGGCAGCCCAACAGATATAAAGCGTGGAAGTTACGTGCCGCGAAGCCCAGTCGAAAATTTCCTTCAACTCCTCCCAGTAGTTAACTTCTTCAAATTCAAGCAGTTCAACCGGAGCGCCGGTAATTATCATTCCGTCGTAATAATCTTCGCGGATGTCCTCGAAATTTTTGTAAAAAGTCAGCAGATGTTCGGCCGGAGTGTTTTTGCTGTCGTGAGTTTTCATTTTCAGCAGGTCGATTTCTACTTGCAGGGGGCTGTTCGACAGCAGGCGCACGAAGTCGGTTTCGGTAATAATTTTCAGCGGCATCAGGTTCAGGAGCGCCACTTTCAGCGGGCGTATATCCTGGCTCGAAGCGCGAAGGTCGTCCATCACAAAAATATTTTCTTTTTTGAGAATCTCGACCGCAGGCAGTTTATGAGGAATATTTACGGGCATAAAATTTTCATTTGAGGGTACAAAGTTAATTGAAATATTTGGATTTTGAAAATTCAGGCTTCTTTCGGCAGTTTAAATAAAATTCCAGCCCGCCCTTTCCTTATATCCGGCTTGCCCTGACGAGAGCGTTGATATTTTCGGTCGAAACGGCGGGCGGCATTCCTCCGGCGCAGGAAAGAATGAAGCGCGAACGGTCTTTCAGCCCGGCGAGCAGGTTTTTTACCTCTGTTTCAACAGTTTCGGGACTTGCGGCCGCTAAAACGTCGCGGGGCGGAATACTGCCGAGAACGGTCAGCCTATTGCCGGTTGCTTCCTTTATCTCATTGACGCTCATTTGGATACCCGGATTGAACAGATTAACTCCCATATCGGGATAATGGCTGACGGAAGCGCGGAAATCGGCGTCGTTGTGGAAAAATTTGACCTTCACGGGCGCATCGTCGTAAATTTCCTTTATAAAAGGAAAGCCGAAAGTCATAAAATCCTCTTCGCTGATAAAGCCCACAATATCGTCGAGCATCAGGATTCCGTCTATCGAGGGGAAAGTTTCCCGCTGGACGGCGTGCCATTTCTTCAGGAAATCGGTTATCAGGCGGAGCAGTTGCAGGATTTTTTCCGGCTCGGTCAGCAGGGCAAGCATCAGTTCCGAAACGCCCATAAGAAACGAGGCTATATTGAGCGGCCCGCGCGAAACCGAAAAGCGGATTTTATGCCCTGCCGCTTCGATAGCGGGCTGCATCCGCACAAGGCGGTTGAGCATAAACGGCAACAAGCCGTCTGTTTCGGGATTCGGAACTTCTATAGCGTCAATATCTTCCGTTTGCCGGATAATTTTGCTTGCGAAAGGAAATTCGTTTTTCCAGAACACGCATTTTGCGCCGAAAGCCGAAGGTTCGGTACACATGCCGTATTCGCTCCAAAATCCGGGCAAAAACATAATGTCGGGAAAAGTTTCCAAAACTTTCAGATTGGCTTTCAACCACGTTTCGTCGCTCGAAAAGTAGTCGAGAAGCGTTGTTCCGTACCATTCGGGCAGCCAGGGGCAGTCGATGATGAAGCCGACGGGCGTTTGTTCCGGCGTTTGGCCGTCAATTACCGCTGTTAGCAGATTCCATTGTTTGTCAGTCATAAATATCAGAATTTAGGATTTTTATTTGCTGACAAAATTAGGAAAATATCTCAACAAAACTGCAAGATTTTTAAATATTTTTCATTTCTCAAAACCTGACCCCAATCCTGAACCCTGTCGAAGGCACAAAACCGCGGTAATAGACCGTAGTTACCGATTTATCTTCGCTGCTGAAATTATTTTCGTCGAAAAACGAATAATTATAAGAAAGCCCAACATAACAGCCGACGACAAACCTGCGATAAAGAGGAGTTTGCATTCCAAGGCGAAGATTCAGCCCTACGCGGTCGAAAGACTCCCAGCAGTCCGAAGTTTTGTAGGCCGGCTCGTAAAACAGAAGTCCGTCCTCGATATAGGAATTGAATTTAGTATCGAAACCCTCAAATTTCGCTTCGTGATGATTGTACGACAGTCCCGACGCCAAATATATAAAACTCAAGGGATAATATTTGTAAGCCACTTCAAAAGTCGTACCCCAATTGGTTTTCACGTTTCGATTATAATAATAACTGTCATCGTAAAACCATATATGGCTTAAACTAAAATCATCCGATGAAGGGAAATAGCCGACGGCGCTAAACTCAACCCAATGCTTCGGCGTCGAAATTTGACGCTCGTAATTTATCCGAAGCCCGAAATTATAAAGATACAGAGGCTCAATAGTGATTGCATTTTTCGTTATTCGGCTGTCGTTTGTCCATTGCGGAAAACAGTTTGCCGGAAATGCAAGCGTTAATATGCTGATAATTAATATTTTATATTTCATTTTACTAAAATTTTGCTGATTAATGAGATTTTATCTCCCGTAATGTCTATTTCGTAAATCCCCTTACTGCCGGTAAGCAGCAAAATGCCGCCGCCAAGCGGGATTACGTCGTAAGCGTCGGTCAGTTCGGTAATATAACTCGAATCGTCAATCCAAACCGGATTTGCGGGCGAAGTAACGTCGTAAACCTTCAATCCGCCATCGCAGATGTAGAGCCGGTTTCCGTACAGGCCAAGCCCTTTCGGACATTTAAAATTGTCGAGCGAAGCAATCTCAACCGGCTTGCGGATATTGGTTAAGTCGTAAACATTCAGTTGATTAACGGAGCGTCCGCACCACACGCTTTCGGAGTTGAGGGTAACGTAGGCGTAACGGCCGTCGGAAACCACCGGGTCGCAACTCGTAATGTGTGAAACCACAGCAAGTTGCTCCGGAAAAGCCGGCCTTTTTATGTTGTAGATGTACATTCCGGTTTGCGAACCGAGGAAAAGCAGAGTATCCATCGGGAAAATCGTTTCCAGCCCGAAATTCAGGTACTGGTCTTTATCTTTCATATAGTAAGGCTTTTTCGGGTCGGAAATGTCGAACATTTTAAGCGTTTCATTATCAACCGTATAAAGATAATCGCCCGTTATGGCAAAGCGAGCCATTGAGCCGCCCTGTCCGTAATCGCTGCCGCTGTCGGCGCTGCCGCCTATTCCGTCACAAGACGTTATTGCAAAAGCGATAATCGCTAAAAAAAGTAATTTTTTCATTTTCAATTCCTCCTTAATCTCGTTTTTTCCATCCAACAATAACTGAATTTTGGGTAGGCCGCTTTCCGTTCATATAATAGATTTTTTCGGGCGAAATCGGCTCCGGAAAAATGTTTTTGATACGTTCCGTTACCTGCCGCGTATTCAGGTCGAAAGCCACGAGGTCAACCGAATTGTCTAAGTAAAGCACATCGCCTTTTACAGCCATATCGAGGCAGCCCGGGGCGATGATATAGCCGGTGTTCCGCGGATTTTTGGGGTCGCTGTTGTCGATTATATGCACCCCCTTATATTTCTCATTAACAAGAATATAGGGCGATTTGTAATAAATCTTGCCCGGATTTTGCAAATCCCGGCCTTCGGCAACGTAACTGACCGACTTTTCGAGTTCGGAACGGTCCATAAAAACAGGCGTATAACTGCCGTAATAATAGTCCGACGACATAAGGAGGACAGCCAACAGAGCCGCCGCTCCAAAAAATAAAAAATATTTCTTCATATCCGAAAAAAATTAAGTTTAGACAAAGTTAAACGAATTTTTGTAAAAAACAAAAAAACGCCTTTGATAATAAGATGCGCCGGAGGTTAAAAACGTTGCACGGAAAAATTATTTTTCCCATTTTCTTTTGCATATTAAAAAAAAGTTGTACCTTTGCACCGCATTTGCGGAATTTTCCTGCAAAAATGCTTACATGGTGGTCGTAGCTCAGTTGGTTAGAGCATCAGATTGTGGTTCTGAGGGTCGTGGGTTCGAGCCCCATCTTCCACCCCGATTTTGGCGGATACAATTAAATAAGTTAAACAAGAGAAGAGGCTGTACTTTCGTACAGCCTCTTCTCTTATACAACTAATATGCCACCCGCGACCTTAAATGCGGGTTTATCATCGGCGGAGCGCTGCCTGCGCCTATTTTTACTGTGTCGCTCGCTTCGCAGGTTCCGTTGGTTACAGTCCATTGCAAAGTTGCTGATTTGCAGCCACTTGCGAGCAGTACGCTTGTTGTCGGGCTGCTTGGGTTGCTGATTGTAGCCGTTCCTGTTACCACTGTCCATAATCCGCTTTGACCGGCTGCGGGCGTATTTGCCGCCATTGTGAACGGAACAAGCACATTGCCCGTCTGGTCGGCGCCGGCGTCGGCAGCCGGAACTGTGTCTATCGACACCGTAACTCTCGAATATATGGACGAAGTGCAGCCGCCGTCCGTAACAAACTCAAAATAATATTCGTAAGCGTTCCGCAAAGTATCTGTTATCAGTACGAGATTCATCCCGCCTGAATAGTCGATATTGTAAACCTTAATCGTGTCGTACAGAGCCGATTGCATATAGGTAGAATCAGAATAGTTGAGCAAATGCTCTATAAGATACCGGACAGTACGCGCCGAGTCAGCGGCGCAATATACCAGCGTTGTATCGGTAACGTTGTTTTCGCCGAAGGTTACTGCCGGCGGCAGATATGTAACTGTTATTTCGTCCACGCTTTTGCAGGCTGTTGTTGCCGTGGAATCATATACTATTTCCACTTTGTAAGTTCCGTCGAGGCCGAAATCGCGGACGTCGATTTCGTCTGCTGTGGAAGGCGCTGCAAGCGGCGTAGCCGGATAAACGCCTGCTGCGTTCTTTTTGTACCATTTATAGGTACTCAAATCGGTTCCGTAAAATTCAGCCGCCGAAAGTATAAAGTTGTCTTCATCGTCGATGGACAGACAGTATGCGCTTTCGGGCAAGCCTACAAGGCCGGGCGAACCGTGGAAAACCAGATTGCTGTTCAATCCCAGATTCGACGAGTTGCCGGCAAACCGGAGTTCATCGCCGGTAGCGATGATTCCGCCCACCAATACTTGGTCGTAATCATTTACGCCGGCGGCGTTCAGGTAATTGATGTTTGCCGTAGCAGAGGACTGCGATGCGCCGGCTTCCGTCGATGCAGTTCCTGCACGCAGCATATTTTGCAAACAGGGCGAGCCGCTTAATTGCATCAGGTCGTTTACGGTTTGCGTACTGCCGTTAGCAAGATAGAGTATAACGCCCTTCGGACGCACCAGCAGCGTGTCAATCGTGTTGCTGCCCGAAATCTGGCGGCTGTCGTTCAATATCAGTTTTTGGAACGTAAGATTTCCGGTGATATAGTTTGAACCGCCGTAATATGCGCCTGCTACATTACCGATAGTTTCCATTGTTCCGTACTCTTGTCCGTCAAATCCTGTGAGATAGGCCGTAAGTTTGATGTAACTGCCTTCGGCATTCAGCGCTGCGCCGGCGCCTGAATAATTCCAGTATCCGTGTGGTCTTCCGTAATAATCGGTCGCTGTACCGTCAATAGTTATCTGTGCGTTGCGGATATTAACCGTGCGCGAGCCTGAGGTGCTGCTGAACCCCGCCTTTGAACTCCAAACCACATTGTCGGCATTCAGCGTACATGCGCCGTTCATCTGATAAGAGTAACTATTATCGTTCGAACCCTGAATGCTGTAACTCAATGATATGCTGTCGGCCATATTCACAATGCCTGCAAGGTGATAAATGCGATAGCCGGAAAATTTGTCCATATCTAATGTTACCGATGAAGCGGCATTAACGGTCAAATCATTGCTAACGGTCATATTGTTAAGAAAAGTCCATTGAGCCGCCGCGTTGTTTACGTACATGCAGTAAAATGAAGCGCCGACTGCGTTAATCAACCGGGCGTCGGTTGCCGAGCCAAGCAGATTGAGGCGGAAAGCGGCAGCATTTGACGTAAACTGCATATTTTCGCCGGTTTGCAAGAGATTGCCGTAGGAGTTTATCTGTACGCTGTCCTGGCGGATAATGATTCCTGCGGGCGTTCCTGTTTCGGCAATAAAATTATTGAAATTGGCGCCCTGCCTGTCTATTATAATTGTTTTGTCGGCAGGCAGTACGGAATATTGATTGAAATGTACATTGTCCGTTTTCGAGGGCAGGCAACCGCCGTCGGGCGTTCCGTTGGAATGCGTTGTCCAGTTGGCCAGCGTGTTCCATTTGCCATCGCCAGCCGCTCCAATCCAGTAGAGGTCTTTTGCTGCGCGTGCGGTGAAAATCCAGCCGTCGTTGCCGCCATTATCGATACCGGAAGCAGTGAAAATGCCGCCGCCCGTCGATTTTACGTCGGTCATCTGCGTATTTGGGATATTGATATTTACCGTCGAAGAAACGGTTGCCGGATAGGCCGCGTTGTACGGCGACAGCGTCGAAAGTTCGGGGTCGCAGTCGTCGGTTGGTATTTCCATCGACTTCTTGACGGTCAATTGCGCTGTGGCATGAATATTATTCGCCGTAGCAACGCTTGGACTCGGCAGTTGCACAGCAGACATAGGCGCGGCGTACAGGGTATCCAAAGTTACCCATTTCGCGACAAACTGCAAGGTCGATTTATTTTCTACCCGCACGGAATTTGCCGTAAACGGTATCAAAGCAGATGTTGTGCGGTTGTCTGTGGTTATAGTACTTGTTCCCGTGCCTTTGAAAACAATATTGTAATAATTCGTAAGTCCCATAGCGTTGATTGAGGCGGCATAAGTAGGATTCAACATACCGGTAGCGGCGGTTGTACTCGTACTCTCAGAAATTGCCTGTCCGAGAGCCGTTAATGTGCTATTGCGGGTAGGCACAGGGTCGAATATAAGCGTGGATGTGCCGGCGTCGAGCGTGTCGGTGGTAACAGACCACGTTCCGCCATAACTCCAACCAGCATCGTATGCTCCTCTGATGGTAATTTCCGATGCTCCGAGAATCAGTTTTCGGTATGCCGCGGAAGCGGGCAATCCCGAAGGAAGATAAGAACTTCCGCTTTCATGACCATAGAACACAGAGATACTCACTTTCTTCGAGTTGGTATTGAGCGTCCCGTTGCGGTAGTATATTGCGCCATACCAAATAGGATTAGATGAATTATAAAAGATTGTTTTCAGGTCGTCCTGCAAAGTCCATCCGCCTATTCCCGTGAAATAGAGATTTACAAATGTAGAAGTATTGGACGTAATAGTTTCATCCTTATCGCCCGACATAAAATATACTGCGGGAATCACAGTAACGCCCGATTTCATATACCACGAACCGTAGCAGTAAATATATACGTTTACGTTCGATGGGGTGATTGTAAATGCCGCCTTCGGGCAGTTATCCCGGATGGTAATATCGTGAAAATAGGCGCTATTACTTGTAATGGTTATAGTGTTGCCGGTTATTACGGAGTTTTCGTCAAAGATAATGTCGTCGTACTGCGTCGGCATACAATAGTCTGTGCCGCCCGAAGTCCGCGCCCAGTTTTGGAGCGTATGCCACTGGTCGTTGCCGGCGTCGCCCACCCAGTAAATTGTTTTGGGAGCGGGGGCAGTGAAGACAATATTGGTATTTCCGCCGTTGTCGATTCCCGCAGCGTCTATTGCGTTGGCTCCGGTAGCGATGATGCGGGTTAACTGCACGTTTTCGAGCGCGATGTCGTGTCCCGTGCTGTTGTTGATTGTCGCATAATTGGTTGCGGTTGTACCGCCTATAATTTGCCAGAAAGTTTCGCAGTCGGGCGTTGTATCTATTAAATCGCCGGTAACGGTAATCGTTTTGCCGTTGGTAATCGTGTAAGTAGCAGATGGAGCCATAATAAGCGTATCCACCGTAAAATCTTGTGTTATGCTTGCGCCTTGGTAACGAAAAGTAAGTTTATCGATAGCGATGGCGCTTGTGCCGCCAACATATCCCAGCCCGTTGGCATTATTAAAATTTACCTTGCCGAAATGCGTACCGCCCTTTACGTAGAGAGAGGCGCCGCTCGTAGTTGTCGACCCGTTTCCCGTTCCCGAATAGTTAATATTAAATTCGGAAATATCAGCATTTGTCAGCGTACCCTGATATAGCCAGTACTGAGTGTTTACAACAGTACCTGATGCACCCAGCGCCAGCGAACCATTTGCATTTCCCTCTTCTATACCACTCACATTCAAGGTTTGCAGTACGGGGAAACTGAGCGGTATTGTACTGCTAAATTTTACTGAATTCCCTACATTTATCGTTGGACATATTGGCAAGGACAGAAACGAAGGGTCATAGATGACAAGATAACCGCCAACTGCGAATGAGGTGCATTGCGGCAATGTCAATCCGTAGGAAGATACAATATTTGCACTGCTTCCGGAGGCGCCGCTATTAAATGTAGTTACATTAGGCAAATTCAACTGCGAGTTGGAAGTAGAAGTAGTAATTGTGGTATAATCCGTAGCCGTTCCGCCTATCTGTGTTGAAGAATTGGTGCGGAAATCAGTCAAGTTCGGCATATTCATCACCGTTCCGTCGTTTACAACATACATATTGTTGCTTACCCAGTTTGTGCCGTTGAAATTGAGCGTTCCGCCAATGTGACGCAGGTTGACAGACGAAAAGTTGTCGCCCACAATATTGGTGGTTCCCTCGCCGCCTTTTCCAAAGTAAAAACTCAAAGTATTGCCGTTTGTAGTCAGCGTGGAAACAGTTCCAGAAGGCGGTTCCATAGCAATATAAAGCGTTGAACTGTTAGGAATAGTTGCATCCGACTGCAATGTAATGTCGCCGACAACACGCAATATTCTGGTTCCGCCTGAACTGCCAAAAATCGCTTTGCTTCCCGCCACGAAAGTCAGCGACTTTATGATGGGCGAAACGTTCAGCGTAATAGTCCTGTTGGCGGAAGTTCCTGTCGTCAGGCCGGAGTTTGCGTCAATGATGACGTTGGTAGTTGCCGTCGGTATCGACGAGGGCTGCGTTGCCGCCTGGCTTCCCGACTGGTACGACCAGTGTGCAAGGTCAGACCAGTTGCCCGCTCCGCCAATCCAGTACATTGTTTGCTCGGCTTGTGCGAAAGCGGCGTTAGTTAGTGTTAATGCGAATATTGTAATCAGTATTTTTTTCATTATTTTTTTTCTTGTTCAAAAGTCTAATGTTTTAATGTTCACCTCGGCGCCTTACTCGGTATTTGAGGGTTTATCATCGGCGGGGGGCCGGTGTCATCAACCACTCTTACGCGAGTGGCTACCAACCTGATATTGTCAATTCTGACATTGGCGGCAGCCGTAACCTGAAATTTTAAAGAAATTGATGTAGCGCCATCAGGAATATTGTACGTAACAGACTGGTTAGTACCGGCTGACCAAGATGTTACTACAAGAGTAGAAAAACTTGTTCCACCATTTGTATCTGCATATATCTGCAAGGCGTTCGCCCCATACTTGTCAAACATTATTCTTACCTGTTCGGCATTGTAAACAGGAATATCGTAGATGTAAAATACCCCCTGGTTCAACCAGCAATGGCTTCCGCTTACATTAGCTGCCACGACGCTACTCCACATCGACCGGACTCCGCCAAAAGAAATGCCGCTTACATCCGTAGGAACGAAGGTTTTTGTCCCCGATTTATCGTAATCAGACCAGTCGAAAGCGCTATTAAAAGTAGTGCTTGTGGATGCGCCTGTGCCGAAATTTTCTCTAAACAGCGTATCATTTACGACTAATGTTTGCCCCGACAAATTTGTGAATATGTAGAACAATAACAAAAAGATTATCAGTATTTTGAAATACGGATTTTTCATTATTTAATTCTAAATACGATATTCATATAGGTATTATCGCTGATTTTTGTGGGGTCGCAATCGTAAGAAAGCACGCCGGCCGCCGTCAGCGAAAGATTGGTAAACACCTGCGTATCGTAATAGGTTATGAAAAACTCTATCTGATTGGCAGGAACGACCGGCAGGGAAGTAGCCCCCGTGCCTTTGAAGGTAGAAGACGCTGTCATACCGAAGTTTTGGGTATAAACGTCGTACAGGTTGATGCTGTTTGCCCCGCTTGCCACCGGCAATACAGTCGATGGCATATAAAACCACTCGACTTTGGGAGCGGCCGCTTCGTGAGTTTCGCCGCCCGATACGAGCGGTTTCCACGCCATCCCGCTTACCGAGAAGAAGTAAAAACCGGGCGCGGTTACATACTCAAAGGGGTCGCCTTCTGCATCCGCGGGGCTGCATGCCTCGGTTACGTAAACCAGAATGCCTTCCGATTTGTTGATGTCCAATCCCTGAGGATAAGTGCCGGGGTTATTCCATTTTGCCCTCAACTCGTTGCCGGTGAGTTTCGGAATAAGCACCCCGTCGGGCTTTGAATCATCCGACGGTTTCCCTTTAACTTCAAGAGTTACTATTGGCGTTGCCTGTTCGCCGATAGTTACTTGAGCATTAACATTGTCAGTCAGTCCAAAAAGTACAATAAATAATATTGCCAAAAAAATGTTCTTGTTCATTGTTACTTATTTTTATTTAGTAATATTTCAATCCCCTATTTATATATTCGCAAGTTCAATATAAATGCCAAAACCTAATCTGCGGGGCAAAGGTAAATATTTTTTTTTATTTTCATCGCAATTTTTTTTATTTTTATCGCTTTTTTTATCATTTTTGGTTTTTTTTGTAAAAAATATATATCTTTGTCATTGAAAAGGAAATAACTAATTAATGTAAAACGACTCCATGAAAAATTCAATTATCGGGATGACTTGCGCCATATTCTCTGTTTTGGCGCTAAATGTTTGTACTGCAACATTGTATTCTGCTCCTGTCGTAAAAAATGCCGATGGAATAACTGTCTATTTAGAGGCTGCCAAATCGGGCGGAGCCAAGGCTTTGCGCCTGCAAGTGATTAATGCCGACGTGATTCGCGTTTCGGCAACGCCTTCCGACGAGTTTTCGTCGCGCCCCGGCTTGATTGCGGCCTACGTTTCAACGGCAAATAAAGGATGGAAATACAAGGTTTCGGCTGATGAAGCGATTTTGACTACTGCCACAATCATTGCCCGCGTTTCGCTTGCAACGGGCGAAATCGTCTTTACCGACAAGGCGGGAAACGTGATTTTGGCCGAAAACCGCGGCGGCGGAAAATCGTTCAATGAAATTGAAATTGACGGGGAAAAAGCCTGTTCCGTCCGCCAGATTTTTGAATCGCCCGACGACGAGGCTTTTTACGGACTTGGACAGCACCAGTCCGGCGAGTTTAATTACAAAGGCAAGAATGAAACTCTGTATCAGTACAATACGAAAGTTTCCGTGCCTTTCGTCGTTTCAAATAAAAATTACGGCCTGCTCTGGGATAATTATTCGCTTACCCGCTTCGGCGACCCCCGCGAATACGCTAATTTAGACCAGTTTACGCTATACGATAAAAAAGGGAAAGAAGGCGCCCTGACAGCCTCTTACCTCCAAAGCGGCAAAAAAACTCCGCTCGAAAGGCGTGAAAGCCTGATTGATTACGAAAATCTGGAAAGCGTGAAAAATTTTCCGCCGAAATTCCAGTTCTACAACTCCCAAATTGTCTGGGAAGGCTGGTTGCAGCCCAAGGAATCGGGCATTTACCGCTTTTTGCTCTATTATGCCGGATATACCAAGGTTTGGCTCGACGATTCGCTTGTCGTGGCCGAGCGTTGGCGCACGGCGTGGAATCCCAATTCCTGGAAATTTTCGGCCGAAATGACCGCCGGGAAAAAGCACAAACTGAAAATCGAGTGGAAGCCCGACGGCGGAGTTTCATACATCGGCCTGAAAGCGTTAAGTCCCGTTCCCGACGAGGAACAGAACAAACTCTCGTTCTGGTCGGAAATAGGCGACCAAATAGATTATTATTTCATCCGCGGCGACATTATGGACGACGTCATAGCCGGATACCGCGCCGTTACCGGCAAAGCGCAGGTTATGCCGAAATGGGCTATGGGCTACTGGCAAAGCCGCGAACGCTATAAAACGCAGGAAGAACTGATTTCGACATTTAATGAGTTTCGGCAGCGGCAAATCCCCATCGACAACATTGTTCAGGACTGGTCGTACTGGCCGGAAGACGCTTGGGGCAGCCACGATTTCGATTTTGCCCGCTTTCCCGACCCTACGGCTATGGTCGAGCAAATTCACCGGCTTAACGGACGGATAATGATTTCGGTATGGCCTAAATTTTACTGTACCACAGAGCATTACCGGCAGTTCGACGAGCAGGGATGGATGTTCCGCCGCGCCGTCAGGGACAGCATCCGCGACTGGATTGGAAAAGGCTACGTCGGCTCGTTTTACGACGCTTTCAGCGAGGGCGCACGCCGGCTTTTCTGGAAGCAGATGAACGAAAAACTTTACTGGCGCGGCTTCGACGCGTGGTGGATGGACGCTCCCGAACCCGATATTCTTTCCAACGCCGATATGGACTACCGCAAAGCCTTGATGAATCCTACTGTTCTGGGTTCTTCAACAAGATATTTCAACGCCTACGGCCTGATGAACGCCAAGGCGATTTACGAAGGCCAACGCTCGACTAACAAAGATACTCGCATTTTCCTGCTGACGCGGTCGGGCTTTGCCGGCTCGCAGAAATATGCTGCCGTAATTTGGAGTGGCGACATCGGCACGCGCTGGGAAGATATGAAAGCCCAGATTTCGGCCGGACTTAACTTTTCGATAGCCGGAAATCCATACTGGACAATGGACGACGGCGGTTTTTGCGTTGAACACCGCTACGAAACTGCCCGCGAAGGCTCGTCCGACCTTGATGAATGGCGGGAATTGAACAACCGCTGGCATCAGTTCGGTGCTTTTGCTCCCATTTTCCGTTCCCACGGGCAATATCCTTATCGCGAACCTTGGAATATTGCTCCCGAATCGCATCCGGCTTACGCTTCTATGCTGTATTACAACCGTTTGCGCTACCGGCTGATGCCGTATATTTATTCTTTGGCGGGTATGTCTCATTTCGACGATTACACCATAATGCGGCCGTTGGCGATGGATTTCGGGCAAGACCGAAACACGCTCTCTATCGGCGACCAGTATATGTTCGGCCCCGCTATTTTGGTTAATCCAGTTTATGAATATAAAGCCAGAACCCGCGAAGTTTATTTGCCGGAAGGGAAAATCTGGTACGATTTTTATTTGGGGAAAGCCTTTCAGGGCGGGGGAAATATGGCTGCTGATGCGCCTTACAACCGTATTCCGCTATTTGTTCCGGCCGGTTCGATAATTCCGACGGGCGACATAATCCAAAGTACTTCGGAGGAACAAAACGACCTGACAATTTTTGTCTATGCAGGCAGCGACGGCAGTTTCACGCTTTACGAAGACGAGGGATTGAACTACAATTACGAAAAAGGCCTGTATTCCGAAATCCAGTTTTCGTACAGCGAAAAGAACAATTTGCTGACAATAGGCGCACGCAGCGGGCAGTTTCCGGGGATGAAGAAAAACCGGAATTTCAAAATCATCCTGATTTCAAAGGACAAGCCGCTGGGAATCGACGCTCCCGATACCGGCGTTTCGGTCTATTATACGGGAAAATTGCAGAAAGTTGAGTTGAAATAGGGTTTTACTCCTTGAAAATCAGCACGACAGCATAGGCGGCGACGCCTTCTTCGCGACCTACAAATCCCATTTTTTCGGATGTTGTGGCTTTTATGGAAATGTCGTCAGGCTCGGCGTTCATCACGTCGGCAAGGCAGGATTTCATCCGGGGAATGTAAACGTTCAGGCGCGGACGCTCGGCGCAAACGGTAATATCGGCATTTCCAAGCCGGTAGGATTTTGACGCGAGCAAATCGACGGTGCGTTTCAGTAAAATTTTGCTGTCGATATTGTGAAATTCTTCTTTATTATCCGGAAAATGAAATCCTATATCGCGCAAGTCGGCGGCTCCAAGCATGGCGTCGCAAAGCGCGTGAATCAGCACATCGGCGTCGGAATGTCCGTCAAGTCCGCGCTCAAAGGGGATTTTAACGCCTCCGAGCCACAATTCCCGGCCATCGGCGAAACGATGAACGTCGTATCCAAAACCTACGCGAATTTTTTCCATCTATCTTGTGAGGTTTTTAAGGCCGTCCATATCGAAACTCAACGAGAACCGCAAAGTCTGGTCAAGCGCATTGGAAGGAACAGTCGATATGAGGTAGGAAACGCCGAGTTCAAAAGCGGTGAGCCTGAATCCGGCTCCGACAGTGAAATACTGCCGCGTTCCCTTATTCGGATTTTCGTAGAAATAACCTCCGCGGAAAAAGAACTGGTTGCGGTAGGCGTATTCGGCTCCAACAGAATAAGTTATCTCTTGAAGTTCTTCCCGCAAACCGTTAGGCGCATCGGAAAACGACTGCAAGGCCCCGGTCAGAGGCGAGGTTCCAAAATATTTGTTCAGAGCGGCCTGTTTTTCTTCGGCGGTCATATTTTCGGTATTCGGCGGCGTAGGAGTCAGGTATTTATTCAGGTCGAGGCTCAACGAAATGGTGTTGTAATCGTCCATCGGATACAGGAAAGAGGTTCCCAGACGCAGATTTGCGGGCAAGAAGTTATTGGTGTTGCCGTCGTCGTAAGAGATTTTCGAGCCGAGATTCGAGAGGACAAGCCCCATTCCGAGCAGGCTTTCGCTGTTGCCGAGCATAACGTAGTTGTTGTAATAAAATCCAAGGTCGGCAGCCATTGCATTTCCGGGATAAAGTTCTTCGGTTCCCGGCCCCAAATCGGAGCGGATATAGCGGAAAGAGGCTCCGATAGAGAAAACGTCGGAAGTCTTTATCGAACCGCCGAAATCGACGGCCATTTCGTAGGGATTGACGGCCATTATCTGGTCGCCGTTCCAGTCGGTCATCACTATTTCGCCGAGCGAAAAGTAGCGCAGAGAAGCCGACAAGGCCCAGTTTTCGTCTTGCGAAGGTTTGTAAAAGCCTGAAAGATAGGCCATATCAATATCATTAACCAAACTGCTCAACCATGGAGTGTAAGAAACTCCGATTCCGGCTTTGCTGTAATTGAACACGTTTTTGGCCGGATTCCAATGCTGCGACCAGACGTCGGGTTCGGTAGCCGCGCCCACGTCGCCCATACCGCTGCTTCTCGCATCGGGAGCGATAGTCAGCGAGGGAACTCCGGTTTGCAGCGGGTTGAAATAATCTTTGTCGTTGTCGTCCGCAGCCGCTGTCAGCGGAAATGCGAGCGCAAGTAATGCAATTATTGTTTTTCTCGTTTTGTTCATTATTTAATTTTTGTATATTAATAAACAGCGTAAAGCCGCTTTTATTGTGCCAAAACTATAATTTTTTTGCCTTTTGTTACTTCGGAACTCGTCGCGGTGCGGATTGCGGCGCGGAAAATATAAACTCCGGCCGGAACGCGGTTTCCCGCATTGTTAGTGAGGTTCCACTCAACCGGATAGTAGTTCAGGAACGAGGAAGAGCCTTTTTCCTGCTTGCTCCAAACGAGGTTGCCGTTGAGATTGAAAACCCGGAAATCGGCTTCGAGTTGTGTTTCGGGAACATTGTGCGACAGGTAAAACCACGTGCTTGTCCGAGCCGGATTTTGCCTTGCTTCGATGCTGAAAAGTTCGGGTTTATAGGCGTTTACGACTTCAAAATTCAGAGAATCGAGCGTAGTATTGTTCCTCACATCCCAAACGCGGAAGTAAAGGCGGTGCTTTCCCGCAGCCAGAGCAGGAATGGAATAGCCTACGTAGCCGCTCGTTTCATCCAGAAACTCGTAATTGGCGTTCAGGTTGTAAGTCAGGTTGCGGTTGCCGTCGATGTTCAGCGAAATATCGTGGCCAAGCCCGCTTCCGGAGCGGTTTATGCCGTCTTCGTCGAACAGATAGGCCACAAAAAACGGGGTTTCGTTAACCTTGTCGCCGTCGCGGAAAGCATCGGTATTGAGGTACATCGCTTCGATTTCGGGGCCGAGTTCGCTGCCCTCGCTGTTGCCCGTCCCTGAAAGGATGTAATTGCTGAAACTGCCACTGGCGTCCATATTTCGGGTAGCGTCGGAAGCGTAAAAATTCATCAATCCCGAAGCCGAAGTGTATGAAATATCGAGCGGAACGGTAAAGGTAAAAGAAAACGAACCGTTCTCTACCTGCCCTTTTCCGCTGTAAATCATATTCGGATAGTCGGTATAGTAAAAATGCCCGTTGGCGTCGGAAGTCGTAACGGATTCTATGGTTTGCTTGCTGTCGTAAATTGCGATGTTCAGGTCGCCGTAGAAAGTCGATGATTTTTCGCCGTCGGGTTCGATTATCGAGCCTGTTATTGTTATCCTGTCTAATGCCTTGAATGTAAAAGTTTTATCGTCCGAAACTTCTTCGCCGTTGATGCTTTCCAAACGTATTCCGCCGTCGGGATAATTCAGCATCAGGGCGGGGTCGCCGAGCAGGACATAGTTCAGTTTATTCATATCGTAGGTCAGATAATTTTTGCTTTCGCGCAACACGTCGCCCAGCCGCAGGTGTTTGCCGTCGCTGTTTTTGCGGAACAGGTTGCGGATAAGTTGTGCGTTGATATAATAATTATTGTCCGACGAAACCACGCGGCTTGTGGTAAACAGCGCGATTGCCCCGCTTTTGCTGTTCAGGAAAGCCTCTTCGCCGGCCGATGTTTCTATGCGGTCGTACCAGCCGAAATCGCAGGTAGCCGTTATCCAGAGCGGCAAATTCTCGAAATTCATTTGGCGGACGTCGGTTATTTGCAGCATATCTTCGGCCGACCACGATGTTGTGCTGCCGTGTCCGGTATAATTTACGAGGAAACAGCCTTCGTTAAGCGTGTTTAAAAAGGATTTTTTCGCGTCTGGAAAACTTGTTTTTCCATTGACTATCACCGGTTTATATGCGTCCATATAATATTTATACAGCGTATATTCGGGGTAATTCCGCTCCATAAATCTGGCCAAACTGTCGGCCTGCGTAACGTGTTTGCAAAAATTATCGCCCGCAATATTGGAATCGGAATTGTCGGCAGTGAAAATAAGCCGGTTTTTCCATATTCCGCGCTGTGTATCGTCCATATACGAAATCACTTTTGCAACCGCGTCTTCGGCTTTCGCAACGGAACTTACCGGAAAACGACCTATGCCGATATCCAAATCGCCGCGGCCGAAAGTTGCGCCTTCGGAATCGTCGAGATAACCAAAGTAATCGTCTGAACCATAAGATGTTTTCTCGTCTGTCGATTCCTCGACCTGATATGTCAAAAGGTAAAATCTTGAATCCAATTTTTTTGCTTCCGACGACAGATGGCGGTTGTCGAAAATGCCGTCGCCAAAGAACAGCAGATATTTCGGCTTTTCGGCTTCGGAAGCGGCGCGGTCGTAAAACATTTTCACAAAACGGCGGTAAGCGGTCGCGTCGGCCGTACCCGACGAAAATTCGTTGAAAATCAAACGGTCGTCAACTACGGTAACGCTCAAACCCTCGGCGCGGTGCCGCGCTGCAAGAATTTCGGCCTGCGACAGGAAAATTTTCGGCGAAATAATCAGCATATCGGTCTGCGACAGAGCGTGAAGATTCTGATTTTCAAGCGTTCCCGCAAATTCGGGGCTTGGAAACTGGCGGCTTAAATCAATCATCGCATATTCGTGCAGAGTAAGTTCGTCGGCGGGAGCCGAAAAACTCAATTTCGCGCCGGAAAGTTCGGTTTTTACCAAACTTGCGTCAAAATTCCCGGTAACATCCCACACCAGAGCGTTTACCGGAGCGTTGTCAATCTCGTATCTTACGGAAGATGAAAGACTTTCGCGGCTGCGGAAAAAGGTGTAAGCCGTACCGTAAAATTTCAGCGTGCGCTTCATATTCAACTCTACGAAATTCAGATAGGCCAAAGCCTTTTCCGTCGGATTGAAAGTTATTGAAACAGAGGTATTTTCCTTTTTATCGCCCGTCCATGCGGCAGTTTTGTCAATTAAATATGCTTTCCAGTAAGTGTCGGACGGAACCCGCACTTGCTGATTTATAATTTGCTGATTGTCAATAGAAAGCGTAACCGGAGTAATCGCTTTCGGGCTGCCGGCAAACGACAGCCTGACTTTTCCCTCATCGGAAGTGATTCCGGGAATGGAAAACGTGAAGTTCTGCGTAGCAGAAGTGGCGAAATTCTCGCCGAAAAGTTCGCGACCGCTGCCTGTGACGCTGACTTCGTCCTTTTCGTGCAGAGCGTAATCGTCGAAAACCGAAACTGTTTTGTCCGCACCCGAAAACGCGACGGTTTCGCCCATCTCTTTTGCGCCCGTATCGCCCTCTGTCATAAAGTAATACGTTTCTACGGCATAAGGATTGTTCAGATGTTCGTAAGCGTCGGTCGTCTTGTTGTAATCCCATTTTACAAGCCCGCGGCCGTAAAACAGCAGATAGTCACCCGAATTGAAAACGCCGTCGCCTCCTTTATTAACATAAACCGAAACTTCGGGCAGGTCGTCGATATAAGGTTTTGAAAAATCCTCGTCGAGAATTGCGCCTCCGTAGCCGTAAATTTTCACTTTTTCGGGAGCGATTCCCTGCTTCTTAATATCATCGTAAGTCAGTTTATAGACGCCGGTTTCGGTAATTTTCAACTTCACCCATTTGCCCTGCGCAAGGACAGACGACGAAGCGTAACGGCTGCCGTCGTTATCCGCCCGAAGGCTGAAACTGCAAAGCAGCGGCAGCGTCAGAGCAAGCGCAATATGTTTAAAAAACCTCATTTTACAAAAAAATCTACCTTGTAATAACGTAAAATTAGGCAAAATATTTTGATAAGGCCTATTTTATCCTGAAATCCAGCAATTTTTGCCCGCCGACGTATCCCTGCAAATGGTTTCCGACAGCGATTTTACCCACTCCGGCAGGAGTTCCGGTAAAAATCAGGTCGCCGGTTCGAAGCGTGATATAGCGGCTGACGTACTCAATCAGTTCGTCGATTTTGAACAGCATATCGGCTGTATTGCCCGTCTGAACTGTTTTTCCGTCAATTTCGAGATGAAAAGGCAGGTTGTTTATGTCCCCACCGGCCTCTGCTAGCGGGATAAAACCGCCAATCACAGCCGAATAGTCGAAAGCCTTGCTCAACTCCCAAGGGAAGCCGTTTTCCTTTAATCGCCGCTGCAAATCGCGGGCAGTCATATCGATTCCTATCGTAATATCGTGAAAATAGCGATGGGCAAAGCGCCTTCCGATATTTTTCCCCAGCCGGTCGATTTGCACCACAATTTCGGCTTCGTATTGCATATCTTCCGAAAAATCAGGCAAAAAAAACGGTTTTCCATTTTTCAGAATCGCAGTATCGGGCTTCAAAAAAAAGACCGGCTCCTGCGGCTTGGCGAAATCGGGCAACTCCCGGCCGTGAGCGGCATAATTCATTGCTACACAGATTATTTTCATTTTTTATTTTAATGTAAAAAAATTGTATTATCTATCTCCCCCATTATCCTTTCCGTTTCGCACAGCACTGCAATTATCCGCTGATAATGCCTGATGTCGTCGTAATTCAGCGCCCTACCCCCGCCGATACTCCCGCGGCGAAACGCCGGCAATCCGCTTAAAATATTTTCCGAAGAACGATTGCGAGGGGAAATTCAGCGCGTCGCTGATTTGCTGGATTGTCATATTCGTCGATTTCAGCAGGGCGCGGGCTTCGAGAATCACGTAATCGTCTATCCAGTCGGAGGCCGATTTGCCGGTAGCCGACTTGATTACCTGCGACAGATATTTGGACGTAAGGCACAGTTTTTCGGCATAAAAAGCCGTATCGCGCTCGCTGCGGTAATTTTCGCGCACAAGCGTTATAAACTGCTCCGCCAGCAAGGCTTGTCGAGGCTGTTTGACGGTTTCGAGCGACACTTGAAAATGCGGACGCGCCCAGTAATAAAACACCATCGTCAGATGTTTTACCATTCCCAAACGATAGGGATTGTCCCTCATCGCAATAAATTTTTTGAGCAGAAAAAAATAGTGGCGGATAAACCGCAGTCCTTCTTTATCAAGTTGAGCGAAAGGATTTTCCTGAATTGCCGATGCAATGAGCAACTGCCTGTCGATATTCGGCAAAAATTCGGAAGCAAAACTGTTGGACATAATCAGGCAGTGTCCCGAAAAATCGGGGCTGATATATTCGTAGTGCATCACCTGATTCGGCCGGATAATGACGGCAAAGGGCGCCGACAAGTCGTAAGGCTGCATCTCGACTGTTCCGCGCACGGAGCCTCTTTCGCAAATCAGCAGTATCAGCATATTCAGTTTGAAAGGATACATAAACATCGGCGCAGCCGAAAAATCTTCAAACAGGATGAAATCATTGCCGATACTCTCGCTTTTCAGTTTATTTTTGACGTCGATTTGCCACGTCAAGGGCGTTGCCTTTTTATTCATACCGCAAAATTACACTTTTTTTTTCGTATTTTATTCCAAAAAAGTAATCTTTTTTCCGTAAAAAAAAGCGTTTTTCAGCCGTTTAGTCCAATTATTCGGCAAAATCAACCTTTTGAAGTCAAAAACCCGCCGTACCTTTGCAGCAAAAATTATTGATATATGAAAGATTGTTTAAAATTATGCACTGTCCTGTTGGCAGCGTGTTTGGCTGCCGCCTGTTCCAAGAAAAAGGAAGCAGGGAATCAGGACAAAATTATTCCTGTGAAAATTATGGAAGTTGCCGCCTCGTCTTCGTCGGCGGCGCGGACTTATGTTGGCACGGTCGAGGAATCGGCTGCCGTTGCGCTCTCGTTTTCGGATATGGGAACGGTTCAGCAGGTTTTGGCGTCGGAAGGGCAGCGCGTCCGCAAGGGTCAGTTGCTCGCTACGCTTAATCCGGCAACTGCGCAAAACGCTTACGAAGCCGCGAAAGCGAAACTCGTGCAGGCGCAGGACGCTTACGACCGCCTGACGAAAGTTCACGAAAACGGCAGCCTGCCCGACATTAAATATGCCGAAGTGGAAGCCGGTTTGCAGCAGGCAAAATCGATGGTTGCAATAACCAAAAAGTCGCTCGACGACTGCCGTTTATACGCTCCGCGCGACGGCGTGATTGCTTCGCGCAGCATCGAAGCAGGCGCAAACGTGATGCCGAGCGTTCCGGCGTTCAAACTTTTGGCTGTCGATAAGGTTAATGTTAAAATTTCCGTTCCCGAAAATGAAATCGGCGGCATTGCGGAAGGTCAGGCGGCTACTATTGTTGTTCCCGCGCTCGACGACGCTGTTTTTTCGGGGAAAATTGATACGAAAGGCGTGGCGGCAGACGCTATTTCGCACACTTACGACGTGAAAATCAGAATAGATAATCAACAAAACCTGCTGCCCGGAATGGTTTGCAAGGTAGAGATGCGGCATACCGCGTCTGTACAATCGGAAATCGTTGTTCCCAACCGCGCAATCCGTATTTCGCCCGACGACAAACGTTATGTCTGGCTTGCTGACGGCGATACCGCCCGCCGGCAATTTGTAACAGTCGGCGGCTTGACCAACAGCGGGATTATCGTTTCCGAAGGGCTTTCTGCCGGCGACAAAATCATTGTCGAGGGGTTTCAGAAAATCAGCGAAGGTACTCATATTTTAATTGAAAATTGAAAATGAAGAACAATAAAATCATCGAATGGGCGATGCACAACCGGCAAATCATTATTTTGCTGACGGCTGCGCTGTTCATTGCGGGAATCTACTCGCTGGTGGTAATGCCGAAGCAGGAAATGCCGGAATACACTATCCGTCAAGGAGTTGTAGTCGGAGTTTATCCGGGCGCAAGTTCCAAGATGGTGGAGGAGCAGATGACCAAACCGCTTGAACGATACCTGTTTACATATTCCGAAGTGAAGCGCGTCAAAACCACCTCGAAATCGGAAGAGGGAATTTGCTATATTTTTGTGGAACTTGCCGATAACGTGAAAGATAAAAACGTTGTTTGGAGCAAGATAAAACACGGTTTGACGCAGTTCAAATCCTCGCTTCCGTCGGGCGTTCTGGCTGTGATTGCAAATGATAATTTCGGCGACGTTTCTTCGCTTTTGGTTACGATAGAAGCCGACGACAAGACTTACCGCGAACTCGACGACTACGCCGACCATCTGGAAGACCGTCTGCGCTGCGTGCCGACCGTTGCCAATGTACAGCGTTTCGGTTCGCAAAAGGAGCAGATTACAATTTATATCGACAACGAAAAACTTTCGGCTTACCGCATTGGACCCAAAATGCTGATGGCTAACCTGTTTGCGCAGGGATTTACCACCACGAGCGGCTCCCTCGAAAACAGCCAAAACATTGCGCCGATACATATTGCCGAAAGTTTCCGCAGCGAGCAGGAAATAGCCGACCAAATAACTTTCTCGTCGCCGGCGGGCGATGTGGTGCGCGTGAAGGACGTCGGGCGCGTGGTGCGCGAATATCCGAAAGCCGACAGTTATATTACTTACAACGGGCGGCGTTGCGTACTGCTTTCGGTCGAGGTAAATCCCTCGGCAAACATTGTCGCATTCGGGAAAGAAGTCAGCGAGGTTCTGGAAAAATACAAATCGGAACTGCCCAAAAGCGTGAACATCGACCGCATTGTTGACCAGCCGAAAATAGTCGGCGAATCAATTTCTCATTTTTTGGTCGAATTGCTTATCGCCGTCCTTGCCGTGATTATTGTAACTATGATTTTGCTGCCTTTCCGCGTGGCTGCGGTGGCTGCAACTTCGATTCCGATTACGATAGCGATAACGCTTGCAGTTATGCTTGCAGCCGGTATTCCGTTGAATATGATTACGTTAGCCGGTTTGATTGTGGTTTTGGGAATGATTGTCGATAATTCCATCGTGGTAGTGGACAGTTACATCGATAAGTTAGACAGCGGCAAAGACCGCTGGGATTCGACAATCCGCAGTGCGCAGGAATATTTCAAATCCATTCTTTCGGCGACGCTGGCTATCAGCATCACGTTTTTTCCGCTGCTTTTTGTTACAAAAGGCACAATTCACGATTTTCTGATACATTTTCCTTGGACAATCGGCATCACGCTTACAATTTCGCTCATTGTGGCGATGTTGTTGATTCCTATTATTCAATATTTTTTTATAAAGAAAGGTTTAAGAAATTCCATTTCTTCGAGAAATGGAATTTCTAATCGTTCCATCCTCGATTACGTCCAATCATCCTACGAATGGCTGTTGGAAAAGGTTTTCAATTATCCGAAAACCACAATAGCCATTGCATTTGCGAGCGTGCTTCTCGGCGCACTGATTTTCATAAATATTCCGCAGCGGATGATGCCGATTGCCGAGCGCGACCAGTTTGCCGTCGAAATTTATCTTCCGCAAGGCAGTCCGCTCGAAAAGACAGCCGCCATTTGCGACAGTATGGAAAATATTTTGCGTTCCGACGAGCGAGTCCGCTCCGTTTCGGCGTTTATCGGCACAAGTTCGCCGCGTTTCAACGTGGTTTATGCGCCCAATATGCCGTCGAAAGCCTACGGACAGTTTATCGTAAACACCGTTTCCAACAAGGCTACAATAGAAATGTTAGACGATTATACGAATAAATACGCATTTTATTTCCCGGAAGCATACGTCCGCTTCAAGCAACTTGACTTTCAGGCAGTTGATGCGCCGATAGAAATCCGTCTTATCGGCGAAGACATCGACAGCCTGAAAACGCAATCCGAAAAAATCAGCGCATACCTGCAATCGCTCGAAGAGTGTCTGTGGGTGCGGACAAGTTTCGATTCGCCGGTGCAGGGCGTGAAAATCGACCTCGACCTCGACGAAACTTCGCGTTTGGGAATCAACAAAACTCTGGTTTCCCTCGGCATTGCTTCGGGACTTACCGGAATGAAAATCAGCGATTTGTGGGAAGATAATTACGATGTTCCGGTGTATTTGAAACCGGATGCCGACAGCGACTTGGAAAACGTGCAAATTTCCGGTTTGCTCGGAGCATCCGTTCCCTTGCGGCAAATCGGAAAAATCTCGCCCGAATGGAACGAAAGCGTAATTACCCACCGCAACGGAATCCGCACATTGAGCGTACTTGCCGACGTTAAACGCGGCGAATATGCCAACAAAGTTTTTGCAAAAGCGCAAAAATTCGTGAAGACGCAGATTATTCCCTCTTTACCTGCCGGCGTGGAATGTCAATTCGGCGGGCTGGAAGAGTTTGAGGACGAAACAATGTCGCCGATGTATCTGGGAATGGTTATCTCGTTCATTATGATGTTTTTCATCCTGCTTTTCCATTTCCGGAACATAAAAATGGCAATCACGATAATGCTTGCCTCGGCGTTAAGCATTTTCGGGGCGGCATTCGGCGTCTGGATTCTGGGAATTGATTTCAGCGCATTTGCCATTCTGGGAATTATCGCTTTGGTCGGCATCATCATCCGTAACGGGATAATTATGTACGATTACATTGATTTTCTGCGCTTTACGCGGGGCGAGAGCGTCCGGCAAGCCGCTTTCGACGCGGGAAAACGCCGAATGCGCCCGATATTCCTGACCTCCGCCTGCGCTTCGATGGGCGTGCTGCCTATGCTTATCAGCGCAAGCCCGATGTGGGCGGGAATGGCGGCAATCATCTTCTTCGGAACGCTGATTACAATGTTGCTGATTGTTACCGTTATGCCGGTGGTTTATTGGTTGATTTATAAAGAGAATTGAGAATTGAAAATTGAGAATTGAAAATTAAAAATTAAAAGAATATGTCAAAATCAAATATAAAAATCTGCGAAAATCTGCGTATTATCTGCGTCATCTGCGTGCTAAATGTGCTTAACGTGTTATCCGGCAATGCACAACAGGTTCTGACATTGGAACAGTGCAAAGCGATGGCGTTGAAAAACAATGCCGAAATGCAGAATGCCGATTTGTCGGTCAAAATTGCCGAACAGCAAAAGAAAGAGGCATTTACGAAATATTTTCCGTCGATTAGCGGCACCGGAATGGGTTTTGCGGCAAACAACCCGCTCATCTCGATGGACATTGATTTGTCGGCAACCCTGCAACCGATGATGGAGGGGATGACGCCCCTAATCGTCTGGCTGATGCAGCAGGGAGCGCCGATTGACCCTGCCGCTCTGCAAGGTTTGCAGCAAAGTTTGGCTCAACCTCAAAAAATTGAAATGCTGAAAAACGGCTACGTGGGCGGGATTATGGCGACGCAACCCATTTTCGTCGGCGGACAAATCATCAACGGAAACCGCCTCGCAAAGGCAGGAGCCGAAGTCAGCCGACTGCAAAAACAGATGTCCGAAAACGAGGTTCTGCTCGCTACCGAACGCTATTTCTGGCAAATCGTTTCTCTGAAAGAGAAAATGAAAACCATTGATAATTCGGCAGTTATGCTCGACCGAATCCTTTCGGACGTGAAAGCGGCTGTCGATGCCGGCTTGACCACCCGCAACGACCTCCTGCGCGTAGAACTCGAACAAAACCGCCTCGAAAGCGGCCGCCTGAAAGCCCAAAACGGGCTGCAAATCCTGAAAATGGCGCTGGCGCTGCATATCGGGCTGGATAATTATGATTTTGATGTTGAGAATCCAAACTTGGAAAGTTTTGAAAACTTTCCAAGTTTACAAGGCAACGTTGAAAACCGTCCCGAATACCAACTTTTGGAAAAATCGGTAGAAGTAGCCCGTTTGCAGCAAAAGATGGAAATCGGCAAAAACCTGCCGACAATCGCTGTCGGAGCCGGTTACAACTTTATGCGCTTCGACTGGAACAAGGCTGACGGAATGAAAAACGATTTCGGGATGCTGTTTGCGACCGTTTCCGTGCCGATTTCGGACTGGTGGGGCGGCTCGCACGCCATAAAGCGCAAAAAACTCGAAGTTCTGAAAGCCGAAAATACCCGGCGCGAACAGTCGGATTTGCTGCGCCTGCAAATGCAGCAGGTCGGCAACGAACTCAACGAGGCTTACCGGCAAATCCTGCTCGCCAAAAAATCCATCGCCTCAGCCGAAGAAAACCTGAAAATCAACCGCGACAACTACAATGCCGGCGTAACCACCCTGTCCGACCTGCTCGAAGCGCAAAACCTGCTTCAACAGAGCCGCGACCAATATACCGAAGCCGTTTCCGCCTATCGCGTGAAACAGGCTGAATATGAGATTATGAACGGGAAATAAGGTTTTCTACCGCAAATTACCATTCCAGCAGCACTTTTCCGCAATTTCCGCTTTCCATTGCATCGAAGCCTTTCTGGAAATCGGCTATCGGGAAGCGGTGCGTGATGATTGGCGAAATGTCGATTCCGGCAATCAGCATCTGCTGCATCTTGTACCAAGTTTCCCACATCTGGCGGCCGTAAATGCCTTGCAGCGTCAGCGCTTTGAAAATCACTTTGCTCCAATTAATTCCGGCTCCGTCGGGCAAAATTCCGAGCAGGGATACGCAGGAACCGTTGTACATCGAATCGAGCATCTCGTTGAAAGCCTGCGGAGCGCCCGACATTTCGAGGCCTACGTCGAATCCCTTGATATTCAGTTGGTGCATTGCATCGGCGACTTTCTCGCCTTTGGCGGGATTGACGGTCAGCGTTGCGCCCATTTTCTTTGCGAGTTCAAGGCGGTAGTCGTTCACGTCGGTAACTACTACGTAACGCGCTCCCGCAAAGCGGGTTATGGCTGTTGCAATCGAACCTATCAGTCCGGCTCCGGTAATCAGAACGTCCTCGCCGAGCAGGGGAAATGAAAATGCGGTGTGAGTAGCATTTCCGAAGGGGTCCATAATTGCGGCAATGTCGTCCGAAATGCGGGGGTCGAGCGTGATGACGTTAGTAGCAGGAAGCGACAGGTATTCTGCCATTGCTCCGTCGCGGTTTACGCCCACGCCTATTGAATTTTCGCAGACGTGGAGTTTTCCGCGCCGGCAGTTGCGGCAGTGTCCGCAGTAGGTATGGCCTTCGCCCGTAACCCGCTGTCCGATTTCGAGATGATGAACGTTTGCTCCCTTATCTACGATTTCGCCTACGTATTCGTGGCCTATCGTCATCGGGGTTTTTATCGTATCTTTCGCCCACTGGTTCCATTCGTAGATGTGAAGGTCGGTTCCGCAGATTGCGTTTTTCTTGATTTTTATCAACACATCGTCGGCGCCCATTTCTGGCATTGGAACATCTTCGAGCCAAATTCCTTTTTCGTTGTATTTTTTTACTAATGCTTTCATTATCAATTACTTTAATACTCCAAGTTCTTTTCCTGTTTTTGCAAATGCGGCGATGCACTTGTCGAGATGCTCGCGTTTGTGGGCAGCCGAAAGTTGCACGCGGATTCTGGCCTGTCCTTTCGGGACGACAGGATAATAAAATCCGGTAACGTAAATGCCCTCGTCAAGCAGTTTTGCCGCCATTTCCTGCGACAGGCGGGCGTCGTAAAGCATTACAGCGCAAATTGCCGACTGTGTGGGTTTTATGTCAAAACCGGCCTCTATCATTTTTCCGGTAAAATATGCTGCATTTTCGTGCAGGCGGTCTTGCAGTTCGTTGGAATTTTCGAGCAGTTCAAATGCCGCAATTCCCGCTCCGGCAACCGAAGGCGGAATAGAATTAGAGAAAAGATAGGGACGCGAACGCTGGCGCAGAATGTCGATAATTTCCCTGCGTCCGGTAGTGAAGCCGCCGATTGCGCCGCCGAAAGCCTTTCCGAGCGTTCCGGTCAGAATATCTACTTTGCCTTTCAGGTCGTAAAGTTCGGTAGTTCCGCGTCCTGTTTTGCCGACTACGCCGGCCGAGTGCGATTCATCGACCATAACCATTGCATCATATTTTTCGGCTAAACGATGGATTTGGTCGAGGGGAGCGACATTTCCGTCCATCGAGAAAACCCCGTCGGTAACAATAAGCCGGAAACGTTGTGCCTGCGCCGCCTGCAACTGCGATTCGAGGTCTTCCATGGAAGCGTTGGCGTAACGATAGCGTACAGCCTTGCAAAGGCGCACTCCGTCGATGATTGAAGCGTGGTTTAGGGCGTCCGAGATTATTGCGTCGCCTTCGCCGAGCAGAGGTTCAAAAACCCCGCCGTTAGCGTCGAAGCAGGAAGCGTAAAGAATCGTGTCTTCCGTTCCGAAAAAACGGGCGATTGCCGCCTCCAATTTCTTGTGCAAATCCTGGGTTCCGCATATAAAGCGCACCGACGACATTCCGTAACCACGGCTGCTCATCGCGTTTTGAGCCGCGTCGATAAGTTCCTGCCGGTCGGAAAGTCCGAGGTAGTTGTTAGCGCAGAAGTTCAGCACTTCTTTTCCCGAAGCGAGCCTGATAACCGATGATTGCGGGGAGGCTATGATTCTTTCGTCCTTGTACAGTCCCGCCGAGCGGATAGAGTCAAGTTCCTGATTTAAGTAGTTTTGAAATTTTTGATATGGTATCATAACTGTGTGAAATTAAAATTATGCAAAGTTACAAAAAATTTTTCCTTTCAACCGCCTATAAAATATTTTTTTTATTAAAAACTAAATTTATCAGGCATCTACAAAACCAAGCGCATTGCTTAACAGCCTGCCACACAGCATAAAACAAAAAAGGTTTTGGCTAAACCTGTTTGATGTACGCACATCGCTTATATTAAAACTAACTAACTAACTAATTAATAACTAAACTAACTACCATTTTTCGTCAAATAATATGAACTGTTAATAAAAAAATCGCACAAACCTTTGAATTTTATTGGTTTGTGCGATTATTTTGTATTATGCAGAAAAAGCGTTATTTACAGGAAATAAGGCTTTTTCGGATTAACAATCAAAATCTTTGGAAAATCGCTGAAATCTGCCTTATTTTCAGTAACATAGTAGATACAATCTACTTTCTGACCAACAGCATACTGGAAATTGTCTTCCAAATCTTCGCTCGGAAACTTGAATGAATTTTCTATGTCCTGTTTTGTACAGTTAAACACTTCTATCTTTGGCAACAGTTTGTGATAATAATCAATAATATGCTTTTTATCTATTGCAGGACGATTTATTCTCGCTTTTTGCAATGTGGAAAACATCACAATTATCGCTTGCACGGTTGTATAAAGTTGTGTATCTTCCCGTTTTAGAAGATAATTCATACATTTTTCGCAAGTCAAATCGCCAGTATATTTTGCCGTATATGACTTAATCAAAACGTTAGTATCTATAAATACTCGCTTTGCCCTCATTGAAGTTTCAATAATTGGAATTGCTTTTTTTCGGCGGGACTTAAAAGGTCGGTATGCGTAGCAACCCATTCATTGGTCGTAAAATCAACCAGTTCGCTGTATTTAAGACCTGCCTTTTTCAGAAGCATTTCGAGCAACATATCGCGTTCACGTTTAATTGCACTGCTGCGCTGTTTTTCTATTGCCATAATAAATTAATAATTAAAATTTCACCGCAAAGATACAAATTTTTTCCTAACCACCAATTTTTTTGGTAAAATCCAATATTTCAAACACCGCTTTTCTTTCTTCTAAACCTGTTAGGTTTTTGAAACCTAACAGGTTTTCCTTAAAGCCTTAAAGTTCTTAATCCCTGCAACCATCAATTAGCCCACTGCATAGATGTAGCATAAATACCACACCCTCTTCCCTCCGGTAAATAAAGAAGTCCATTAGGGACTAAATTTCTCCCTTCTGCATATCTGCCTATCATTGTATAAAATCGTGTAATGCCTGAATTAGTATTATCGAGGAAAAATGTTACATTGCCTCTTGATGCTGTATTAGCCGGATGATTTCCGGAAATAGCAACTGAACCCGCGCTCGCTGGTTGTCCAGAATCCATTATAGAGTGAAAATTTCCGTTGGGGAGCGACGCTGCGGAACCCGGGTCTATTATTATACTTGTCAAACCAACCGAAATTTCTACACTGCCGCCTGTCGATGGGGTGGCGTCCTTTATTTGGAAAGGCATGCTCATATCTACACGCCATAATCCTTTTGGCAAATCAATGTAATTAATAGTATCTATATAAACTTCTTCTTTTGCATAACAGGGTATAGATACTTTTTGTTGAGGTACTGCTGTTCCTCTGTATGTTGATGCTGTCAATGAAGGCTGCCATGTAGCATTTCCGCTGGCGTCGCTCGTCAGCACTTTGGTTTCGCCCGGCGAGCCGCTGGTAATTTGCAAAGGCGTACTGATAATTTCTTTACCTGTACCTGAATGAGTCAAAGTGTAACTTCCGTGGGCAATAGTAGTGTTTTCGCTTAAAGTTCCGCCGAGTTTGATGTTGTTTTTCGCATTTTCAGTCAAGCCGTCGGCAGAGGTTGCCGTCGCCGCTTTCCCGCGGACGTCGAGCGTTACTTTCGGCGCGTCGTTTGCGCCTATTGTTACCTGCGCTTCAGCGCCTGTGGCCAGCATTATTGTCAATGCGGCCGCCAAATAAACTGTTCTTTTCATTTTTGTATAATTTTAAACAAGTTAGTTACAAAAAATCATTACCGAAGTAATATTTTATATTTCCGGCTGCAAAGTTAAGGCGGTTATTGTACTGGAATGACAATAATTGGAAATTTTTAATCGCAAAAAGTGAGGATATTTAAGAATAAATGTTAATTTGCGACAATTTTTATTCAAAAAGCGTTATTTTACCTGTTTTTGTTATCTCGAATTGACTTTGCTGTTTGTCCGAAATGTATTTGGCAAAAACGTGCAAGTTCGTTTGTCCTCGAAAAGTTGAACATATACACTATTTCGGCGAGCGTTTTTGTGTTCATTGTCAATTCTTCGTAAATCAGTCGTTTGCGGTTTTGCGTAATCCATGCGTGTGGCTGCATATTGAATATCCGTTCGAATCGCCGGCGGAAAGTAACAACATTTTGATTTGCGAGGTCGGCGAGTTCACGGACGGAAAATATGCTGTTTTGCGCTTGCAGGACGGTCGATTTGAATATGTCGTCGTCGATATCGCGCAACGAGTGGCTGACCAGGGGCGAAAAGAATTGTAACGCTTCTTCGCGGGGATAAAAGGCGGAAATAGACGTAATGAGGCCCGCTATCTGCGAGCGGAAGAAGATAGTGCAGAGAAAACATTTTCCGACGGCTGCCGCTGCGAGTTCCATTAAGTCCAGCAGCAATTTGTTGGCAGACAGGACAATTGGTTTCCTGCGGACGGCGTAGTCGTCGAGGTTCAGGATGTCGCGGCGCAGTTGTTGGCAGAAAACAATGTCGAGTTTTAGGGTAAAAATAAGCAGCGAAGCCGGCCGTTGAAAACAGATATTGAAGCCTATTTTTTGAGGAATGATAAAAAAATCGTTTTCAACGGCTTTCAGCCCGCTATTCGAGGCATACGAAAATTCGAGTTCGCCGCGAACGACAAACACAAGTTGGCTGTACGGCTTTACGCGCCGTATTTTTTCGCCTTCGCCGAAAGTCAGCAGTTCGACAAGCGGATTGTCGGCCGACTGGTAGTCCGGACAGGCAAGGTGCTGTTCAACGTTACAAATTTCATCGCAATACATAATTGTGCCTTTTTAAATTAATACAATGATAGTCAATCGGCCCCAAAAGTTAAGCCTTTTGGGGTATTGCGGAAATATATAATATAAATATCGGTAAGTGATGATTGTCTGTCAGAAACAAAAAAGCGGACTTACTATCCGCTTTCTGTGGTTGTGAGAATAACCGTTGCCCGAACAATAAGCCCGTATGCAACGCATACAGACACTTATATTCTACGGGCTTTTAAAACTTCTCACATTTCAGAAAGCAAGAATATAGCGTTTGACGCTTTTTTATGTCTTTTCGTATTGTTATGTTACTTTTACTTCATACACTATAAATTTTATACAAAGGTATAACAAAAATTTTAAATTCAATATTTTTTTACCTAATATTTTTTATTTTTTCCGATTTTCTTTCCGCAAAATCGTCTTTCCGTATTATAAACTCGTCAAAAAAATCAATTTTGTTACATAAGCAAAAAAATTTGTAACATAATTAACCCTCATTTTCTCAACAAAAAACTAATTTTGCAAACGATATTTTTTAATAATTAATTTGCTCTAATATTATGAAAATGCACTGTGCTGCTCGCTGTCTAACACTCGTATTTGCCTTTGCAAGCGCGGGTTTTGTCCGCGCGGGCGATAATCAACCGCAATTCGGAGTTGAAAAATTTGTGTTTGAAACGGCGGCTGACAACTCTTATTTTCCGCTGATTACCAACGGTTTATCCATACAAATACTAACCGACGAGGCCGATTTTAAGGGCGTTCTTCGCGCTGCGGCGGACTTGCGGGAAGATTTCAGGCGCGTAAGCGGACATTCGCCGAAAACGGGCGGCAACACCGCTATAATAGCGGGAACCGCAGGCAATTCCCATTTTATCGACAAAATCCTGAAAGATAAACGGCTTGCCAATGAAATTATCGGAAAACGCGAAAAATTTATCATTACTCTTGTCGAAAAGCCGGCCGAAGGCATCGACAAAGCCTTGGTTATCGCCGGAAGCGACAAGCGTGGAACGATTTACGGCATTTACGAACTCTCGCAGCAGGCGGGCATTTCACCATGGTACTGGTGGGCTGACGTTCCCGTTGTCCATCGCGAAAACCTCTATTTCAAGCCCGGAATTTACACCGACGGCGAGCCTGCCATTGCCCTGCGCGGAATTTTCATCAACGACGAAGCCCCCGCTTTTCAGGGCTGGTGCGAAGAAAAATTCGGCGGAGTGAACGCGAAAATGTACCAACATATTTTTGAACTCATCCTGCGCCTGAAAGGTAATTTTTTCTGGCCGGCAATGTGGGGAAACGCTTTCTACGACGACGACCCGCAAAACGGTATTTTGGCCGACGAAATGGGAATCGTTATCGGAACATCGCATCACGAGCCGCTCGGACGCGCTCACGACGAGTGGCGGCGCTACGGAAAAGGCGTTTGGAATTATGAGAAAAATGCCGATGAACTCCAAAAATTCTGGCAAGCCGGCATTGAGCGCAATAAAGACTGGGAAAAAGTGGTAACAGTAGGTATGCGCGGCGACGGCGACGAACCAATGAGCCAAAACGCAAATATCGCTCTGCTTGAACGGATTATAAGCGACCAGCGGAAAATCATAGCCGATGTTACCGGAAAACCTGCCGAACAAACCCCGCAAGTTTGGGCTTTATACAAGGAAGTGCAGGATTATTACGACCAAGGAATGCGCGTCCCTGACGATGTTACCCTGCTTTTGAGCGACGACAACTGGGGCAATGTCCGCAAACTGCCCGCGCCCGGCGCTCCGCGCCGGAAAGGCGGCTACGGAATGTATTACCACGTCGATTACGTAGGCGCCCCGCGAAATTATAAATGGCTAAATGTCAGCCAGATACAGCGAATATGGGAACAGATGAACCTGACTTATTCACACGGAGTTGACCGCTTGTGGGTGCTGAATGTAGGCGACCTGAAACCAATGGAATTTCCGATTAGTTTTTTCCTTGCGCAGGCATGGAATCCGGCGCGGTTCAAGGCCAAAAACCTTGAAGCGTGGACAGAACAGTGGTGCGCACAACAATTCGGACAGAAATTCGCCGCCGAAGCCGCACGCCTGCTCAATCTGCAAGCCCGCTATGCAAGCCGCGTAACCCCCGAAATGCTTAACGAGCGCACTTTCAGCCTCGAAAATTACGGTGAGTTTGAAACCGCAGTCAGCGCTTACAAAGCGCTTGCGCTCGATGCTTTCCGGTTCTACAACCGGCTTCCGGCAGAATACCGCGACGCTTTCGACGAGTTGGTTTTGTTCCCGATTAACGCCGTTTGCAACCTTTATGAAATGTATTACGCTCTGGCTATGAACCGCCAATATTCAGCCGTTTACGACCTTCGAGCCAACGAATTTGCCGACAAGGTTAAGGAATGTTTCGTCCGCGATTCGCTTCTGACAGAGCATTATAACCGCGAAATAGCCGACGGGAAATGGGCGCATCAGATGGACCAGATACGAATCGGCTATACCTCGTGGCAACAGCCCGACAAAAGCATTATGCCCAAAGTGGAATACGTTCCGACAGAGGCATTTACGCCCAAAACGCAGGCATTCGCCGAAAAAGACGGCTACGTGTCTGTCGAAGCGGAAAATTTTGCGCGTTCCGCAGGAACGGACAAGATAAAATGGGAAATTATCCCCTGGCTGGGTCGTACAAAATCGGCCGTAACTACCTTTCCGCAAAACGTTTATCCAACGGATAAAGACCTCGTTTATTTGGAATACGATTTTCAGACGGTTTCCGAAGGAAAAGCAAACGTTACGCTACTGCTTGCGCCAACGCTTAACTTCAACGCCAACAAGGGTTTGCGTTATGCTTTGTCGATTGACGGCGGCAAGGAAACGACAGTCAATTTCAACGGGCAATACAGTGGCGAACTCGGCCGCTGGCAAGGCGAACGCATCATCTGGCAGCCTACGGAAATGGAAATCGGCGCGGCCGGACGGCATACCCTGCGGATTCGCGTTTTAGAACCCGGAATTGTATTTGAAAAAATTATCATCGACTTCGGCGGACTTAAACCTTCCTACCTCGGCCCGCCCGAAAGCGAAATGACGCGCCCCGACAAGATTTTCCCCGATTTTCCGCCTGCAACGGTTTCTACAAAACAAGACCACGACCAGATGATGGAACAACTTGGGCTGAAATATCCGGTTATAAAGCCGGAATCTGACGACCGGACGCGGACAAACAAGCCCAAAGCCGCTTACGAAGGCCATACGAGAAGAACCTCTTACGGCCTGTGGAATAATTACTTACAGTCGTGGGAACCGGAAGGCGATTACTGGTCGGGCGCAAAATTTTATCCGCCCCTGCCCTTGCACAATCTCGACGGCCTGACCGCAAACACTTGGGAAACGCGAAGGGCAAAAATATTCGACGAAATTCAGAAAATTTACGGCTATATCCCTGCCGATGCGGCAAAACTGAAAATAGACTGGAATTTAAGCGAACCGACTATCGTAAAAGAAGTATTCGGCCGCGATTTCAAACCCGCGCCCACAACGCCTTTCCGCGAATACCGGCTAACAGGGAAAATCGACGTTTCTTCCTATCCCGCAATCCGCCACGCACCGCTGATTTCCGGCATTTTGCGGCTGCCCGCCGATTTACCCGAAGGCAAAAAAGCGCCGGTAGTAATCTTGATTTCATGGTCGTTCGGAGGCCGCCTTATTTGCGACGAAGATTTATGGAAAACAATGTCGGAAGCCGGTTTCGGAGTTCTCTACTTCGACCCCGTCGCCCTGCAACCCGATAACGGCGAAAGCCTGACTGATTACCTCATAGGCCTCGTGAATAAAGGAAACTGGCGCAAACCGACCGACTGGGGAACGCTGGTCGCATGGGGCTGGGGAGTGAGCCGGATAATCGACTTTTTTGAAACCTCCACCCTTGTTGACGCTTCAAAAATCGCGCTTACAGGCCATTCGCGCTACGGCAAGGCCACGCTCGTCGCTATGGCTTACGACCGCCGGATTGCTGTGGCCTCACCGAGTTCGTCGGGAGCAATGGGCATTTCCCAATCGCGCCGGCATCTTGGCGAAGACCTCGAAAACTGCGTCTGGGACTCGGAATACCACTGGACGGCCGGAAATGCAATGATTTACGCCGGAGTTGACGAAAGTAGCAAAGACGGCTATTTGCCGCGAAAAGTACTGCAAATGCCGGTTGACGCCGAATCGCTTGTCGCCCTTTGCGCTCCACGCCCGCTGTTCGTCGGCTGCGGAAGCGATACTGCCGGCGACGCATGGGCCGACCCTTACGGCCATTATCTGACCGCAGCAGCGGCAAGCCCGGTCTATCAACTGCTTGGCAAACAGGGGCTTGTGATGAACGACACAATGGATTACCGGGGGCAAAAAATTCCGTATCCTGTTACCGACAAGGCATATTTGCAGGGCGAAATAGGCTTCCGCCGCCACGCCGGAGGACACGACGCCGCCCCTAATTATCCGACATTCAAGGAATTTTTATTAAAATACTGGAAATAAAAAAACAATAATAAATAAAATGGAAACTACTCAAAATTCAAAGGGATTTTATAAACTTTCGATGTTGCAACGCATAGGGTTTGGTAGCGGCGATTTGGCGCAAAACCTTATTTATCAGACCGTTGCACAGTATTTGCTGATTTTTTACACCAATGTTTTCGGCATAGGAGCGGCAAAGGCTGCATTTATGTTTTTCATTGTGCGTCTGGTAGATGTTCTGTGGGACCCGGTGGTTGGCGCTTATGTTGATAAAAAAAGTCCCAAACTCGGAAAATACCGTTCCTATTTGGTGCTTGGCGGCATTCCGCTGACGGCTTTTGCCATTCTCTGCTTCTGGAACGGATTTACAGGCTCCTTGCTTTACGCTTACGTTACATACGTCGGCCTGTCATTATGCTATACTCTGGTAAATGTGCCTTACGGTGCGCTAAACGCCTCATTGACGCGCGATACCGACGAAATTACGAAACTGACTTCGACGCGTATGTTTATGGCGAACCTGGGCGGTTTGGCCGTTGCTTACGGTATTCCTACCATCGTGCAGTCGCTTTCGCCAGACGGCAAAATGAATTCTTCACAAGCGGGACACGCATGGTTTATTACGATGACGATTTACGCTTTGGCGGGACTTGCCTTGCTGATTTTCTGCTACACTCAAACAAAAGAGCGCGTCGTGATGGATGAGGACAAGACTTCGCAGGTAAAAGCCTCCGATTTGTTTATGGAATTTATGCACAACCGCCCCCTGCGGATTTTGGCGTTTTTCTTTATAACTGCTTTCGCAATGATGGCAATCGGCAATTCGGCCGGTTCTTATTATATGATTTACAATGTAAACGCCCCCGACTGGTTGCCTTATTTTGCGGCTTTGGGTTCAATTCCCGCATTTATTTTTATGCCTATGGTGCCTGCCATTAAGCGGACAATAGGGAAAAAGCAAATGTTTTACGCTTTCCTGACTGTCGCAATTATCGGAATGGCAATGCTTTACATAATTTCCGTAGTGCCGTCGCTGAAATCGCAAATTTGGTTGGTTTTGGTAGCGCAATTTGTCAAATCGACAGGTATAATCGTGGCTACGGGCTATATGTGGGCCTTGGTGCCGGAAGTAATTTCTTACGGCGAATGGAAATCGGGCAAACGTATTTCGGGCATTGTAAACGCATTAACCGGAATTTTTTACAAGGCAGGAATGGCTCTTGGAGGCATTGTGCCGGGATTGGTGCTTGCGTATGTCGGTTTTGACGAAAAAAATGCCAATACGCAGTCTGTTTTTGCGCAACAGGGAATTTTGTGGCTTGTGTGCGTTATCCCCACTATTCTGCTGCTTTTGGCGATGTTTATTATTTCAAAATACGAACTTGACGACCCCCGTATCGACCAGATTAACAGGGAAATAGAAACAAGAAGCGGCCTCGAATAATGAAATTATTTAACAAAAATTTATCAATATGAACAAAAAATTATTTAGAAACTTGCTGCTCGTTTGCGCCGCAACAGCCGCATTTGCAGCCTGTTCCAACACCAAGCCCGCCGCCGCAGAGCCGGGATTGAAAGACGCTCTGGGTAGCCGCTTCCTGATAGGTACTGCGCTCAATGTCAGCCAGTTCAGCGGAGGCGATTCTTTAGCCGAGGCCGTCGTAAAACGGCATTTCAATGCGATAGTGGCCGAAAACTGCATGAAAAGCATGTATTTGCAGCCCGAAGAAGGCAAATTTTTCTTCGACGAGGCCGACCGTTTCGTGAATTTCGGAATTCAAAACGGAATTACCGTTACCGGACATTGCCTTGTATGGCACTCGCAGGCTCCGGCCTGGTTTTTTACCGACGACAAAGGCAAGGACGTGTCCCGCGAGGTAATGATTGAACGTATGAAAAACCACATCACAACCGTAGTTTCGCATTTCAAGGGCAAAATCCATGGTTGGGATGTTGTGAACGAAGCCATCCTCGACGACGGCTCGTGGCGCGAAAGCAAATTTTACAAAATCATCGGCGAAGATTTCATCAAACTCGCCTTCCAGTTTGCTCACGAAGCCGACCCCGACGCAGAACTCTACTACAATGATTATTCGATGTCGAATCCGGGCAAGCGCGATGCTGTGGTAAAATTGGTTAATTCGCTGAAAGAAGCCGGAATACACATCGACGCAGTAGGAATGCAGGGACATCAGGGAATGGAATTTCCGCCGGTAGAGGCTTTTGAAAAGAGCCTCCTCGCTTTTGCCGAAACGGGCGTAAAAGTGATGATTACCGAACTCGATTTGAGCGTGCTGCCCAATCCGCGACCCGACGTGGGAGCCGATGTCCAGACAAGTTTTGAGTATCAAAAAGAAATGAATCCTTACACCGAAGGCTTGCCCGCCGAGGTAGAAACGGCTTGGGAAAACCGCTATCTCGACTTTTTCCGCATCTTCCTGAAACACAGCGACAAAATAAGCCGCGTTACGCTCTGGGGAATCAGCGACGCCAACTCGTGGCTCAACAACTGGCCGATTCCCGGACGGACAAACTATCCGCTGCTTTTCGACCGCAATTATCAGGCAAAACCCATTGTGGCAAAGATAATTAATTTAGCAACTGAAAATAAACCCGAAAATAAATGAAAATGCGTTATTTAGTTCCCGACGATTATATGGCCGACCCCGCCGTTCACGTTTTCGGCGACAGGCTTTACATTTACCCTTCGCACGACCGCGAAAGCGGCATTCCGGAAAACGACAACGGCGACCATTTCGATATGTGCGATTACCACGTTTTCTCGCTCGACGACGTTGAAAACGGCGTTGTTACCGACCACGGCAAAGTCCTCGAAGTGAAAAACATTCCATGGGCAGGCCGCCAACTCTGGGATTGCGATGTAGCCTTCAAAAACGGCAAATATTATATGTATTTCCCCTTGAAGGACAAAACGGATATTTTCCGAATCGGAGTGGCCATCGCAGACCGTCCCGAAGGGCCTTTTATCCCGCAACCCGACCCCATTCGCGGAAGTTACAGTATCGACCCCGCCATTCTCGACGACGGCGGCAATTTTTATATGTATTTCGGAGGCCTTTGGGGCGGACAGTTGCAGCGTTACCGCGATAATAAAGCGCTCGAAAGCGCGGCTTTTCCTGCCGACAACGAGCCTGCGCTGCCCTCGCGGGTAGTTCGTTTGAGCGCCGATATGCTGCAATTTGCCGAAGAACCCCGCCCTGTCGTAATTCTCGGAAAAGACGGAAAACCGCTCACAGCAGGCGATACAGAAAAACGCTTCTTTGAAGCCTCGTGGATTCATAAATACCTCGGAAAATATTATTTTTCCTACTCGACCGGCGATACTCACCTGCTTTGCTATGCCACGGGCGACAATCCCTACGGGCCATTCACTTATCAGGGCGTAATCCTGACTCCGGTTGTCGGCTGGACTACCCACCACGCAATCGTCGAATTTAAGGGGAAATGGTATCTTTTCCACCACGACTGCGTGCCTTCCGGCGGCAAAACCTGGTTGCGAAGCCTGAAAGTGGCCGAACTGAAATACGATGCCGACGGCTCAATACAAACAATTAATGGAGGCGGACAATAAACCGCCTCTTTTTTCGTTATTACTTAATAACTTATACTCTTTTTAAATGTTTGGCATCAACGACCCCGGAATTTACATTGCCTACCTCTTAATGGCGGGCTGTTTGATTTTTTCCGTTATTTACGGAATAGTGAAGTGGAACGAAAATGACGAGGAGGAGCAGCAATGAGTACCCTTACCCTCGGCGTTATTGTCATAATTTACATTTTCTTCGTGGTGTGGCTGGGTTATCTCGGCTACCGCAGAACCAAAGATTCTACCGATTTTTTGCTTGGCGGACGAAAAACAAACCCTTTCGTGATGGCGCTTTCTTACGGGGCGACATTTATATCCACCTCTGCGATAGTCGGTTTCGGCGGATTTGCCGCAACTTTCGGAATGGGAATCCAGTGGCTTTGCCTGCTGAATATGTTAGTCGGCGTGGTTGTCGCTTTCATTTTCTTCGGCAAACGCACCCGCAAACTCGGAGCGCAACATAATGCCCATACTTTTTCGCAACTGCTGGGACTGCATTACGGTTCAACGGCGGTTCAAAAATTCGTAGCCGCGCTCATTTTTCTTGGAATGCCACTCTACGCCGCTGTTGTGATGAAGGGAGGCGCAGTGTTTCTCGAAGAAATGTTCAATATCAATTACGATTTTGCGCTGCTGATTTTCACCCTTATCGTGGCTGGATACGTTATTTCGGGCGGAATAAAAGGTGTTCTCTATACCGATGCTTTACAGGCAGTTATAATGTTTTTGAGTATGGGATTCCTGCTCGTCTGGTTTTATCACACAATGGGATTCGGATTTGCGGAAGGAAACCGCCAACTGACCGCAATCGCTTCAATGGTTCCCGAAAAATACGCCGCGCTCGGTCATCAGGGTTGGACGGCAATGCCGAAAATGGCTTCGCCTCAATGGTTTACGCTGGTAACTTCGCTCATTCTTGGCGTCGGAATCGGCTGTTTGGCGCAACCTCAACTTGCGGTGCGGTTTATGATGGTCGAAAGTTCAAAGCAGATAAACCGCGGAATCCTGATTGGATGCCTTTTTATCTTCTTTACGGTAGGCACGGTTTACCATATCGGCCCGCTGACAAACCTCTATTTCCTGAAAAACGACGGGGTTCTCGCCTCGCAAATGATAAACGATTTGGACAAGATAATTCCGCTTTTCATCAGCCGCGCCTTGCCGAGCTGGTTCAGCGCCGTTTTTATGCTCTGCATACTTTCGGCGAGCATGTCCACTTTGAGTTCGCATTTCCACACTATGGGAGCGGCTTTCGGCGTCGATATTTTCCCGACTTTGGGGCGTAAGCGCGACAAGAAATCGACAATCGGAGTTCGCTTTGGCGTAACCTGCTCAATAATATTCAGTTATATAATCTGCTATACTTTGAGCGCAAATATTATCGCTCGCGGAACCGCGCTGTTTATGGGCATTTGCGCAGCAACTTTCCTTCCGGCATATTTCTGTTCGCTGTATTGGAAACGGGCGACTCGTACAGCCGCACTTGCAAGCCTTTGGACAGGCGCACTGACAAGCATTTTTGCAATGGCTTTCCTGCATCGAGCCGAGGCCGCTCCGCTCGGAATTTGCAAAGCCTTGTTCGGCCGCGATGTTCTGATTGACGTTTATCCATGGTACGCCATCGACCCGATAGTTTTTTCGCTGCCGCTGTCGGTTGCGGCTATTGTCATTCTTTCACTTTGCCGCAATAATAAGCATAACGCTCGCCAACGCTGCGAACATAGTTAAGCGTCTCTGTTCCGCGCAGATAGCCCGATTTGCAAACCGGGTCGCTGTAATATTCCGGCAGGCTTTTCAGTTTCAGAAATTCCTCAACTTCCGCCCAGTTATTGGGATTGCTTCCGTATTTTTCGGCGAGGGCGCGTGCGTCGGCAACGTGTCCGGAACCGGCATTGTAAGCGGCAAGGATGAATTTTATCCGCTCCGGTTCGTCGTCTATCGAATTGAAAATCTTGTTCAAGCGGCGGATTAATTGGGCGGCAATGCGGATATTGTCGTCGGGATTGAAGATGCTGTCAGCGCTCAATCCCAGCGATGATGCGGTTTTCGGCATAAGCCCCATCACTCCCGAAGCCCCCGCCCACGAAACCAAATTGGTGTGGAATTTCGATTCCTGATAGGCTATTGAAGCCATCAGCCGCCAATCGACCGGGACGGTGCGGGCATATTTCCGGAACAGCGCATCGAAAGGCGAAATTTGCCCCTTTCCAAGTATTGGAGCGGGTTCGTCGCCGGGCATCTTGCTCATCTCGAAATACCGCTTGTTGATTTGTTTGTAAGCCGGTTTGCTGATATTTTCCTGAAACCAGATATTGATTGCCTCCGCCAGAGCCGGATTTGACTTGCGGACAGCCCACGACGAGCGTTGAGGATGACCTACGACCAACGAAATATCAATGTTGCGGTAATAAGTGCGGTTGAGTTTTGCCATATCCGCATCGCTCACTGTATAAGGGATTTGCCCCTTTGAAACCATTTCTATCAGGTCTTCTACTGTTATGGAATCTTCCTCGATGGTGTGGATGTTGATTCCTCCGCCTACTTCGTCGTTCAAATTGTGTATCCGGTTGAAATACTTACTGTTATCTATCGACCAAACATCTTTTCCTATCAGTTCGGTAACATCTTTCAGGATTGTATCGCCTCGATTGGAGCGCTGAACCAAAACCATCTCGTTTACCGCTTCCTGACCGCAATAGAGATAATGTTCCTTGCCTTCGTTAGTTACCGGAATGTTGTAAGCCACGAGGTCGCCCTCTTTTTCGTCGAGCATTTCGGCAAGTTTTGTTTCATTTTCGGCAAGTTTTATGTTGATTTTCAGGCCGTAACTGTCGGCAAAACTTTTCAGGATTTCGTATTCGTAACCTCTTTCTTCGCCTTTATAAATGAAATACGACATTGAGCCGGACATCGTCAGCACGTTTATTTCGCCTGTTTCCAAAATCTTTTGGAAGTCGTTTTCATCTTGCGATTTTTCGGTTTTCCGGCACGAGGATGCGAGCAACAGGCAGGCAGCCATTGCGAGCGGTAAAAATTTAGGTTTCATAAAGCATACTGTCGGGAATAAAAGTTAATATTTTTTCGCTGACGCCGGCGGAAAGCAAGTCCGGAACGTCGGCGGTAAAGATTTCCGTAAATTTTTCGATTGAATTTTCCTGCAATTCGAGGCATTTCCGGTACATTTGGAGCGATTGACCAATTTTTCCGCTTGCGAGCAGAGCGTGTCCTGCGTTCAGGTAATCAATATGTATGGGATTGATTTCCAATATTTTATTATAATAGTCTATTGCTTCCGAAAGTTTTCCGGTCAGGAAATAGCACCACGCAATCGGCCGCCACGCTTTTTGCTTGTCCTTGAGCAGATATTCGGCTTTGAAATAGGTTTTTAAGGCTTCGGGATAATCTTTCAGTTCGAGATGGCAATGCCCAATATTCAACAGCAGAGCCGTATTATCGGGCGAAAGCCGCTCGGCTTTGCGGTAATATTCCAGAGCGTCGGCAGACTGCTTCAAGAGGCGGTAACAGTGCGCTATCTTTTTGATAGTCCACGAGTTATTGGAATTGATAAGTTCGGCTTTCAGATAATCCTGCAATGCTTCTTCGAGTTTTCCCTGCATTTGAAGGCAGTATCCGTTTTTCTGGAAAAGCGTTTCATCGCCCTGTTTATAAGCAGGCAAAGCGGTAAAAATCCGGTTTGCTTCTACGAAATAATTCCGCCCGAAATAATACTCGCCAATCGTTTGCCGGTCGGCTTCGGGAATGAAGCGGCTTATGCCTTCTATGAAATAGAAATCGGGCTTTGCCGCGAAAATATCTTCGTAAGCGCCCCTGTCGGGATGAAGTTTGTAAAAGCGGTACAAATCCTGGATATACTGCCGGGCAGCCGGATGAATTTTGTCGCCTCCCTGCGGCAGTTCGTCCTTAATCATTTCTTTGATGGCGGCCGTTTCGGAAGAAAACTGACCCAAAACAAACTTGCGGTAATCTTCCGGCATCTGTAAAATGCTGTAATAGAACGAATATTTATCTGAATTGCAAAGCATCGCCGATTCGAGAAGAATTTCGACAATTCCGCCTTTCATCTCATTTTCGCGGTGGTCGCTCCGACGTGTAAAGGGGACGAACCAGTGGCCAAGTTCGTTAAAGAACTGATAATGTTTGAGATGGATAAAAGATGAGTGCATCACGTCGGCGCCTTCCAACTGCAATTCCGAAAACTGCCGCAGGCGGTCGCCAAGTCCGGCCTCTTCTATAATTTCCTGCCATTCAGGGTTTTTGTCCTCGAAATCGGTTTCAAGCAGCAGTTTATCCCATTTAATTTTCGGGCCTATTTTTTTTATTTGCGGCATCACTTCGTCGTTCATTATTTGAGTGATTTTTTCCGTTTCGCGACAAAGGATAAATTGCAGGATAATATTCTTGAAACTCTTGATGAAATCGGCGTTTTCGGCAAAATAAGCAAGGCGGGCGGAAATTTCGGGGCAAAGATGCAGCCGCTTTTCGTAACGGCGGATGAACAGCAAGATTCCGGTAATTGCCCGCTGGCGTATTTCTTCTTCCTCATTTTCAGCCGCTTCCAACAGAAGCAGGGTCTTGCGTTCGTCAAAAAGTTCTTCAAGGTTTAGCGTCAGAGCCGAAATTATCAGGCATTGGGTAGTAAGGGGTAACAAATTGTTTTTCAGCGCATTATGCCACAGGTTGCTTTCTTCCTCGTTCCAAATACTGCTGACGCGGATTTTGGCAAAAATCTTGTCCTCAACCGTTTCCCGCTGTTTTTCAAGCGAATGGAGGTTTTGCAGGTCGGTTTCGCTGCTGTCGATAAGTTCCGAAAGCGTGATTTTGTCGCTCAATTCTTCGAGCAAAGCCAGCAGTTGAGCCGAAGATTCGGGATTTAAAAGGTCGGCCGAGCGGCGGTTTTGATAAAAACTTGTATATGAAACTGCCGTTTTTGCGTGAAAAATAACGAGGTCGCTCAACTGCCATGCCGAGCGCAACAGCCCGTTGAAAACAGCGTCGCGCTGCGGGTCTTCCACGCCTTCGGCCCAGTAATGGAGCAACATCCGGTAATTTTCTTCTAAATTGTCGAGGCGTTCGCGCAGTTGCCACTGATTGGCGTTCGACAAAATGAAATCGAGGCTTGCAAAAGTCTGTTTAAGCCTTTTGTTTTCAAGCGATTCCCTGATTTTGGCGGAATACGATTGTATATCTTGATGATTTATAGACATAAAGTTGTAATATTCAGACTGCAAATATACAAAATATTTTGCGAAATATTCAACTCTAAAATTAAGGAGCGGAAGCGACGCGATTCGAACGCGTGGTACGGTTGCCCGTACGACAGTTTAGCAAACTGTTGGTTTCAGCCACTCACCCACACTTCCGGTTAATGCTGAATTTGAGAAAACTTCGGGATTTCCCTGCCGTTCACAAATGCGGTGCAAAGGTAGAAAAAATATTTTAAAAAACGAATAATATTCCAAATTTTTTATTTACCTTCGCTAAATTTTTAATGCAATGACACGCAAACAACGTAAAAAAAAGGCTTTTATAGCCGTAATCTGTGTTTTTTTGGCTATCATCCTCATTTTGGCGGGATTAATTTACAAAAACCTGTTGAGTCCGTCTTTCGGTATAACGCAGCCGGTAAGCATCTATGTTGATGAAAATAAGGATTTTAACGACATTATGCTGCAACTGAAAGACAAGGCGAAACTGAAAAATCCGGCTCTATTCCAAAAAATGGCCGAAGCAATGAATTATCCCAAAAACATTAAAACGGGAAAATACGATATTGAGCCGAATATGAACTGTTTACAAGCCGTCCGGATGATGCGCAACGGCATCCAGTCGCCCGTAAAACTGACTTTCAATAATGCCCGCTTGAAAAGCGATTTAGCCGAAAAAATAGGCGGCCAAATGATGTTCGGCAGCGGAAATCTGCTTGCAGAACTCGATAACAGTCAGGTTTGCAGCAGTTTAGGCTTCGATACCGCAACAATTACCGCAATGTTTATCCCAAATACTTACGAGGTTTACTGGAATATTCCGGTCGAGCAGTTTTTGAAGCGGATGAAGCGCGAATACGAGCGTTTTTGGACGGAAGCGAGGCTCGAAAAGGCTAAATCGTTGTCGTTAAGCCCGATAGAAGTTTCCATTTTAGCATCGATAGTTGAAGAAGAAACTGCTTCCAAAACCGAATATCCCATGGTTGCCGGGCTGTATATCAATCGTTTACGGAAGGGAATGCTGCTTCAAGCCGACCCGACAGTCAAGTTTGCCGTCGGCGATTTCGCCTTGCGCCGTATTCTGTTTTCGCATTTGGAAGTCGATTCGCCCTACAATACCTATAAATATGCAGGTTTGCCGCCCGGCCCTATTCGCGTGCCTTCGGCTGCCGGAATCGACGGGGTTTTGAACTATTCGCGGCATAACTATCTGTATATGGCTGCAAAAGAGGATTTTTCGGGGCAACACAACTTTGCCGTAACTCTGGCCGAACATAACCGCAACGCCCGACGTTACCAGCAGGCGCTTAACAGTCGGGGAATCAGATAGTTACCGGCTTTCAAGCAATTTTTTTTCCAATTCTTTTGCTTTTTCTATGGAAGCGGCGTCATTAGCGGAAATGCCGTATTTTTCAGCCGGCGGGATTGAGATTTCCAAGCCTATTTCGAGATTGTCCGGGTCTTTTATTTTTTCGCGGTTTTCTTCAAAAATATAAACCCAAAATTTCTTGTTTCCGTACTCCTGACGGGCGATTGTCGTGAGCCGGTCGCCGCGTTTTATCCTGTATTTTTTCGATTCAGGCAATGGTTTAGGCGTTTCTTGGTTTTTGATTATGCTGTCAGGCTTAATTTCAGGACTTTGCAAATCAATTTCAGGCAATTCACAAATCGTTTTTGAAAACAAATTTGCGCCAATCGGAGTGTAAAAAACGAGGGCGCAGGCCAGCAGCACAGCCGCCGAAATGCTGATAAAAAACCAAATTAGCGGGAATTGTCCGGTTTTTGCGCTTGTTTCAGGCTCAACATATTCTGTTTCATCTGCTTCTGTTTCATCTGTTTTGTCCGGCTCATCCGTTTTGATTGGTTCGCTTTCAGTTTTCACTTCTACCGGCTCAAAAAACTCGAAGGGCGCATTAATTGTGTCGGCCAAATCCTTGTCGGCAGCGAAACTTATCCCGTTTTCCGAAAATGAAAAGACACCTAAATTCTTAATTTCTACCGACTTATCGCAAACAAGCCCTTTCTTCGCAAGTTCAAAAAAATTGCGGAGAAAGTATTCGGCTTCTTCCGTTGTTACCTGCCATTTTTCGGCAAGCCGCGAAGCATAATCCGACAGTTTGAATTTATCGCTCATTAAATATTATTTCCAATTCAGGCGGATACAGAAAACGTTTTCCCGTAGCGGCGTCAATGGCTGTATATTCTTGTTTTTCAATAACTTCCAAGCGGCCAAAATCCGGGATTTCAATCTTTTTCCCTGCCGAAAGGAGTTTTGCGAACAAGGCTGTCAAATCGTTAATCCGCTGTTCAGATTCCCGTTTCGACAGCCCGGTTTGTTTGGCCGAAAGTTCGTTCAGTTCAGCAAATTTCATATTACGGATTCGATGGTATCCGAAAGTGCAGCTATGCCCGAACCAATCAGATTGGCGTGCGAGATTTCTTCGACGTGAACGATAATCTTTTCCATATTTGCTTCTTTCAGAATAAGATACAGTTCTTCAAGCACCTTGTCTTTATAAGGCGTGAACTTCACATTGCGGTCGCCTTTCTGGTCTTTGCTCCAAAAGAGGCTGCCTTCGGCGGCGAGGCGGACGTCGGTAATTTCGGGATTAGCCTCCGCCATTTTGAATATCAGTCCGGCAAGCGAAGCGGCGACCAATTTTGCCGAGCGTTCGTAAACCGCGTGCGAAGCCTTTACGTACTTGTGTTTGTACATATCGGGATAACTCATTATCCGAGTGAGTTTTTCGGCGTCGAAATTGGCTTCCATCTCGTCGCAAGAGAAGACAAATTCGAGCAGGCGGCCGAGATACATTCCCGAAATGGCTTTCTCGAAGCGTTGCGAGCCTGAACTGCCGGAATATTTGTCAATCTTGTCGTCGATAATCGTCAGGTAAGGTGGATAGAAATTCCCGGATTCGAGGTTGATTGGAATCAGGGCTTCTTTCTTGTATTTCGGGCTTATTTTAGGCAGTTTGTTGGCAGGGAAAAGCAGCGCCATATTGGTTCCGGTGCCGACTATCAGCCCGATATGAGCCTGCGATTTCTTGTCGGTAAGTCCGGCAAAAAGGCTTGCAACCGTGTCGTTTATAACCTTAATATTTTTAAAATCAGCCGAATTGACGTTCTTGTTCAGATAATCCATAAGCGATTTTCCAACTAAGGGAGTTTCTTTGCCTTCGATTTTTTCAAGGTTTTTAATTGTTACGCCTTTTGTCCAGTAGAGCAGGTAAGCGTCGCCGTCAGGGGTCGATTCGCAGGGATACGAGAAGCAGTAACCGATTGATTTTACGCCATCTAAATTGAGAGACGAAATCAGTTCGGCCATTTTTTGGTAAAGGTCTATGTAATTGTAACCTTCCGGCGCGTTCATAATGAAGCGCAGGTCTTTTTTAATTCCCGGATGCACAACCGGTTCGGAGCCTGAAAAATCCACCACGTTGGCGCGGAAATTTGTGCCTCCGAGGTCGAGGACAAGCACTTTTTCGCGGTCGATTTTATCTTTCGGGATGATGTAGGTAGGCAGGCAGCGAATTTCTTCGCCGTCTTTCTGGAAACCTTCGTCAATCCGCAGTTTAAGCGTATCGGCAATCTTTTTCAATTGCTCGGTAGTTAAGTTAAAAATATCGTTTTCCATGTTTCGTAAAAAAATTATAAAATTAAAATTGCGTAAAGATAAGGATTTTTTTTGAAAAGCGGATAGAATAATTTATAGAAAAATATTTTTCCGCCGCCGACAATGTATTTTTTCCATTTTATTCAATAATTTTAAAAATTTTTCACGTATCTTTGCACCCAAATTTAAAAAGATATTGTGAAAATTTCTGTAAACGAACTGAATTTGGAGCAGGTAGAGGCAATCCTGTTCCGAAACGAACAAATTGCATTGGACAAGCAAGCACTCGAAAATGTTCAGGCCGGCTTCGACTTCCTGAAAAAGTTTTCCGACGAAAAACTGATTTACGGCATCAACACCGGATTCGGCCCAATGGCGCAATACCGCGTCAGCGACGAATTTCGCGCCCAACTGCAATACAACCTTATCCGAAGCCACAGCACGGGAACAGGCGCTTTGCTGCCCCCGATGTACGTCAGAGCCGTTATGCTCGCCCGAATCAGCACCTTTTTGCAGGGCTATTCGGGCATTCACCCCGACGTGGTCAATCTACTGGCAGAATTTATCAACAACGAAATTTATCCGCTTATTTTTGAACACGGAAGCGTGGGCGCAAGCGGCGATTTGGTGCAGTTAGCCCACATTGCCCTTTGTATGATTGGCGAAGGCGAAGTTATTTACAAAGGCGAACGCCGCCCTACAAAGGAAGTCCTTGATTTGCTGGGACTTAAACCCATAAAGATGCACATCCGCGAAGGACTGTCGCTCGCAAACGGCACCTCTGCCATGACCGGAATCGGACTGATAAACCTTATTTACGCAAAAAAACTGCTCGCTTGGGGAATTGCCGCTTCCTGCATGGTAAACGAGATTACGGCCTCTTTCGACGACTATTTTTCGGTTGAGATAAACAAGGTAAAACGGCATCGCGGGCAACAGGAAGTGGCCGCCAGAATGAGGAAAACCCTCGAAGGCACGAAACGCCTCCGCAAACGCGAAGAATTTTTTTATAAACGCCGCACCGAAGAAGAATATATCCGCGACAAAGTGCAGGAATACTACTCCCTGCGCTGCGTTCCGCAAGTTCTCGGCCCGGTTTCCGACGAGATTGACAATGCCGAAAAAGTTCTGATTGACGAGGTTAATTCCGCCAGCGACAACCCGATAGTTGACCGCTTTGCGCAAAACGTTTTCCACGGCGGAAACTTCCACGGCGACTACATTTCCTTCGAGATGGACAAACTGAAAATAGCCGTCGTGAAACTCACAATGTTAGCCGAACGCCAGATGAACTACCTCTTTCACGACCGAATCAACAATATTTTGCCGCCTTTTGTAAATCTCGGCGTAAAAGGCCTGAATTACGGGCTGCAAGCTGCGCAGTTTACCGCCACATCAACAACCGCCGAATCGCAAACCCTGTCGAATCCGATGTGCGTCCACAGTATCCCGAATAACAATGATAATCAGGATGTTGTGAGTATGGGAACCAACTCGGCTCAAATCGCGAAAACGGTTATCGAAAACGGATTTCAGGTGATGAGCATCCATTTTATGGCAATCGTTCAGGCTATCGACTGCCTGAAAATCCAGGACGAACTTTCGACCCTCGGCAAGGAAATTTATTCCGATATCCGCTCGTTTTTCCCCGTTTTTGTGGAAGATACTCCAAAATACAGGGAAATTGAAGCGATGAATATCTATCTGAAAAACAAAAAGTTAGCAATATGAAATACGCCCTTGTTACCGGAGCCTCGCGGGGAATAGGCCGCGCAATAGCCATGAAACTCGCATCGGAAGGCTATTTTGTGCTTGTAAATTACAAATCGAACACCGAAGAAGCCGAAAAAACCCTGTCCGAAATACGCGCCGGCGGCGGCGAAGGCGAACTGCTGCAATTCGACGTGGCCGACAAAACGCAAACCGAAGCCTCCCTCACAGAGTGGACAAATGCCCACAACGGCGATTACATCGAGGTTTTGGTAAATAATGCCGGCATCCGCCGCGACAACCTGCTTTTCTGGATGACCGATGAGGAATGGAACGATGTCGTTTCGACTTCGCTCAACGGGGCCTTCTATTTGAGCCGCTTCCTGATAAAATTTATGCTTAACCGCAAATACGGACGGATTGTAAATATCGTTTCGATGTCGGGCATAAACGGGATGTCGGGGCAAACAAACTATTCGGCAGCAAAAGCCGGAATTATAGGAATGACCAAGGCTCTGGCGCTGGAAACGGCAAAAAAGAAAGTTACGGTAAATGCCGTCGCCCCCGGTTTTATCGAAACCGATATGACGCGCGACCTCAACGCCGACGAACTGAAAAAACTGATTCCCGCAGGCCGTTTCGGCCGTCCGGAAGAAGTTGCCGAATTGGTCGGTTTTTTAGCCTCCGAGCGGGCTTCATACATCACCGGACAGGTAATTTCGGTTAGCGGCGGACTGTAAATTTGCAGCAATTATAATTTTTTTTTATCTTTGTGCGCTTTTATTTTAAAAAATTGAACTGATTATTGATGAGAAGAGTTGTTATTACCGGTATCGGCGTTTATTCGTGCATAGGCAAAAACCGGCATGAAGCGCTGGATTCGCTGTATAAGGGCAAGTCCGGCGTTGGAATCGACCCTGTGAGAAAAGAAATGGGGTTTCGTTCCCCGCTGACAGGCCTCCTCACGCCGCCCGACCTCCGTTCCTCGCTCGACCGCAAGCACCGCAACACTCTTCCCGAAGAAGGCGCCTACGCTTTCGCCGCTACTTCCGAGGCGCTGGAAATGGCGAAAATCGACCTTGATTTTCTCGAAAAGAACTCTGTCGGAATACTTTACGGCAACGACAGCACAGCCGACGCCGTAGTCAGTTCGATGGACATAATCCGCAGCAAACGGGATACCGCAATGGTCGGTTCCGGCTCAATTTTCAAGTCGATGAACTCGACCGTTACAATGAATCTGTCGGTTATTTTCCGGCTGAAAGGCATAAATATGACCGTTTCGGCCGCCTGCGCAAGCGGTTCCCACGCCATAGGAATGGGAATGTTGCTGATTGCAAACGGCTACCAGGACGTAATAGTTTGCGGCGGCGCACAGGAAGTAAATCCTTGTGCAGTAGGTAGTTTCGATGGAATAAGCGCATTTTCCGTCCGCGAAGACGAGCCGACACGCGCTTCGCGCCCTTTCGACAAGGCACGCGACGGCCTGATTCCAAGCGGCGGTGCGGCAACCGTTATCCTCGAAACCCCGGAAAGCGCAGCCCGACGCGGAGCCCCGATTCTCGGCGAAATACTTGGATACGGCTTTTCGTCGAACGGCGAACATATCTCAAACCCAAATGTCGAAGGGCTTCAAACATCGCTCGAAATGGCAATCCGCCAGTCCGGACTCGCCCGCAAAGATATTGCCTATATCAATGCCCACGCGACTTCCACGCAAATCGGCGACGCTATGGAAGCACAGGCAATCGACGCCGCTTTCGGCAGCCTGAAACCTTATGTTGCATCGACAAAAGCCCTTACCGGACACGAAATGTGGATGGCCGGAGCCAGCGAAATCGTTTACTCGCTGCTGATGCTCCACAACGATTTTATCGCCCCCAACATCAATTTTGAAACGCCCGACGAATATTCCGCAAAACTGAATATCCCGACGCAACGAATTGATACTGAATTTGATACATTCCTCTCTAACTCATTCGGATTCGGAGGAACAAACTCGACTTTGATTATAAAAAAGGTATAAAAAAATGGAAAAAACGGAATTGATAGAAAAAATAAACAGCATTTTAGCCGAAGAATTTGAAATTGACAAGACAATCATTCAGCCTGAAAAACCGCTGATGGAAACTCTGGAACTCGACAGCCTCGACCTCGTGGATATGGTCGTGGTGGTGGAAAACAATTTCGGCTATAAAATGAAATCCGACGATTTCGCAGGATTGGTTACTTTTGCTGATTTTTACGATTTCATTTCTTCCAAAACGGGAGGTTGAAGTATGCTATGGAAGGGAAAATCGCGAGGAGGCAGTTTCGGATACCGGTTTTTCATCTGCATTATCCGGCGTTTCGGCGTTAAATTCGCCTATTTTTTCCTGATTTTTATTGTCGTTCATTTCATCCCTTTTGCGCCCTTAGCAACCAAATCTAACTGGAAATATTTCAGAAAAATTCAGAAATTCGGCTTTTTCAAAACTGTTAAATATCTGTATATCAATTATTTCCGTTTCGGGCAAATTTTGATTGACAAGGTGGCAGTCCGTTCCGGATTTGCCGACCGCTATAAATACGAATTTGAAAATTACCCGGCTTTCCTTGAAAAACTTGACAGCGGGCGCGGAATAATCCTAATCGGCGCTCACGCAGGCAACTGGGAAGCCGGCGAGAATTTTTTCGGCGATTATGCAAATCGAATAAATATTGTGATGTACGATGCTGAATATCAGAAAATTAAAGACATTTTAGAAGAAGTCCTTGCGCCCGTAAATCACAAAATAATCCCGATTTCCGATTCCGAATTTTCGCATATTTTTCAGATAAAAGACGCTCTGGACAACCACGAATGCGTCTGTTTTCAAGGCGACCGCTTTATTGACGAAAAATCGTCGAAAGTGATGGATTTTATGGGTCGCCCGGCGCGTTTTCCCATCGGCCCTTTCCTCATTGCAAGCCGTTTTGAGGCGCCTGTGGCCTTCTATTTTTCGATGCGCGAACCGGGGATGAAGTACCGCTTTATCTTTACCGTCGCCGAGCCGCGGAAAGGACACAGCGGAATGGACGAACTGATGAGCCTTTATGTCGATTCGCTCGAAAAAATCCTGAAAAAATATCCCGAACAGTGGTTTAACTATTACGATTTCTGGTATGAATAAAAAAATTCTTCTAATATCGGCAAACCGGCTTCACGACCCGTATCCAATCTATCCGATAGGAATTTCGTATCTGGCTACTTATCTGAAAAAAAGCCTGCCCGGAATTGAGATTCTGACTTTCGATATGAACCGCGGAACAAGCGAAGAATTAGCCTCGATAATTGTTGCGCAAAAGCCGGACTACATCGGCGTTTCAATCCGAAATATCGACGGAGCGAACTCTTTCGACCAAAAGAGTTTTATTCCTGATTATGAGGAAATTACAATAATTGTTAAGAAAAATTCTTCTGCGCCTCTTATTTTGGGCGGCGCGGGATTTTCGCTCTATCCAAAAATCCTGTTCGACCGCCTGAATGCCGATTTTGCCGTAAAAGGCGAAGGCGAAAAGGCTCTGACAGAACTGATTACCTGCCTCGAAACCGGAAGCGATTACTCCGCTATCGAAGGCTTGATTTACCGCAAAAATGGCGTAATAGTCCTGAATCAGCGTACCAGTTTTTCTACCTCATTAACAGTAAATTACGAGCCTGATTTGGTGGACTGGTACTGGCAGCACAGCGGTATGTTGAACATCCAGACCAAGCGTGGCTGCTATCATCGCTGCGTTTACTGCTCATATCCGCTGATTGAGGGGCGAAGGGTCAGAACACTTGAAACAGAAGAAGTTATCGACAATATTGAGCGGCTGCTCCGCGAAAAAAACATAAATTACGTGTTCTTTACCGATTCGCTGTTCAATATCGACCGCCGGAATACAATGGAATTGGCCGAAACCATTATCCGACGCGGCTTGAAGGTCAATTGGGCGGCCTATTTTTCACCCTCAAACCTGACAGACGAAGAACTGGCGCTTTACAAGCGTTCGGGGCTGACGCATATTGAGTTCGGCACCGAATCGTTTTGTGACGAACAGTTGCGGAATTACGGCAAGGATTTCGATTTTGAAACCGTCCTGAAAACTTCGGAACTTGCTCTGAAAAACAACATTTTTTATGCTCATTTTATGATTTTGGGCGGTTACGGCGAAACTGACGCCACGCTTGCCGAAACATTTGAAAACTCGCGCCTGCTGCGCTATACGGTGATATTCCCCTTCGTCGGAATGAGGATTTATCCCGGAACGGCGCTTCAACAGTACGCCATCCGCGACGGCGTCATCGCTGCCGACGACGATTTGCTGGAACCGCGCTATTACATTTCCCGAAATTTTGAGCCTTCAACACTGAAAGCGCGTGCGCAGGCCACCGGCAAAGCCTGGGTTTTTCCCGACGACATTTCAGAAACCGAAATGCAGGCTTTCCGCCTGAAACGAAACAAAAAAGGCCTGATTTGGGAATATTTGCGGAAACCTTGAAAAATTTATTGATATGAAAACTACTCAATTACCACTGATTTCAGGCGAAAAAATAAAAGACTATATTCCTCAACGCGAGCCGATTATAATGGTTGATGCTTTCTATGGAATAGAAAACGGCAAATCGTTTTCGGGACTGACTGTTGCAGAGGACAATATTTTTGTGGAAAACGGCTGCCTCAACGAAGCGGGAATCGTGGAACACATTGCCCAATCCTGCGCCCTGCGCGTCGGCTACGAATGCCGCAAAAAAAACGAGCCGGTGCCGGTAGGTTATATAGGCGCTCTTAAAAACATAATTATCAACGTTTTACCGACAATCGGACAAAAACTTGTAACAGAAGTTGCTGTCGTTCAGGAAATTTTTGATTGCAGTCTTGTCGCAGTAAATGTTAAAACCGGAGAAAAAAGCCTTGCTTCGGGCGAAATGAAGATTTTTTTGATGAAAAACGCATAAAAAAGTTTGTTCTTGGATTTTTTTGCTACATTTGTCATTAAATCTGTTGTGATTTAATATGAACAAATTTATTAACTTTAAAAAATTAGATTTATGATTGACAAATTAGTCGAATTGGTTCAACAGTACGCCGGAAACACAGTAATTAACAACTCTGCAGTTCCGAACGAGAAAAACGAAGCCGCAATATCCTCTATTGCCGACGGAGTTTTCAACGGCCTGAAATCAGAAGCTACCGGCGCAGGCCTTGGCAGCATCCTGAATATGCTTTCCAGCGGCGGAAACATCAGCAGCGCAATAACAAAAACGGTTCAGAGTTCGGTAATCGAATCCCTGATAAGCAAAACCGGAATTGCAAAAAGCGCGGCAAGCGGAATTGCAGCCTCGATTGTGCCTTCCATCCTCGGCTCGCTATCGAAAAACACAGCCGATGCAAGCAATAAAGGCTTCGACATCTCTAACATTTTGAGTTCGCTGACAGGCGGCGCAACAAGCGGATTGAACGTTTCTAACCTGCTCGACCGCAACGGCGACGGAAAACTTGATTTCAACGACCTGTCCTCGATGCTTTCAAGCGGCAGCGAAACAACTACCGCTACGGGCAAGAAAAAAACGCAAGTCGGTAGCAGTAGCAGCAGCGGAGGAGGCTTGCTGGGCGGACTTCTGGGCAACCTGTTCGGAAAGAAATAGCCCTTTTCTGCTAAAATCCGAATCATACACTTCCGGCAATTTTCAAACAGATTGCCGGCAAGTGTATTTTTATTTTGAAGAAATTTTTGTACATTTGCAGTCGTTTTGAGGAATTAATAATGAAAAGAAAAACGAAAAATCCCGCCCTGACGCACCGTACCGAGTGCAAAATCCGTTTCAGCGAAGTGGATATGATGGGAATCGCATGGCACGGCAATTACCTGAAATATTTGGAAGACGGCCGCGAAGACTTCGGAAAACGCTATGGCGGAATCGGCTATATGGATATTTACCGTTCGGGCTACAAGGCGCCGATTGTTGACCTGAAAATCGAATACAAAAAAACGATGAAAACCGGCGAGGCGCTCATAGTCGAAACCCGCTATATTCCTACCGAAGCGGCCAAAATTCATTTCGATTATATCATTTACAACAGCGAGGGCGAAATTGTGCTTACAGCCTACACAATTCAGGTTTTTCTTGACCAAAACGACCAGTTGGTTCTTCAAAATCCCAATTTTTACACCGAATGGAAACAGCGATGGAAGATAATTTGAAAGAAGTTTTTGTCGTTTCGACCAATATCATAAGTTCGCTCGGCTTCACAAGCGAAGAAAATATCCAGTCAATCATCGATTTGAAAACAGGAATCGCCGAAAGCGTTAATCCTGAAATTTATCCCGAACCCTTTCAGGCAGCGGTTTTCGACAGAGAAAAATTGAACCGGCTGATTGCCGAAAACGGCCTGTCGGAATACAGTCCGGCTGTCGCAAGCGGAATCCTGTCCATCCTGCTTTGCTGCCGCAAAACCGCCTGCAAGCCCGTTTTTGATGAAAAAACCCGGCTCATCCTGTCCACAACCAAGGGAAATATTGCGGCTTTGAGCGGTAAAATTCCGCCGGAAAATGAAGTTTTTCTCGACAAAACGGCAAAAGAGATTTCCCTATTTTTCAATATGGGAAACGAGCCTATTGTCATTTCAAACGCCTGTGTATCAGGAGTTTCAGCCATAACCGCCGCTTCGCGGCTTTTGGAAACCGGACGCGCCGACAACGTTTTTGTTCTCGGCCTCGATTTTGTAACTGCATTTACCGTTTCCGGCTTCCAGTCCTTCAAATCCATAAGTCCGCAACCCTGCCGGCCTTACGACGCCCGTCGCGACGGCCTTTCGATAGGCGAAGCAGTCGGTTGTATCTGGCTGACAAACAATGAGAAACAAGCCTGCGGCGAAAGAAAAATCCGGATACTTAGCGGCGCGACAAGCAACGATGCAAACCATATTTCCGGCCCTTCGCGCACCGGCGACGGATTGAGCCTCGCAATGGAAAATGCGCTTAAATATTCCGGCATCAGGCATGAGGACGTCGATTTCGTAAATCTTCACGGCACCGCCACGGTTTATAACGACGAGATGGAATCGAAAGCGATGCGGCTTTCCAACCTGTCGAAAACCCCGTCCGGCAGCCTGAAAGGCTATTTCGGACATACTCTCGGCGCTTCGGGCGTGATTGAAACGGCTGTCTGCATCGAATCGCTGAAATGCCAAACGCTTTTTGCCACGCTCGGCTACGAAATTCCCGGCACTTCGGAGCCTCTGAACCTCGCTTCCACTCACAAAAAGGCCGACATTCACACTTTCCTGAAAACTGCTTCCGGATTTGGAGGATTCAACAGCGCAATCGCCTTTTCAGACCGCATTTTGCCAAAGAAAAAGCCGAATAAGGCAAAGCCTGTATTTACGGAACTGCTTTATACTGTGAAAGATAACAAAATCGCGCGCAACGGCGAAACGGTTTTTTCATCCGCTCCCGCCCTACCCTTCCACGATTTTATAAAAGCGGCTTACCGACATTTGGAAATCGACTATCCGAAATTTCACAAAATGGACGAACTCTGCAAACTTGCCTTCGCCTGCTTCGAGTATATGACAAGGGAAATTCCTGACTTTGAGCATATTAACCGGCAAAAAACCGCGCTTGTTTTCAGTACCGTAACATCCTCGCTCGATACCGATATTAAGCATCGCCAAACGATTTCCGACAGGGAAAACTATTTTCCAAGTCCGGCCGTTTTTGTTTATACATTGCCGAATATTATGCTTGGCGAAATCGCTATCAGGCATAGGATTCAGGGCGAAACCACCTGTTTTGTCGGCAAAATAAATGAAAATGATTTGCAGGAATATATCCGCCTGTTAGCAGAAACAACTGATACAGAGTTTGTTGTATATGGAAATGTCGATTTTCTCAGCGGAAAATATTCTGCCCGGCTGAAATATGCCTTTATTTGTTGAAATTAACTTTTTCGCTGATGATGTATTCCGGCCGCTGCTTAACTTCGTCGAAAAGATTTCCAATGTATTTTCCTAATACTCCGATAGTTAGCAACTGAATCCCGCCGAAGAAAATTATCAGCATAATGATTGAAACCCAGCCGGAAACTGTAAAAGTCAGGTCGAAAATCTTGGCGATAAAAACCCAGAAACCGTAAATCAGACCGAGCAATACGCTGGCAAATCCTAAGGAAAGCGCGATGTCGAGCGGTTTTTTCGAGAAGTAAAACAGGCCTACCATCGCGAATTTCAGCATCTTGCGCAAGGGATATTTCGTTTCGCCGGCAAAACGTGGCGCCCGCTCGTAATAGAACGGTATCTGCTTGAATCCCAGCCAACTAACCAAGCCTCTGATATATTTATTCCTTTCGCCCAGCCGGTTAAACTCGTTGATAACATTCCGGTCGATAATCCTGAAATCACCTGCATCAACCGGAATTTTCACGTCGGAAAGTCGGTTCAAAATGCGGTAAAAAATCTTGGCAGTTGCCGTTTTAAAGCCGCTTTCGCCTTCGCGTTTTTTGCGAACCCCGTAAACAACGCCGGCATTTTCGGTTCTCATCAGGTTGAGCATATCGGGGATAACTTCGGGCGGGTCTTGTAAATCGGCGTCGATAATTGTGGCGTAATCGCCGTTGCAGCAGTTTATTCCGGCAGTTACGGCGCACTGATGCCCGAAATTCCGCGAAAAACTTAAAATTTTAACTGCTCTATCCGATTCTGATAAACGTTTGAGTATCTGCAAAGTAGCGTCGCTGCTGCCGTCGTTTACGAACAGCAGTTCGTATTCGCAACCGCTCGATTTCAAAACCGAAACAAGGCGCCGATAGGTTTCTTCAACAACCGGCTCCTCGTTGTAGCAGGGGATTATTATTGACAGCAGCATGGTGATTTTTTATTTTATTTTTGAAAACATTGCATCGGCTTGTAAAATTTCGCCCGAAGTTTCAGAATATAACTGTTCAAAATTGCCGACATATTGAAAACCAAGTGATTTTAACAAATTATAAATATCGTTGAAAAGCGGTTGTTTCTCATACAATTCGGCAAATGAGACTTCCGTTATAATAAAATCAGCATTTGAAATAATGTTTTCGCCACCCCTAATTACCTTTTCTTCGTATCCCTGAACATCCAACTTGACTAAATAAGGTTTTTCTATTTGATTAACAGACATCACATTATCAAGTTTTTTTATTTCTACATTGATACTTTGTTCATTAAAAGTAATTGGAAAATTATCTTTGTGAACATCAGTCATTTTCAGCATACTCGACGAATCGCTAAAACCATTAAGATAAAACGAGGTTTCGCCCTCTTCGTCGCCTAATGCACAATTAAATGCTCTAAAATTACAGTCATCTTTAAAATTATTTTTCAATTCCTCGTAAACGAAAGGTATAGGTTCAAATGAATATAATTTTGCGTCAGGAAACAGCCATTTCGCTTTTTTTGCAAATTGACCTATATTGGCTCCAATATCAATAATGGATTTGAATTTTTTTTCGGCTAACCACTTGTTTCTGTTAAAAAATCTAACCCTGTTCATTTCCTCTATCTCTTGTGCAGTTGGCGGTTTGCGATGAATTCTATTTTTTAATATATGATACGATTTTGATACTATTTTTTCTACAAGGCTCTTTTTTTCAGTTGAAGTTACTGGGGCAAAACGCTCGTTAAAAGTTGATTGCCAATAATCAAAGATAACTGGCTTCACGTCTTCCGGCACACATACTATCACATCGTCAATTATGGTCGTGAAACAATTTGAAAATAGTTGGCCGCACAAAAGAATAATCTCATCAATTGTAGGCCAATCGCTGGAATTATGAGGAGGCGGCAACGGTCCTAAAAAACATCTGGCATCGTCAATCAGAATTATAGGCTTATCGCATTTCGAAATAGCCTTCAATTCTTCAATCAGCGGACATTCATTTTCCTTTCCGCCCGCTCCGGAACACCAATGTCCGTCAAGCCAAAATATCGTTCTTCCTTGTAATTTATCAACAACTTTTGGAATCTCATTCCGACTGTCCCCTATAATAAATTCAATATTTTTAGGACAGCCTGATTTTGAAGCCGTTTTTTTACTGATTTCAGGACTAATTTCAATCGTATAAACATTCTTGAAATAACTGGCAGCCCAAAATGTAGTATTTCCGAGATAAGTCCCGGTTTCCACAAAATTGTCAATTTCGACGTTTTTTTTGAGTTTTAATACCATATCTTTTGGTATAGAAAAACTAATCGCTCCCATCGCAAAAAAATTATATGTTTAATATTTCAAATTCATTAATTGGCGCCATAATGCCGGGTCTATGCTCCTGCCAAAAAGGCGAGTCGCTCAACCCCCCGTTAATGTTAAAGAAAATGCTTGGCGATTTTGTTTCCGGTTTGCAGAGCCATTCGTTATTGTGAATTGACGTAATCAACTCCACTCTATATTTTCCTTCATTCAAATAGTGAGGCTGCATCCACATAACTATCTTATTTTGCCCCATTTGAACATCAATAAATTTATGAGGCAAAGAATCCGTATTTAAAGACCAGAAAATCAACTCGCCTGACGAAGAATAAACCGCAAAACCAACATTGAAACCGTGGTGTTTTGCCTCAACCTTGCCTTCTATGCAGACACCAAAAGCATCATTGTTGTTCAATTCTGTTGTTGGTAATAAACTTTTTTTGTCAATTACATACATTTTTGCGGGAGTAAAATACTGGGAATAAAATTCGTTGCAGGGATTAATCCAAATGCTTCTCATCGAATCATCATTGTACTGGTTAAGATACTTTGAAACAATAGTTTCCGTATCCCCTGCATCGGCAATACATCCGTTATCCATCAATATACACTTGTTACACAATGCTCTAACGGAATTTAACTGATGGCTCACAAACAGCACAGTCCGCCCTTCGCCGCGGCTCACTTCCTGCATCTTTCCTACGGCTTTTTTCTGAAATTCAGCATCTCCAACGGCAAGCACCTCATCCACTACTAAAATTTCGGGGTCGAGATGGGCGGCTATGGCAAAACCCAGACGAACTGTCATTCCGCTTGAATAGCGCTTTGTAGGAGTGTCGATGTAGCGGGCTACTCCTGCAAATTCAACTATCTCGTCTAATTTGCGTGTAATCTCGCTCTTGGTCATTCCCATAATTGCGCCGTTCATATAGATATTTTCGCGTCCGGTAAGTTCGGGATGAAAACCTGTGCCTACTTCTAAAAGCGATGCTATCTTGCCTCTGGCTCTGATAATTCCGGTAGTCGGCGTTGTTACCCGCGACAGTATTTTTAGAAGGGTTGATTTTCCTGCTCCGTTTTTCCCAATAATTCCAAGCACATCGCCCTGATTGACGTCAAAATTAATATCGCGCAAAGCCCAGACATACTCGCTGTTTCCGGCAACCGAACGGTCGTTTGTTTCGCCGATTTTCAGGTATGGGTCTTCCCGTTTGAGAATGGCCGTCTGCCACCAGCGGTTCAAATCGTGGCTCAACGTTTTTGTCGAAACCAGCCCTAAACGATACTGCTTACTTATATTTTCAAATTGTATAGCGATATTACTCATTCTCAATTTTTTATTTTTAATTCATCACACCGTATCCATAAACGACCTCTGAACCTTGTTGAATATTACCATTCCAACGCCCAGCACCACGCACATAAAGGCGAAACTGTAACCGAGATACCACCAGTTGAATGTTCCCGTTCCCAGCAGGGCGTAACGGAAGGCCTCGACTACCGGCGAAAGCGGATTGAGAGCGGCAATCATCTGTTTGTTGGCGCTCATCATACTCATCGGATAAATTATCGGAGTGGCGTACATCCACAACTGGACAATAAATGTAAAAAGCAAACTCAAATCGCGATATTTAGTTGTCAATGAGGATGTTATAATTCCAAATCCCAGCGAAAGCCCCGCTACCATCAAAACTAAAACCGGCAGCAGCAAAATATAAATATTCGGCGCGATATGGAGGCCTGTGATTACATAATAAATATAAACTACCGCAAAGAGCAGCAGTTGGATTCCGAAAACGTAAAGGCTTGACGTAACGGTAGATAGCGGCATAACCAATCGTGGAAAATAAACTTTCCCGAAGATGCCTTCGTTGTCCCGAAATGTTGATGATGTTTTCAGAATACAGGTTTGGAAATAGTTCCAGATGCAAATTCCCGACAGATAAAAAAGTGGCTGTGGCAAGCCGTCGGTAGGAATTTTCGCAATTCCCCCAAACACAACCATATACATAATTGTCGTAATAATCGGATTGATAAAAAACCACAGCGGACCGAGAATTGTCTGTTTGTATTGCGTAACAATGTCCCGCTTTACAAACAGTTGCCAAAGGTCTCGATATCGAAATAATTCCTTGAAATTTATCTCGAACAGGCCGGTTTGGGGTTTAATAATCGTAGTCCATTTCTCTGTCATAAGTTCTTTAATTTTGAGGCGCAAAGGTAAGAAAAAAATATCAGGATACCATATTTTTTCATTTTTTTAAGAAAAACAGGGCTTTTCTACAATCATCAGCGAAAAGTTTTGTCTCTGGTAATGATTGAAAATCAGAATTTTCTCCGCTTGCCGGACGCCGGTTTTGCCGAGCAGGCAAGATTCCGGGAATCTGCCGTTTTTGATGGATTGTGCCGAAAGCGCAAGGGCAAAAGCCGCTCCGGTAGCGTATTCGCCGCACAAATGCTTGTATTTTGCAAATTGAATATCCGGCGGAAAGAGTTTTTGAACCTGAAAGTAAATTGAATCGTCAGCCTCGTTCCCGTTTATTCCAAGCAAAAGGGTATCTATCTCATTGACAGAAATTTGCGCTTCGTCGAGGAAATCGTTTACAAAATCTTCTATTTGGCAAGGATTTGGGAAAGAAAATACCGCAGTTTTTAAAGCGCATATTTTTGCGTAAGTATTTCTGTCAGGCTGATTTGCGAGCATAAAAAATATCGCGCCTTCGCCGTCGGCGGGGGTAAGTCCCACGCTCGAAAGTAGGAAGCGGTAATGCTCCGAAATCTCGTCAATTCCGCCGAGCAGCACGTTTGAGGCCTCGCCGCCGCGCAACATCAGCATTGCGTCCTGCAAGGCGTTTTCAAAAGCGATTCCGCGATGGCAAAAAGTATTGTTGTATGAGCGGTTTTTCAGAACCCGCGAAATCTGCGCTGCAACGGTGTTATGCGACGAATTGATGAACGGAATCGGCGAAAGAGCGTGTTCATTTTCATTCAAAACCGACTTCAAAAACGTTTCCAAATCGTTGATGCAGGCAAGGCCGGT